>WGNW01000022.1 GCA_016124315.1 Alphaproteobacteria bacterium
CTTCGTTGGGAGAAGTGGCTGGATAACCGACCACTCGAAATCTGTCAGATCGAAACGCGCCATGACCGCCTCCTGCCGATTGCAGAAAGGGAATCACAACGACCCACATTTGGGAATCCCATTTATGGGTATGTGACCTAGTCCTCGAAATCCAGGGCAAAGGTCGCCCTCGCCACAAGCCGGCTGCCGGTCCCGGTCACTTCCAACGACACCGTTTCGCCGTCCTTGCACGGGGTCAGTTCGGCGATGATCTGACCGATGGACTTGAGCGCCTCAGATATCGCGGCATCCTTGTCGGTGAGTTCCACCGTGTAGGATTCGATGCCGCTCTCAGTCGTCGTCAGCGTGAAGGCATATTTGGGCACGGACAGAGTTCCATTTACAGCCTGGCGGTTGGGAGTCGTTGCCCAATGTACGACCCAAGCAGTGTACGGCGGATGAAGGCCTCCAGATCAGGTATCTGCCCGTCTCACGAAAATGTTCCCGCCTCCGCCAACTGGTGCAGATAATTGGCATTGAAGCCGCAAAGCCAGGCGAGGCGGCGCGGATCGGGAATTTCCACCCTTCCGCGACGGAGGTACACAAGTTCCCTGCGTCTCAGTTCTTTCACGACCCGATTGACGTGCACGGTGGACAGGCCGGCAATCTCGCCCAGTTCGGCCTGCGTCAACGGAAGGTCGTAACCGGCTTCCCCGGCCATTCCGATGGCACGCAGGCGATGGTGGAGTTCGCACAGGAGATGCGCCAGCCGCTCTTCCGACCGGCGTTGCCCGATATTGAGGAGCCATTCCCGAAGGATGGCCTCGTCCACCAGCGTCGATCTCCGGAGCGCCTTTTCCAGCGCCGGGCTCTCCAGCATGTCGAGCACTCCCTCGCGCGGTATCTTGGCGATGAGGCACGCGGTGTGGGTGGCGATGCCGTGATCCATGTGATCCAGAAGAGGCGCGTGCAAGTCGCCGCAGTCGCCCGGCAGCAGGAGCGCAACCAGGTGCCGCTTGCCGTCGCGCAGGGTCTTGTAGCGGCACGCGAAGCCCTGGACCACCAGCATGACGTATTGTGGCACCTCGCCTTCGCGAATGAGGTCGCGCCGCGCCTCGTAATGCGACGCAGGGGGTATCACCCGGTCAATCAATTCGAGATCGCCTGCCGACAGGCTGCTGAGGGTCCGCAGCTTGGTCGCCAGGACCTGGGCCGAGCGATTCATCGGGCTCCCCTGGATGTCATCGAAAGAAGCGGCAAGCCTTCAGCCAGTCCACACCCAAATGAACCGCTCAAGACGCCGACACACCCTAGATAATCGCCTCCAGACATTGTACATGAGGCGGAACTGCTGCGATCTCGGAAACTCTTGGCAGCCCGATAGGGTCTTCCACCTCCGCTGCCGATGGCCCATCCCGTAGTGCCGCCAAGCATACACTGCCGCGCTCGGAACGACTTTACCTATGTTAACGGTTTGCCATGATCGCGACGGCCGGCGTCGCTCGTTGCGCTATGATGACCGGACGGTGACGTACGAAGGATCTGCCGATGGAGCATCAGCATCATGACACAGCGCCGGTGACCCTGGGCTCGGCGCTGGGAAGAGGCTTAAGGGGCCGCTGCCCGAACTGCGGGCGGGGCCGGCTGTTCCTGTCCTATCTCAAGCAGGCGGACCGCTGCGGCGCCTGCGGCGAAGGCTTCGACCATATCCATCCGGACGACGCCGCGCCCTGGTTCACCATGCTGATCGTCGGCCTGTCGCTGATCCCGGTAATGATCGTCGCGCAGGGCACCCTGCACGCCCATTTCCTGTGGACGATCCTGTTCCTGTCCGTCTTCATCCTCGCCGTCTCGCTGGTCTCCCTGCCGCTGGTCAAGGGCGCGCTGCTCGCCGCGTTCTGGTTCTACACGTCGCGGTCGGCAACCGGCCGATAATCCACGGCCGGTGTCGAGAGTCACACCGACGTGACTTGCTCCCGGGGGCGCAGCGCCTATATCATCTGTACGAGTCGTGGTCGGCAGGAGATTCACTACCAGGGCCGACCGTTTGAGTTCTGTGGTGCCATCGCGGGGCCCCGCCGGTTGCAACCGGCGGGGCCCTGTCGCGTCGGGCTGCCCCGCGCTGGTTGAAGCGGCGGTGGGCGTTACGGCTTTCCTTCGGCGCTGTTGAGCCTGGCTTGTTCAGAGGTTACGGTTCCGGGCCGGATCGCGGGGCCGGCAGAACCAGTGGGAGGACCATGCCGAGCATATTTCAACGACTGCTGATCGCCGGCGTCTTCGCCGCCATCTCCTTTCCCGGCGCCGCCCTCGCGTGGGGCGAGAAGGGCCACGAGGTCGTCGCCGGCATCGCCGCGCGCCACCTTACCGACGCTGCCCGCTCCCAGATCAGGGATCTGCTGGGCGGCAGCGTCGAGGACACCATGATGCAGGCGGCGAACTGGAGCCACGAGATCGAGGCCAGCCGGCCCGACACCCGGGCATGGCATTTCGTCGACATTCCGGTCAGCGCCGAGGGTTATTCGGCCCAGCGCGACTGCCCCAAGGGCGACTGCGCCATCGCCCGCATGACCGAAGAGATGAAGACCGTCGCCGACAAGGCGAGGCCGAAGGCCGAGCGGACGGAAGCGCTCAAGTACCTGATCGGCCTGATGGGCGACATCCACCAGCCGCTGCGCTGCGGCACCGACGGCAACGACCACGGCCGCGACGTGAAGGTGCTGCTCGGCAAGGAGAAGACCGACCTCTTCCAGATCTGGGACGACCGGGTGGTCGACGCGCTGGGGGGCACGGCCGGCCAGTTGGTCAGCCGGCTGACCCAGGACATCACGCCCGAGGAGCGGCGGATCTGGCCCCACGGCAACGTCACCAAATGGTGCGAGGAATCCGCCAAGAAGGCGGAGTCCGCCGCCTATGCCGACCTGGACGGCGCTGCCACCGAGGGCGACCGCATCCTGCTGAACCCCGACTACCCCTACGCCAAGCAGAAGATCACGGCGGAGCAACTCAAGAAGGGCGGGCTGCGCCTCGCCGCCCTGCTCAACTTCGTCCTGAAGTGACGGCGCCGTCGTGAGGGCGGGCGGTCAGAGGCCGCGCCGGTCCTGCTCCCAGAACCGCTGCATCAGGTAGTAGGTCAGCGAGGCGGACCAGCCCAGCAGCAACAGCCCGTTGATCGGCTCGATGCTGGCCAGCAGCCGGAGCGGGCCGGTGGGGTAGACGTCGCCGAGGCCGAGGGTGGTGTAGGTCTGGGCCGAGAAGAAGAAGTAGAACGACGCCCCCGGCGCGGATACGTGAGGCCCGGCGAAACCACCGATGTCGATGACCTGATCGGCGAACCAGTAGGCGGCGGCATAGAGGGCGATTTCGGCCAGGTGGACGAAGAAGACGCACAGCATGGCCAGAACGACCTTGCGCCGGTTGCTGCCCCCCAGTCCCAGAACGCCCCTATAGGTGAGTCGCAGCCCTTCGAAGTGAAGGCCCGTCGTCGCCAGCAGCAGCGCCAGCGCCATGGCAATCGCGTAGATCATGTCGACATGCCGAGAATCGAGGAACGGCAGCGTCCTCTCGCCAAGACATGGGAAGCGGCGGCGGCGGCGGCAAGCTTGCCGGCGGCAACTACTCCGGCAGGCGCTCGAAGGCGGGAACACCCTCGGGGATGTGGTGGAAGCTCTGCATGTCCTTGGTGAAGATCGCCAGGTCCGGGCCGCCGAACAGGCTCGGGTCGTCGAGGGTGCCGACCTTGATGATCACGCCGGGGAAGCCCTTGGCTCGCGTCAGCACGTGGGTGCCGCAGACCGGGCAGAACTCGCGGGTCACCGGGCGCGGGATGTCGCTCCGGGTGAACTGCTTCGGCTCTCCCTTGGTGTAGGAGAAGCCCTCCAGCGGCATGGCGATCAGCACGTTGGGCGAGCCGCCGGTGATGTACTGACATTCCCGGCAATGGCATTGCGCCTTCATCACCGGCTCGCCCTCGGCCCTGTAGCGCAGGGCGCCGCAATAGCATCCGCCTTCCAGTTTCATTTGATCCCTCCAGCCCTTGCCCGAATGCTACCGGGTTCCGCGCGCCGTGTCATGCGCGGCGCGGCCGCCATCCGGCTCGGGCTTGCTTCTTAGCCGACAAAGGTGACAATTTCCGGTAACCGCCGGAACGGCAGAATGGGGAGACAGATGGGACAGTTGGACGGAAGGGTGGCGATCGTCACCGGCTCGGGACGCGGCATCGGCAAGGCGACGGCGCTGACCTACGGCAAGGAGGGCGCCAAGGTGGTGGTGGCCTCGCGCACCCCGGCGACGACGGAGGCCGTCGCCCGGCAGATTCGCGACGCCGGCGGCACGGCCATCGCCGTCGCCTGCGACGTCGGCCACAAGGACCAGATCAGGGCCATGGTCGACAAGGCGGTCGAGGAGTTCGGTCGGGTCGACATCCTGGTGAACAACGCGCAGGGCTTCGGCACCGAGGCCAACCCGCAGAAATCGACCGTGTTCGTCGCCGTGCAGGACACCGACGACGCCGAACTGGAATACACCTTCCGCACCGGCGCGCTGGCCACCCTCTGGGCCATGCAGGCGGTCTATCCGCACATGAAGAAGCAGGGCGGCGGCAAGATCATCAATTTCGCCTCCGCCGCCGGCATGACCGGCGATCCCGGCAACACCTCCTACAACGTCACCAAGGAGGCGATCCGGGTGATGACCCGCACCGCGGCCCGGGAATGGGGGCCGGACGGCATCCAGATCAACACCGTGAACCCGTTCCTGCGGACCGACGCCTGGGAATCCTGGGAGAAGGCCCGGCCCGACGACGTGAAGAAGTACGCCGATTCGGTCCCCATGAAGCGGCTCGGCGACCCCATGAAGGACGGCGGCCCGCTGATGGTGTTCCTCGCCAGCGATGCCAACTCCTACATGACCGGCCATGATTTCAACCTGGACGGCGGCTGGGAAATCCACGCCTGACTCCGGACAAGCCGGCCGGCTGTTCCGTTTGCCGTTGGCGGCCACCGGCAATGCGGTATCCTGCTGCTTTCTGCCCACGGAACAGGAGCAGGGCCGATGGTGTTTCGCGCGGCGCTCGTTATCCCGGCCCTCGTGGCCATCTGCCTCTCCGCCTGCGGCGCCGATGACGGACCGCACGGCAAGGCCGCCGCCGACCGCCTCGACAAGATCACCCGCGACAGCCGGTTCGAGGTGATCGTCACCACCCGCTCGGGCGGGTTCACCGTGCCGGTGTACCAGTTTTTCCGCGGCGAATCGGCGGGGGTGGGCGACGGGGTGCTGACGGTGACGCAGCAGCACTGCACCACCACCGACGACAGCGACGCCAAGTGCGACTGGAAGACCGAGACGGCCCATATCGTCCTGGTGCAGGTCGACCCCGCGCAGGTGAAGCCGTTCGACCTCCCGCCCCTGCCCTCCGACACCACCCTGGAAACCAAGGGTCACGCCATCGGCATCGCCTGCCGCGACGACTCGGCCGGCTGCGTCACTACGGAGACGGGCCGCACCGGCGACGCGATGCTGATCTGCGCCTCGAAGGCGGCCTGCAAGGAGGCCGCGGACGACATCCGGAGCCTGATCAGGCTGGCCGTGGCCAAGCCCGCGGCAGCGGCCGAGACGAAGGACGTACCGGCCGCCGCGCCGACGCCCGGCAACGCCAGCCCGCCGCAGCCGGAGACCGAAGCCTCCGGACCGCAAGCGCAGGCGGCCGAGCTGGGCCGCCGGATCGACACCGCCAGCCGCGGCCAGCGGTATATCTGCCGCACGTGCAAGCCGCCGGACGTCGAGCGCATGGCCGGGGTGGAGGCCCTGCCGGACGGGTCGCTGCGCATCACCGCCGATGTCTGCACCTTCAAGACCTCGCCGAGCGAATGCACGCCTTCGTCCAAGTGGCGGCGCTATCGCACCTGGGTAGACCTGTCGGAGGTTTCGGCGAACGGCGCGATCAGCGGCGGCCGCCTGTCGGACACGGGGAACAGCGGCTACAGCGCCGCCATGAGCTATGACGACGAGGACCTCACCGCCGGAATCTTCTGCGCCGACCAGAAGACGTGCGCCGCGATTCGGGACGACCTGAACCGGCTCGCCACCCTGGTCCAGGCCCATCCGGCCGACTTCGGCACCGCCGCGACGCCCCCGACTGCGGCGGCGGCACCCTCCCGCACCGGACTGCGGAACCTGCAGCGGGCGATCCAGCTCGACAACGAGATCAACCAGCTCGCCATGGGGTCCCAGTTCGTCTGCGGCGGCTGCACGCCGCGAAACTACGCGAGGATGACGTCCGTCGCCCTCGATCCAGCGGGCGTGCTGACCATCGGCTATACCCGCTGCCGGTTCGAGAAGCGCACCAAGGAGTGCGCCGACGCCGGAAGATGGGAAGCCGGCCGCGACACCGTCGTGCTGCGCGACGTGATCCCCGAGAGCATCGAGGTCCAGCAGGGCGAGACGGACAAGGGCAACACGGGCTCCCTCGTGGCCTTCGCGGTGAGCCGGGTCGCGGACAGCCAGACCTCCGGCAAGTTCGTGATCCTCTGCCGCGACGGCGGCGGCTGCACCCGGCTGTCACAAGACCTGCGCGAACTCGCCTCCCTCGCCCGGCCGCGATAGGCGGCATGGCGCTGCACGGCGCAGGACGGCTAGGATGTCCCGTGTACGGGGAGACCGCAGCAAGGGGAGAGCGATGCACCACGACCCGATCATCCAGGCGCTGGCCGACAAGCAAGCCATCTACGAACTGATGGTCCGCTACGCCGAGCGGATCGACGCCAACGACCCGGCGGGCGCCGCCGCCTGCTTCGCCGAGGACGGCATCGGCATGTACTGGGGCGAGGCAGCGGGCCGCAAGGCGATCGCCGCACGGCTGGCGGGTATCCTGGACCGCTTCCACACCACGTCGCACCACCTGTCGAACGTCGGGATCACCCTCGACGGCGACCGGGCAACGGCCATGTCCTACGTCTACGCCTTTCACCGCATGGCCGGGACCATGGAGGCAATGCACGTCTGGGGACGGTGGGTCGACGAACTGGCCCGCATCGACGGGGAATGGCTGTTCACTCGCCGCGAGGTGGTGGGCGTGGGCGCCGTCAACCGCGGCAAGGACGCCAACGGCGACACGGTGAGCGACGTCGACCAGCCGGGCCATCCCGGCCGCCTGAGCCGCCAGCCCGCCGAGGATCTCTGGCGGGCCGGCTAGCAGGCGGACCGGGCGTTCGCGGCGGCCGGGTCACTTGCGGGCGACGAACCACACATTCAGCGGGTCGTGGGGCAGCACGCTGCGCTCGACCGACCGGAAGCCGGCCTCCCGCAGCATCCGTTCCGCCGTCTCCCAGCCCCACATGGTGCCGAGCCCCTCGCCGCCCTGCCCCAGCGAGATGGGCATGCAATGGTTGCAGGAGATCGCATAGAGCATGGCCGCCATCGGGAAGTCCATGTTGTTCTCCAGCCGCGCCGAGCCGCCGATGTCCTGCACCAGGTAGACGCCGCCGTCGCGCAACGCGCCGTGGATGCCGCGCACCAGCTGCTGCGGATGCTTCTGGTCGTGGATGGCGTCGAACGACGTGATGAGGTCGAACCGCTCGCTCTCGTCGTAGCCGGTGAGGTCGCGCACCTGGAAGGCGACGTTGCTCACCCCGGCCTGCCAGGCGGCGGCCTCGCCGTTGGCCAGGGCGTCCGGGCACAGATCGTAGCCGGTGAAGCGGCTGGCCGGGAAACGGGCGGCCAGCGCCACCAGGGCGCCGCCGCTGCCGCAGCCCGCGTCCATCACGTCGATGCCACGGTCCAGCCGCGCCTCGAGATCGGGTGCCAGCGGCAGGATGTGCTCGAACAGGCCGGCCACCACCGTCTGCTCCGTATCCTCCGACATGAACTGGTGGAAACACGGGTAGTCGTCGTAGCGGGTTCCGTCACCCGTGCGGAAGCAGGCCATGATCTGGTCCTGGATGGCTCCCATGATGGTCGGCACCTGAGCATAGACGGCGCTATTGCCCAGCGGCGCCCCGCGCACCAGGCAGGCGGCGCGTTCCGGCGGCAGGGCGTATCGGCCCGTCGCCGCATCGTAGTCGACGATCCGGCCGGTCACCATGGACGCCAGCCACTCGCGTACATAGCGCTCAGACAGCCCGGCCTTCGCGGCAATGTCCGCCGACGCGGCGGGCATCCCGCCGGCCATGACATCGAACAGGCCCAGCCGGTGCCCCAGGGACACCATCACGGTGACGGCTCCCGCGTTGATCGTCTCCATCAGCTGCGCCGAAAAGGCCTCGGCGGCCTGCTGGTCGAAAGGCGCGTCCACCGTTTCCATGAGCGTCATGATCTCCTCCTCGCTCCGGTTTAAAGGGAGCGGCACCTTGCGCTGGCGCGGCCTAATCGTTAAGAGGGTGAAATGACGTTATAGAGGCGTTCATGCCATGAACGACCCCACCGTACCGATCCGCGCCGCCATCCTCGCCCTGCCCGAGAGCACGGCCGCGGCGCTCTACGGACTCTACGACGTGCTGTCATCCTACGGCGAGATCTGGTCGTCCATCACCGGCGAGGCCAGGGGACATGCCGGCTTCCGCGTCACGATCGTCGGTCCCACCAGCGAGCCGTTCCGCTGCTTCGGCGATATCCCCGTCTCGCCCCACGCGTCCTTCGAGGCTTGCGACACCGCGGACGTCCTCCTCATCCCCGACGTCATGATGGATCTGGCCGCCGATCCGAGAGGCCGCTGGCCCGAGGCCTGCGCCCTGATCGCGCGCTGCCACGACGCGGGCACGACGATCTGTACCGTGTGTACCGGCTCGGTGCTGCTGGCCGACACCGGCCTGCTGGACGGCAGGGACGCAACCACCTACTGGGGCTGCACCCGGATGTTCGGCGCCCACTTCCCGGCGGTGAAGCTGAAGGCCGAGCGGATGCTGGTCGCCGCGGATCCGGACCACCGCATCGTGACCGCCGGCGGCTCTTCGGCCTGGCAGGACATGGCGCTCTATCTCATCAGCCGCTTTTGCGGCCAGACCGAGGCGGTGAAGGCCGCCAAGGTGTTCCTGCTCGGCGACCACAGCGAAGGGCAGCTGCCTTACGCGGCCATGATCAAGCCGCGCCAGCACGGCGACGCCGCCATCGCCGCCAGTCAGGAATGGATCGCCAGCCACTACGAGTCCGCGAATCCGGTCGCCCGGATGATGGAGCGGTCCGGGCTTTCGGAACGCACCTTCAAGCGCCGGTTCCGTGCCGCGACCGGCTTCACGCCGGTGGAATACGTCCAGACCCTGCGGATCGAGGAAGCCAAGCAGTACCTGGAAACGACCGACCTCAACATCGACGAGATCGGCGAGAAGGTGGGCTACAGCGACCCGGCGTTCTTCCGCCGTCTGTTCAAGCGGCAGAGCGGCACGAGCCCCGCGGCCTACCGCCAGCGCTACGCTGCCAGCGCTATCACCGCCGGCATCTAGATTTCCCTTCACGCGCGCAGATTCCGATGGTTACATGTGGCTCCGCGCGTGGGGACGCCCGGCTGAAAGGGGAAGACAACATGACCGCACCCAATGACCACGAAGTCGTTTCCGTTTATCCGTACACCGACGAACAGCTCGACCGCCTGATGACCGACGCGCGCGAATGCGTGCTGATGTGGGCCACGCAGGACAGCTGGCCGGTGGGCGTCTATCATTCCTTCGTCTGGCGCAACGGCCGCATCTGGCTGACTTTCGCCGCCCATCGGCACCGCGCCGCCGCCATCCGTCGCAATCCCAAGGTCGCGGTCGCTGTCAGCGGCGTCGCGGGCCGCTCGCCGGACTGTCCGATGGGCTCGGCGACCGCCAAGGGCATCGGCGTCTTCCACGACGACGACGCGACCAAGGCGTGGTTCTACAGGGCCCTTGCCGACAAGTCCTACCCGGACGACAAGGCCCGCGCCGACCGGTTCACGGAGACGCTGGATTCGCCGATGCGCACCATTCTCGAGGTCATTCCCACGAAGTGGATCACCTTCGATTCCGGCAAGTCGGCACGCCACATGGAGGGCACGCTCAACGACAACGAACTGGGTCCGCGGCTCACCTCGGATGCTCAGCGGCTCAACCGCATGCGCCACGACCGCGGCCTCGGCGACCGCTAGGACGGCGCCCCAAAAAAATCCGGCCCCTGTAATGGGGCCGGATTTCTTTTTGGCGACAGAGGCCGGTCACGCCGGCCTCCGATTTTCGCTGCTATTGCAGGCTAGCCGTGGCCGTGCCGGGCGCCACCAGGATACAGCTGACCTTGCCGCGCTTGAGCGCCGCGCAGGCCTGTTGCGCCTCGCTGCGGCTGTTGAAGCCCACCAACCGCGAGCGGTAGAGCTGGCGCTTGCCGCCGGCGGACGACACCTGCGCCGACACATGGTCCATGGTGTCGGAGAGTTTCGACAGAATCTTGTGGGCGAAGTTCACCGCCGCCGACCGGCGGCTGAACGCGCCAACCTGCACAGCCCAGCCGGATACCGCCGGAAGCAGGCCGTCGTCGTCGTCCGCCAGGGACGCGGTCTCGACCGAGGCCTGATCGCTCGCGGTGTCCTCCGCCTGGTCCACGCTCTCTGTGGTCTGCAGGCTCACCACATGGGCATGGGGGGTGTCGTCGCTGTCGCCGAATCCCGCGACCTTCACGGGCACGACCTTGTGTTCGGCCGGCCCGGCGGCGGCTGCGGCGATCGCCTTGGCGGCGGCGGGCGCGGCCGTGGCGGCCACCGCCTTCGAGCCCACGGCTGGCGCCAGCTTGACGTACTGCACCTCGGGCCGCTCCGGCTTGGCAGCCAGCGCGAAGCTCGCATCCATGAGGTCGGCCATATGCGCGTCGCGCAGCTTGGCGCTGCGGCCGCCGAACACCACGCCAACCAGCCGGACGCCGTGCCGTTCGGCGGCGGCGAGCAAGTTGAACCCCGAGGCGCCGATATAGCCCGTCTTGATGCCGTCGGCGCCCTTGTAGTTCTCGACGAAGCGGTTGTGGGTGGTCAGCGTCTTGTCGCCGTACTTGAAGCTGCGCGTGGCGAAATAGGCGTAGTAGTCCGGGAAATCGCGGTGGATGGCGACGCCGAGCACCGCCATGTCCCGCGGCGTCGATACCTGCTCCTTGTCGGGCAGGCCGGACGCGTTGCGGTAGAGGGTATGCCGCATGCCGAGCTCGCGCGCCTTCGCCGTCATCAGCATGGCGAAGTTGTCCTCGGTGCCGCCAATCGCTTCGGCCAGAACCGACGCCACGTCGTTGGCCGACTTGGTGACGATCGCCAGAATGGCGTTCTCTACCGTAATGGTCGAGCCGACCGGCAGCCACAGCTTGCTCGGCTCGCGCGTCGACGCGTGCTGGGAAACCTTGAGCGGCGTATCGAGAGACAGACGGCCGTCGCGCAGCGCCTCGAAGGTCAGGTACAAGGTCATGACCTTGGTCATGGACGCCGGAAAGAGTTCCTCGTCGGGATTCTTCGCGTAAAGAACCTCGCCGGTGGCCTCGTTGATAACAATCGCGCCAGTTTCGTACGGCGAAGCGACAGTCTTGGAGTGACTTTTGTGGGTCCGGGCATCGGCGGGAGGCGCGACCGCGAACCCTGCGCTCAGCAGAGCCGCCAGAATAACGATGTTCGCGCCAGCGAATGTATTTGCAACACGACGCCTGAATGCTTCAAAGAGCATTCCGTACCTCCCTTCAGACTGCCCAACTCCTGAGCCCATTGATGATCTTTGGAGAGTCCGATGTTTTGCGCGTCAGTGCAAGCTAAAGTTAAAGTCAAGACTCAGAATAGATCATATTTTCGCCATTTCTCGAAGGGGATACGGTACGGGGGGCCGTTTCGCGGTAGGTGAGTGCGCCGTCCGGCCGCGGTCTAGGCGCGGAATGCGCCCATGTCGCGCTTGGGCCACAGGAAGTGAAGGCGGGTGCGGTGAATCAGCCAGCGTCCGTCGCGCTTGCGGTATTCGTCGTCGTAGATGCCGAACAGGATGAGCGGGTTTTCCGTTCCCTCCGCGACGCGCAGGTCCAGAAGGTACCATCGGCCGGTGGCGCGGTCGCCCGACGTCAGGACGATCGCCGGATTGGTCACCGCGTGCATCACGTTGAAGGCGCCGCCATAGCGCGACATGAAATGACGGTAATTGGCGTGGATGGCTTCGCGGCCGACCCAGTCGCCGCCATAGCCGGGCCCGAACTCGCAGACCGCGTCTTCCGTGAACAGGTTAGCCAGCCTGTCCACCTCGCCGCCGTCGTAGTAGTGCGAATACAGGTGCCGGAGCGTCCTGATCTCTTCCAGCGCCAGCAGGTCGTCTTCTGTCATCCCGCCTCCCCTTCGCCCGCCATCATCCGCGCCCGGGCGCCGGACGCAACCCATTTCGTGCACGCGTGAAGGTGAATGCTTCACTTCCCGCGCCGGATTTGGCAGGTTGATCCGCAAAAAAGGAGCCGACCGGACATGAACTTTACCTTCGACGACATCCTGCGCGAGCAGGTGGCCTCCAACCTCGCGGCATTCGAGCATCAGCAGATCGACGGCGAGGGCATGCGCCATGCCGCCGTGGCGTTGACCGTGATCGCCGGCGACACGCCGGAGGACGGCGCGGCCATGCTGCTGACGAGGCGCACGTCGAAGCTCAACAAGCATGCTGGCCAATGGGCGCTTCCGGGCGGCCGGGTCGATCCGGGCGAGGCCCCCTACGACGCCGCCCTGCGGGAGATGCGCGAGGAGATCAACCTCGAACTGGACGAGAGCGCGTTTCTCGGCCGCCTCGACGACATCTCGTCGCGCTCCGGCTACGTCATCTCACCCTATGTGTTCTGGGCCCACGACCTGTCGGCCATGGCTCCCAACCCGGACGAGGTCGCCTCGATCCACCGCATTCCGCTCGGCCTGTTCGGCGGCGTCGACGCGGTGCAGTTCATCGAGGTGGAAGGCCAGACGGAGAAGCTGCTGCGTCTCCAGCTCGGGCCCCACCGGATCCACGCGCCCACGGGCGCCTTCCTGCTCCAGCTCTGGGAGGTCGGCGTCCATGGGCGTCCCACCCGGGTCCGGCACCACCTGCAGCCGGACTGGGCGAAGTAGGTCCGGGATCAGACCGCGACCGATTCCCGGTCGAGCACGTCGTCGCGGACGGAGTTGGCCAGTGCTGCGACCTCGGCGATGTCGGCCTCGGAGACGCCGAGTTCGCGAAGGGTCTCTCCCAGGTTCTCGATGACCGCGTCCACATGGCTGTCGTTCAGCCCCTGCGCCACCAGGTGGCGGTGTCCCTCGCGCATCGCCTTGCCGGTGTAGCCGTTGGGGCCGCCGGTCACCATGGTCAGAAAGCCGCGCTGCTTTGCCCGCTGGCGCTCCATGTCCACGCCGTCGAAAAAGCGCCGGATGCGGTCGTCCGCCAGCACCTTGCCATAGAACGCGTCGACCGCCGCCTTGATGGCGGGCGCCCCGCCAAGCCGCTTGTAGAGAGAGTCCACCTGTTCCTCCATTTGATGTATAATATATACATCTTTAAGTGGACCGCGGCGGAAGGTCAAATGGGTATCTTCCGCCAGACGAGGATGCTGTCATGCGCCTGACGCAACACACCGACTATGCACTGCGCGTCCTGATCCATGTGGGGCTGAAGCGCGGAGGCACCTCAACAATCCGGGAGATCGCGGAAAGCTACGGCATCTCGCGCAATCACCTGATGAAGGTGGCGCACGAACTCGGAAAGCTGGGACTGATCGTGCCGACCCGCGGCCGGGGCGGCGGCCTGGCGCTCGCCGCCCCGCCCGAAAGCCTCAACGTCGGCGACGTCGTCCGCCAGATGGAGGAGAGCTTTGCCCTCGTGGAATGCTTCAAGGGCGCGGACAACACCTGCCCGCTCGCCGGGCTGTGCCGGCTCGAGCGGGCGCTGGGCCACGCCCTGCAGGCCTTCCTGAACGCGCTCGACGGCCTGACCGTCGCCGATCTCCTGTCCAACCAGGCCGCGCTGGCCGACCGGCTGGGAATCGCTCCGGCGAGCGGCGATCCCGCATGACCATGGTAATTTGAGGTGCGGAACGAATCTAACTCAGCTATGCTGACCTACTTCAGCACCCAAGCCCCCTCAAGCTGATGTGCTGACGGTTGGACGGGGTACGTCTGCAGCGTCGCCCCGTCCAACCCCCTCGATCCTACCGGTGAAGCATCTCGGCGATTTCGTCCTTCAGGGCGAGGCGGTGCTTCTTCAGGTCTTCGAGGCGCGGGTCGTCAGCGGCCTCGACGCCTGCCTCGATGCGATGAATCTCCCTGTTCACCGTGTGATACTGCTCCGCCCGATGGGCGAAGTGCTCGTTCGACGTCTTGAGTGCATGCAGCTTCTCCCGGAATTCCGGAAACTCGTCAGCAAGCTCGTGGGGAACGTGTGTCATGGCCTTCTCCTGTGCCTGTATCGCCAGCCAAGCCTTTAACGGTCCGAGGCAGCCGAGAAATTGACCTGGCGCAATGGCCCCGAACCACTGATCTGATTCTATGGCGGTACGATGTCAATCGCGCTAGGCTGAGATATGGATACGACCACGGACATTGCGGAAGCCCTGCGGGCGCGCCTCGCGCAGCTCACCAAGCGGGTCGAGCAGCTCGACGAGGATTTGCGCCAGCCGCTCAATGCGGATTTTGCCGAACAGGCCACCGACATGGAGTCCGGCGAGGCGATGGAAGCCCTGGAAGAATCCAGCCGCAACGAGATCGCCCAGATTCTCGCCGCCCTCCACCGGATCGAGGAGGGCAGCTACGGCACCTGCGCCAGTTGCGGCGCCGATATCGCCAAGGCGCGGCTTCGCGCCGTTCCCTACGCCATCCAGTGCATCGACTGCGCCAGGGGCGGCTGAGGCTCGGGCCTCCTTCTCCATGCAGCGGCAGGCTCCTTCGGGCGACACAACGGTCGGGCCGCGACCGAAACGGTCATTTGCGTAATCCGGGGAATCGCCTAAATCTAGAGCGGGCCTAGGGCGGGGGGGCAGTGGCGCAACACCAAGGAGAGCCTGATATGAAACTCGCGCGGCACCCTGTCGGAGCAGCAGCCCTCGCAATTGCCCTGGCGGCCGGCATGGCGACCACAAGCCTCGTCGACACACGCCCGGCCCATGCGGCCTCGCTCTCCGACGCGCAGGAACTGGTCGCTTCGGCCAAGTACGCCTTCGACGATCTGGTCGACCAGGGCACCAATGCGACCATCCGCGCCCTGCTCAAGGACGCCAAGGGCGTGATGATCTTCCCGTCCGTCATCAAGGGCGCAGTCGGCATCGGCGGCGAAGGCGGCAGCGGCGTGCTGCTGGTCCGCGGCCCGGACGGCACCTGGAGCTATCCGGCCTTCTATCACATGGGCTCGATTAGCCTGGGCTTTCAGCTAGGCGGCCAGGAAACCCGCTTCCTGCTGATCCTGATGACCGACAACGCGGTGCAGAAGGTGATGACAGGCGACACCCAGCTGGGCGGCGACCTGAGCGCCGTGGCCGTGGAGTCCGGCATCGACAAGTCCACCGGCACCACCACGGGAAGGCGCGATATCTACTACCACGCGGAGACCGAGGGCGGGCTGTTCGCCGGCGTCAGCATCGAGGGGTCGCGTATCAAGTCCCGCAACAAGATGGCGTCGAAATACTACGGCTACGTCGTCACGCCGCGCGATATCGTCATCGAGCGGCGGGTTTCCAACCCCCAGGCCGAAGAACTGCGGACCGCCGTCGCCAGCCAGTCCGGCATCTGAACCGGCGGCCCGGGCTCAGGCCGACGCCAGCGCCTGATCGAGATCGGCGATGATGTCGTCGATGTGCTCCAGGCCGATGGACAGGCGCACATAGCCTTCCGTCACCCCCGTCGCCAGCTGCTCCTCCGCGGAAAGCTGGCTGTGGGTGGTGCTGGCCGGATGGATGGCGAGGCTGCGGGCGTCGCCGATATTGGCGACGTGATAGAACATCTTGAGCGCGTCGATGAAGCGTCGCCCCGCCTCCACGCCGCCCTTCAGCTCGAAGCCGAGCAGCCCGCCGTAGCCGCCCTTGAGGCAGGCGTCGGCCCGACGCCGGGATTCGCCCGTCTGCACGCCCGGGAAGATCACCTTCTCGACCGAGGGATGGCCGGAGAGCCATTCGGCCACCCGAGCGGCGTTCGAACAGTGCCGCTCCATGCGCAGCGGCAGGGTTTCCAGCCCCTGGATGATCTGGAACGCGTTCATCGGGCTGATCGCCGGCCCCAGGTCGCGCAGCAGCACGGTGCGGGCCCGCAGGATGTAGGCGATGGGGCCGATCGGCTTGGCCGCCTCCGCCCAGACGGCGCCGTGGTAGCTGGGATCGGGCTGGTTGAGGTTCGGCTGGCGCTCCGGCCAGGCGCCCCAGTCGAAATTGCCGCCGTCGACGATCATGCCGCCGATGGAGGTGCCGTGGCCGCCGATGTACTTGGTCAGGGAATACACCACCAGCGCGGCGCCGTGCTCGAACGGGCGGCAGAGGATGGGCGCTGCCGTGTTGTCCATCACCAGCGGAATGCCGTATTCCCGGCCGATCGCCGCCACCTCGGCGATCGGGAAGACCTGCAGCTTGGGATTGGGCAGGGTTTCCGCGTAGTAGGCGCGGGTGCGCTCGTCCGTGGCCCGCCGGAAGCTTTCCGGATCGGCAGGATCGGCGAACCGGACCTCGATGCCCTGGGCGCGCAGGGTGTTGGCGAAAAGGTTCCAGGTCCCGCCATAGAGGTCGGTGGAGCTGACCACGTTGTCGCCGGCCGACGCCAGGTTCTGCAGCGCCAGGGCCGAGGCCGCCTGCCCAGAGGCCAGCGCAAGCGCCGCGGCGCCGCCTTCCAGCGCGGCGATCCGATCCTCGAGCACGGCGCAGGTCGGATTCATGATCCGGGTGTAGATGTTGCCCAGTTCCTCGAGGCCGAACAGCCTGCGCGCGTGCTCCGCGTCGCGGAACTGGTACGAGGTCGTCTGGTAGATCGGCACCGCGACGGCGCCCGTCGCCGGATCGGCGCGGTAGCCCGCATGCAGCACCAGCGTCTCGGGATTCCTGCTGTCCGTGCCCATCGGCGTCTCTCCCCTCGGTTTGCGGCGGGGACAGCATGACGATTGCCGCCGTGGCGCGCAACTAGGCCCTGGTCACACCATGCCAGGCAATGTAGGCCACATAGAGGACCAGCATGGTCCAGCCTTCCCAGCGGCTGATGCGCAGCCCGGTCCCGGCAAACAGCATCATCAGGCCGGTCGCCGCGACCATCACCAGCAGGTCGGCGCCCTGGAGCGACGGCGGCACCCGAATCGGCTCCGCCAGCGCCGTCGCCCCGAGGATGCCGAGCAGGTTGAAGAGGCAACTGCCGACGATGTTGCCGAGGGCCACATCGGATTGGCGCCGCAGCGATGCCACCACCGTGACCGCCAGTTCAGGCAGCGACGTGCCGACCGCCACCACGGTCAGCCCCACCAGCGAGCCCGGCACGCCCAGCCACCCGGCGAGCCCGATGGCACCCTGCACGAAGACGTAGCCGCCCGCGGCCACGAGCACGATGCCGGCCCCAGCCATCGCCAGGCCGAGCGCCAGCGACCGGGGATAGGGCCCGATGGCTCCGGCTTCCCCGCTGCCGCCCCCCGACCGGGCGCCGTTCCTTTCGCGGACGTAGGCGAACCCGATGTAGAGGGCGAGGGCCAGCAGGAGCGCCGCGCCGCCGACCCGGTCGATGGTCCCGCCACGAATGAGCCAGGCCGACACGATCGTGGCGGCTGACAGGGCGACGGCGTTGGACCGAAACGCGTCGGGCTTCACCGGGATCGTCGCCAGTGCCGCCCCGGCACCGAGAATGAGCAGGATGTTGGCGATGTTGCTGCCGACGACGTTGCCGACCGCGAGGCCCGGATGGCCTTCCAGGGCCGCACTCAGACTGGTCACCAGTTCGGGGAGCGAGGTGCCGAACCCGATCAGGGTCATGCCGATCAGCAGCGGCGAAAGCTTCATCACCCGCGCCACACCCACGCCGCCGCGGACGAACGCCTCGCCGCCGACCCACAACATGGCGACACCGCCGGCGAGCATCAGCCAGATCACGGCGCCCCTCCTCCGGCTCCCGGCGCCACCGGGCCCCTCAGGCGCGCGCCCTGGGCGACATCAGCTTCTGGATCTGCCGGGAATCAGCCACCAGCCGGTCCTCGGAGTCCCAGATCTCGCCGTCCTCCTCGAAGAAGCCGCGGGTCAGCAGCCGGGTGGTGAAGCGGAACCGCAGCCAGCCTGGCGCGGGCCGGCGGCGCAGATGAGTGGTGAGCTCGATGGTGGGAACCCAGCCGGTGGGCCCGACCACGTTGAAGATGGCGGGCGGAACCGCATCCGCGAACATCAGCACCGAATAGAGATCAGGCTCGCGGCCGTCCCGGAACCGAATATAGCCCGCCATCTCGCCCACGCCGTGCGGCGTCTGCCGCGCCCAGCCCATGTGGGTGGGATGGAACCGCATGTCGATCATCTCCTGGAACTTGGGCGACTTGCCCTCCACATAGGGATGCTCGACACACGCCTCCGGCGGCGGCAGGTCGGGCGGCGAGGCATGCACCACGGACCGGCCGGTGGCCACGTCGAAATCGGTGAAGGTAGCGGTGAAGTGGGTGCGCTGGACGCCTTCCTGGATCAGTCGGGCGAAGCCGGTCGACGTGGTGAGGCTGCGGCCCAGCTTCTCGGTCGCGATCTCGACCGGACCGGCGGCGGAGCGTTTCATGTAGTGGCCGGTAACGGTCAGCGGGTGCGGATGGTCCAGCGTCCCCGCCAGCGCCCGCGCCGCGATCGCCATCAGGTAGCCGCCGTTGGGCGTGCCGCCGGCGATGCCCCAGGTCTCGTGGAAGGTTGCCAGGAAGCGCCCCTCCCCCGCCTTCTCGACCGCGGTTTCGACATCGAAGAAGCTCGGCATCTCCGCAACGTTCATGGCATCGCCTTTCCGTCAGACGGGGGTGGGAGTAGCGAAAATCCGCCGCCGTGGCAATGGCCCGGGATCATTCGCCGGGATGGATGGGCAGCCTGTCGTCTTCGGCCTCGGCCTTGGGGTCGGGCGCACCCAGCGTCACCCTCGCCGCCTGGCGCGCAAGCCAGGCCTGGATGTCGTCGACGATGGTGAACACCACCGGCACGAACACAAGGCTGAGCAGCGTCGAGGTGATCAGGCCGCCGATCACGGCGATCGCCATGGGGGCCCGGAACTCGGTGTCGGCGCCGATGCCGATCGCGATGGGCAGCATGCCGGCGCCCATCGCCACCGTGGTCATGACGATCGGCCGCGCCCGCTTGTGGGCGGCGTCGAGCAGCGCCTCCTCGCGCTTCATGGCGCGCTCGGCGCGGGACACGACGGCGTATTCGACCAGCAGGATGGAGTTCTTGGCGGCGATGCCCATCAGCATCAGGACGCCGATCAGCACCGGCAGGGAGAGCGGCTTGCCGAGGATCAGAAGCAGGCCGAAGGCGCCGCCGAAGGACAGCGGCAGCGCCGTGAGGATGGTCACCGGATAGCCGAAGTTCTTGAACAGCAGCGTCAGCACGAAATACATCAGCAGGATGCCGGTGACGATGGCGACGGCGAAGCCGTTCAACAGTTCGCCCAGGTTCTCGACATCGCCGGTGGGCACCTCGTGCACGCTGGCGGGGAGATGCTGCATGGCCGGCAGGTTGTAGACCAGCTGGTTGGCCTCGCCGAGCGGAAGTCCTGCCAGCTCCGCCTCGATGACGGCGGTGCGCCGTCGGTCCAGCCGATCGACCTGGGACGGGCCGGCGCCAAAGGAAATATCGGCAACCGACGACAGCGGCACCGAGCCGCCGCCCGTGGTGGGCACGCGCAGGTTGCGGATGGTGTCGATGTTGCGCCGCGCGTTCTCCATCAGCATTACCCGGATGGGGATCTGCCGGTTGGGAAGGTTGTACTTCGGCAGGTTGAATTCCACGTCGCCCAGCGTGGCGATGCGCACGGTCCGGGCGATGGTCTGCGTCGCGACGCCCAGCGAGGCGGCCTTGTCGTCCTTGGGGACGATCAGGATCTCCGGCCGGGCGAGATTGGCCGTGGAGGCGACGTTGACGAGGCCGGGAATGCCGCGCATCTGCCGCTCCAGCTCGCGGGATGCCCTGGTCAGCGCCTCGGCGTCGTCGCTGACCAGCGCGACCTGCAGCCGAGAGCCGCTGGAGCCGTCGGCGCCGAAGCGGACGCGCACGCCGGGGATCTTGCGCAGCGCCGGGCCGACGGCAGCCTCGAACTCCTGCTGGCTCATCCCCCGGTCGCCGCGCGGCACCAGGTTCACGGTCATGGTGGCGCGGCGGACCTCGCCCTGCATCGTGCCGCCGCCGCCGGGTCCGACCATGGTGATCGACGTGCCGAGAGACGCGTAGACGTCCGCGACCTCCGGCCGCGCCCGCAGGACCCGCGACAGGCGCTGGGCCACGGCGTCGGTTTCGGCCAGGGTCGAGCCCGGCGGCAGCTCGACCGACATCACCGACCGGCCGGTGTCGCTGACCGGCACGAAATCGATCTTCAGAGCGACGCCCATGCCGATCGACACCAGAAAGATCAGGAAGCCCACGCCGACCACCTTGAGCCGGTGGCGCAGCGCCCAGGTGATCACCCGCAGGTAGAACGGCATCCAGGACGGCTCGTCGTGCTCCCGGGCATCCGACTTGAGGAGATAAGCGCCCATCAGCGGCGTCACGGTGCGGGCCACCAGCAGGGAGAACAGCACCGAGACACAGGCGGCGAAGGCGAAGGCCTGGAAGAACTGCCCGGTGACGCCCGGCATGAAGCCGACCGGCGCGAAGACCGCCACGATCGTCATGGTGGTCGCCACGACGGCGAGGCCGATCTCGTCGGCCGCCTCGATGGCGGCGGGATAGGCCGGCTTGCCTTGCCGCATGTGGCGGACGATGTTCTCGATCTCGACGATGGCGTCGTCGACCAGAATGCCCACCGTCAGCGCCAGGGCCAGGAGCGTGACGATGTTGAAGGACTGGTTGAACAGCGCCATCAGGGCGAAGGTGGGGATGAGCGACAGCGGCATGGCGAGAGCCGAGATCAGCGTCGCCCGGGCATCGCGCAGGAACCACCAGACCACGCCCACCGCCAGCAGCGCCCCCAGCAGCAGCGCCTCGAGCGAGGCGCTGAAGCTCTGCCAGACGAACTTGTCCGCCGCAGTGACCTCCTCGATTCTGACGTCGTCGTGGCCGGCGTCGAGCTTGGCCACCTCCCGGCGCACCGCGTCGGCGACGTGCACCTCGCTGGCGCCGCGGGTCTTGACCACGCCGAAGCCCACCACCTCCTGGCCGTCGAACCGGGCCCGGGTGCGCGGCTCGGCCCAGCTGTCCTCGACCCGGCCCAGATCGGCGAGCCTGACGGTGCGGCCGTCCGGCAGGGTGATGCGGCTTGCCGCCAGCGCCTTGACCGACCCCGCGCTGCCGAGCGTCCGGATCGACTGCTCCGCCGCGCCGATGTCGGTCCGGCCGCCGGGAAGATTGGCGTTGACCTCGCGCAGCTGCTGGGTGACCTCGCCGGCGGTGATGCCCAGGGCGGACAGCCGGTCCGGATCGAGCCTGACGGCGATCTCGCGGCTGACGCCGCCGGCGCGCTGCACCTGCGCCACGCCGGGGATCGCCAGCAGCGCCTTGGAGACGTCGTTGTCGACGAACCAGCTCAGCTGCTCGGGCGACATGCCGGCCGCCCGCACGACGAAGACGACCAGCTGGAAGCCCGCGGCATCGATCCGCGAGACCACCGGCTCCTCGGCGTCCGCCGGCAGATCGGCCCGGATGCCGGTGACGGCGTTGCGCACGTCGTTGGTGGCCCGGTCGGTGTCGGTGCCCAGCTGGAACTCGACCGTGGTTACCGAGACACCGTCGTTGACGGTGGAGCGGATATGCTTGACGCCGCCCAGCCCCGCCACCGAGTCCTCGACAAGGCGCGTGACCTGGGTCTCGAGCTCGGAAGGCGCGGCGCCCGGCTGGGTGACCGTGACGCTGACGGCCGGCAGGTCGATGTCGGGCGTGTTGTTGATCCGCATGGCCATGTAGCCGGCGATGCCGGCCACCATGAGCAGCATGAACAGGACAATGGTCGGGACCGGGTTGCGGATCGACCATGAGGAGAGCCGCTTCATGGCGCGGCGGGGTCCGAGCTCGCCACGGGTTCTCCGCCGCTGCCGCGCACGACCGTGACGAGGTCGCCGTCCTCGAGGAACCCCGCCCCCTTGAACGCGACCCGCGCCCCGGCCGACAGGCCGCTCTCGATCTCCACCTCGTCGCCGACCCGATCGCCCGTCTGGACCCGCCGGAAGCTGACCTTGCTGTCCTCGCCGACGACGAACACGCCGGCCGTGCCGTCGCGGTAGACCACCGCCGCCTGGGGAACGAGCAGCGCCTCCACCCCATCGAGCCGGATGCTGGCCTGAGCGAACATGCCGGGCCGGAAACCGGCGCCCGCCGGCAGGGCGATGTGGGCAAGGCCCAGCCGGGAATTGCGGTCGACGCTGGGGGCGACCGCGCGGATCGAGGCCTGTACCGGCGCGATCCCCTCGGCGGACACGCCGACGGTCAGGCCGGGCTTCAGGCGCGGCAGCACCGTCTCGGGAATCTCGGCGTCGAGCTCCAGCCGGCTGTCGCGCACCACCCGGAAGAGCTCGGTGCCGGAGCTGACGATCTGGCCGATCACCGCGCTCTTGGCGGAGACGTAGCCGTCGCCGGGCGAGACGATCCGGGTCTGGGCGAGCTTCGCTTGGGTTTCGGCCAGGGACGCTCGCGCCAGCGCGAGGTCCGCCGCCGCCGTGTCCGCCGTCGCACGCCGGGCGTCGGCCGCCTGGCCGCTGATATGGCCCCGCTTCAGCAGTTCCTCGCCGCGCTGCAAATTGGCCTTCGCCTCGGTCAGCCGCGCCTGCGCGGCCGCGACGCCGGCCTTCTGCTGGGCAAGCTGGGCCTGGAGAACGTCGTCGTTGAGGCGGGCGAGGAGCTGGCCCTTGGCGACCGCATCCCCCTCGTCCACCAGCACGTCCGTGACGGCGAGCCCGCCCACTTCGGCACCGACGGGCATCTCTTCCCAGGCCACCACCGTGCCGACCGCGGAGACCGTGCGCTGCACCGCCTTGTGGTGCGCCACGGCGGCGGTGATGGTCATGGCCGGCTGGGCCGCCTCCTGGCTGCCTCCGTCGCCGCAGGCTGCCAGCAGGGCCATGGCTGCCAAAGCCCCGATCATGCGGCGCTTCGAAACCTTCGGTAGCAAACGCATCCTGGCCCTTATGTCTTTATTGCAGCGCAACGGCAAACATAGGTGGAGCCGTTGCACAGTCAATCGGGGGATTGCCGGGCACGCCCGCAGGCCCCGGACCAGACATGCCGAGGCTCTGGCGCAGGCCGCCGACCCGGACAGAGCATGGAAGTCGTGCATCACCCCTCGCCGTCCCGGACGGTGCCGCCGACGCCCGCCCGCGGACTACTTGGCCGGCGCTGCGATCAAGCCGATCTGCGTCGCGTCGGCCGGCGCCTTCTCGACGTCCTTGATAGGCTGTCCCTGGGGAGATGGATCACCCACCGCCATGCGGTAGGCGGTGTAGTACTTGTAGATGTTGGAAATGTATTCGACCGACTTGCGGCCGAGCTTGCGGGCGGCCGCCAGTTCGACGTTGTTGAACCAGACGTTGGGGTTGAGCCCGGACTTCTCGGCCGACTCCCGGATGAGTTCCAGGTTCTTGGGCCCGGCGTTGTAGCCGACGAAGGCCATCAGCGTGCGGTTCATCTTATCGATGCCCGGATCGTCCAGATAGGAATCGGCGATGTAGCGCAGATACTTGGCGGCGGCCTCCACGTTGCGGCCGGCATCCTTGTCGATGCCCTTGATGCCCACCGCGTCGGTCGACGCCGTCGCCGGCATCATCTGCATCATGCCGACCGGTCCGTTGGGATTGCGGGCCTGCTGGTTGAGGCGCGATTCCTGATAGCCCAACGCCATCATCATCAGGTGGTCGACGTCGTACGCGTCGCCGTACTTCTTGAACATGTCGTAGGCGGCGTGGAACTTCTCCATCTCGTCCTGGGACGTCGCGTCGGCGATGAATGCCCCGTTCGCGAGATATTTCTTCAGCGCGTCTTCACCGATGCCCGGCTTCGCGCCGTGACGGGCCGTGAACCCGTCGACCAGCCGCTTGAGATTGGGACGATCCTTGCGCACCGCCCAGACGAATTCGCTGCCGCCCTTGTCGAGCAGGTCCGAATTGACGGCGATGCCGTCCAGCACCTGGCTCCAGAACGCGGCCACGTAGCGGTCGACCACGGCCACGTGGACGAGGCCGGCATCGACCATCTGCAGCAGGTCCTCGTCCTGCAGTTCCTCGGGCGCGGTGAAGAAGCGGATCGGCTCGCGTCCCTCGGCGACCATCCGGTCGCTCAGCGCCCGCAACTCGGGATAGGAGGGGCTCGACCCGTGGATCACCACGCGACGGCCGGACAGGCTATCCAGACTGGAAACCGCATCGCCGCCCTTCCGGTAGACGATGGCGGCGCCGCTGTCGGATGCGATCTGGCCGGCGAGATCCACATCGGACTCACCGCCTGAGGGCGCGCTGATGCCGCCGGCGGCGATATCGCCCAGTCCCGCCTCGAGATCGGGAAGCAGCCGGTCCTCCGTCACGGGCACGAAAACGACCTTCAGACCGCCCTTCTGTCCCTCGGCGGCGGGGCGGTCGTTGGCCCACTTCTCCAGCGAGACGCCCATGTCGTGCAGGACGCCCATCTCCTTGCCCCTGTCGTAGAAGAACAAGGTCTTGCTGTAAGGAACCAGGATACGGATGACGCGCGGCGCGTCCGGGACCTTCGAAGTCGCCGCTGCGGTCGTCTTTACTTTAGTGATCCGCTTCACGGGAACCGGCTGCGGGCCGCCGCCGACGGCACCTGCCAGGGCCGGCAGGGCGACCGCTGCGACCGCGCCTCCCAACGCACACGCCAGGATCTTCCTCAGCGGACCGCCTCGACGGGGCCGCGATGCTTCGGCGGGCAAGTCCATGCCGCTCCCTCTACCGCCCCGCAGCCGATATAAGACCACGGACCGGAGCGTTGCGCCAGTTCCTTCGACGCAGACCCGCCCGGCGCTCGCGGGGACCACGCCTCGAACGGCCAGCAATAAGCCGTTTCCGGCACCATCCGTCAAGGGCGGAGGCACCCAGTTTCAGGTCGACGATGGTCCCGACACGTCAGAAGCGGCGGTAAAGCGGGTGCTTCGGAGACAGCCCCTCGACGAGTTCCAGCCCTTTCAGGCCTCCGTCCGGGCCGCCGGAACTGGGCATCATCTGGGCGAATTCCAGCAGGGTCCGACGTTCGGAGACCCGCCAGACGCCGTCGCGCCGCTCCAGCCTGTCCAGGTACCGGCTGCCGAAGAAGCTCTGGGTGAAACCGCCCTCGCCGTCCGGCGCGCGCCCGCCTGCCAGGCTGTTGCTTTCGGCCTCCGCCCGGTCGTCGTCGACCTTCACCAGGATGTTGAAGACGTAGTGGAACCGGTGCAGGCTCTGGGATTCTATCGGCATCACCATGGTGCACCATTCGTGCGCATTGCCGACGAAGAAGCCGTAGTCCACCCAACCGTCGGCATGGAAGCATTCCTTGAGCGCCTCCTCGTCCAGCCAGTCGAGCCCCCGCGCGTAGCGGACGCCCAGCACTTCGGCGATCTCCTGCTTGTCCCAGAGTTCCTGCAACTGCTGTTCGCTCGGCATGGCTCTCCCCCATCTCCACCGGTTCATGCGGCGCACACCCTATCGCCGCCGGACCGCGAAATCATTCCCAAAGTCGGTCGCAAACGCCTGGACCGGACTGTCACATGATTGACACTACCGGCAAAAAGTCGACACCGGGCGTAGCATTCACGCTTGATTGTTTGTTTCCCTTTATGCTCTGATCCCATAGCCACTGCAGGTATGCGGCACACCGTCGGGGGAGGGATCGGGTGCGTTTTCCGGAACATCGGAAGAACTGTCGGAACAGCGCGAGAGGTTTTCGCGAGCTGCACGCCGACGGTTGCTCGCATCCATCGACCTTCGACCATCACACGCCGGCCCTAAACCGGCGGGACAGGTTCCGGCGGCGCCTCGCCGCCCGGGAGGGAATCATGCCTGCGGCGACTGGCAACTCGACCGGCTTCATGGCGTAGCCGCAACCAGGGGAGACAGCGAACAATGAAAAAATGGTCTAGTGGGGGAGTCCTCCGCAGGCTCGCCGGAAAGGGTCTGGCCGGAACGGCTGGCGCCCTCGTGGTCACGGCGCTCAGCCTGCCGGCATCGGCCGCAGACAACGACGGGCAACAGAAGCCGGAGGCCAAGGGCGGTCCGGAAACCGTCTATGTGAGCGCGGCCCGAAAGCAGGAGGAGCGCGCCATCGATACCCCGGTCGCGCTATCTGCGATGAACGAGGAACAGATCGCGCGGTACAACACGACCAACATGGTCCAGCTGCAGAGCCAGCTTCCCGGCGTCAGGATCTACGCGGCGGGCGGCGGCGGCCAGGGCGGCAACCTCAGCATCCGCGGCATCGGCCAGCTCGCCATCGACTACGGCGCCGAGCAGCCGGTGGCCTTCGTGATGGACGGCTTCTCGTTCACCCGCGGCCACATCGTCGACGTCGGCCTGTTCGACCTGTCCGATGTCGAGGTGCTGAAGGGTCCGCAGACGCAATATTTCGGCAAGAACAGCCCGGCGGGCGTGATCGCGGTCACCAGCAAGAGCCCGGGCGACACGTTCGAAGGATTCGCGCGGCTCAGCTACGAGTTCCGCAGCCAGGATCCGTCCCTCGAGTTCGGCGTGTCGGTGCCGGTGAACGACAAGTTCAAGTTCCGGTTCGCCGGTCGCGGCGAATTCATGCAGGGCGGCTACATCCGGAACACCGGCGCGGCCGTCATTCCCAACCCGCCGGAGCTCGCCTCCCAGGGCGGCCCCTCGCCGGGGCCATCCTACGGCAAGTATCCGAAGCAGAAGCAGTATATCGGCCGCCTGACAATGGTGTTCACGCCGACGGACAATTTCGATGCGACCCTGAAGATCTTCGGCTCGTACACCCATCAGGACGACATTCCGCCGGTCACCCTCTACAAGTGCGCCGACGGGCCGGGCGCGCACCCGTACCTCAACTACCTGTTCGGGCTTCTTCCCGACACCAACGCAGTCTGCCCGGGCAAGAAGCTGACCTTCACCAACAATTCGGTGATGCCCCCCGTCGCGGTCCAGGAAGCGGACCGGAAGTTCAACGGCGACGCGCCGGACGGCTACTTCAACTGGAACAGCAACATCCTGACCACGTTGCAGATGAACTGGAAGATCGGCGACATCACCATCACCTCGGTCACCGGCTTCTGGAAGGCCAACCAGAAGGAATACACCAACTACGACTACAGCTCGTTCGCAACCGTGCAGTCGCTGCAGGGCGAACGGGGCCACAGCTTCACCCAGGAACTGCGGGTGAAGTCCAATTACGACAGCCCGGTCAACTTCATGATCGGCGGCTTCTACGAGAAGACGCGGCGTCAGCTCGACGCACCGGTGGAGATCTTCCCGCTGGGCCCGGCCCCGTCGAGCATTCCCGCGACCTCGGTCTTCGGCACACCTCTCGTGGTGGGCACCACGCCCTACCTCGTGCCGATTCCATCTGACTATGTCGGCACCTACCTGACCTATCACCAGCACTGGGACAACCATATCGAGAGCTGGTCGGTCTTCGGCGACCTGACCTGGGACATCCTGGACAACCTGAGCTTCGACGCCGGCATCCGCTACACGGAGGACAACCGGCATTCCACCGGCGACCAGCTGTTCAACCGCATGGACTACGTGTTCGGTCCGGGTGCGGTGTTCGCGCCGACGGGAACCATCGTCCATCCGACGACGAGCTTCCACAACACCTCGCCGAGCGCGACGCTGTCCTGGCATCCGTCGCAGGACACGATGATCTACGCCGCCTACAAGACCGGCTTCCAGTCGGCGGGCGTGTCCAACCCGGGCACCTTCGGCGCCTTCGTCAACAGCGATAACGCCAAGGACCAGGCCTTCGTCAACAGCATCCTCACCTTCAAGGGATCGACGGTGAAGGGCTTCGAGACCGGCATCAAGGGTATCTTCTTCGACAAGCTGACCGCCGACGCGACCCTCTTCACCTACAAGTACTCCAACCTGCAGGTGGTCGCCTACGACTCGAGCACGGTGAGCTTCATCACCCAGAACGCGGCCGGCGCGCGGGCCAAGGGCTTCGAAGTCAACATGACCCTTCAGGCAACCGACGCACTGCAGCTTCGCACGGCCATCGAATACAGCCATCTGCAGTTCACCACCTTCGCCACCGCGTCGTGCTATCCTGGCGAGCCCGGACCGTCGGAAGGTGTGGCTTGCGGCACCCAGGACCTGACTGGCCAGCGCTACGGCGGCCCGCCCTGGACCATTTCCGGCGGCTTCACCTACGAAGTGCCGCTCAACGACACCTGGAACTTCGGCATCTCGGGCGACGCCATCTGGTTCAACGACGGCTTCAACACGAACGGCCAGCCGGACACCTTCGTGCCCTCCTACTGGCTGCTCAACCTGTCGGCCCGGGTCTACCAGGCCGGCGGACCGTGGGAGTTCTCGGTCGCCTGCACCAACTGCGCCAACGAGTTCTACCTGAACAACGTCGGCAACAAGAATCTCGCCAAGAACGGCGATCTGGTGGGCTATCTGGGCCGGCCGCGTCTGATCACGCTCCAGGCCACCTATCGCTGGTAGAACGCTAACAGGACAACCTCTATCTCGGGGTGGGACCGGCATCCGGTCCCACCCCTTTTTCTTGTCCGGCGCATCCCCTCGCCTCACGTTCCCCAGCGTTACGCTTGACGTAACCGCACCCATGAGTCGATAACGCCGCGTCCTCCGGCCTAAAATTCATGCTTGAATGTATTTAAAGATTATGGTGTGGTTTTTTTGAAATCACTGGCCGGGAAGGGGAATCGCTGCTGACATGGACCTGGTCCGGGGAGAGCCTTGGCAACCGCCAGGTTCCGTCGCCTCGGCGTTCCTGATCCAGCCGCTGCCGCGCGCGCCGCGCCCTGCCCCATCGCCGACACAACAATGAACACCGCCCCGCAAGGCGGTCCGTGCGCCCGTGCGGCGTCGACTTCACGCGTTCGCTAACTGAGCACCAAAGGGGAGAAAAATCCGTGACCAGACCAACCAACCTCCGGGGCAGGCGCACGTCTGCCGGGCGGCATCTCGCGGGTGTCGCCGCGGTCGCCCTGCTGGCGGGGGCCAGCCTGCCCGCCGCAGCCCAGGACGCCGCGGCGCCGGATAAGCCGGCCAGCAGCCAGCCGGCGGCATCCGGCAATTCGGGTTCCATGGAAACCATCATGGTGAGCGCCCGGAAGACCGAGGAGCGCGCCATCGACACGCCGGTGGCGCTCGCGGCTATGTCGGAAGCGCAGATCCAGCGCTACAACACGACCGACCTCACCCAGCTGTCGTCGCAGCTGCCGGGCGTGGTGATCAACAAGTCGTCGGGCGGCGGCGCCGGCGGCAACATGACCATCCGGGGCATCGGCAACATCGCCACCGACTACGGCGCCGAGCAGCCGGTCGCCCTGGTGATCGACGGCTTCTCCTTCACCCGTGGCCACATCATCGACGTCGGCTTCTTCGACGTCGAGAGCATCCAGGTGCTGAAGGGCCCGCAGACCCTGTTCTTCGGCAAGAACAGCCCCGCCGGCGTGATCTCGGTCAAGAGCGTATCGCCGGGTGACTACTTCGAAGGCTACGTGCGCGCCAGCTACGAGTTCCGCAGCGAGGACCCGACGCTCGAGTTCGGCGTGTCGGTGCCCGTGAACGACAAGTTCAAGTTCCGCGTCGCCGGCCGGGGCGAGTTCATGCAGGGTGGCTACATCAAGAACACGGCCGCCGACGTGAACCGCAACATCAGTCCGTTCGAGACCGACGCGCTCTACCCGTCGAACCCGAACCAGTACAAGAAGTACCCGCACACCAAGCAGTTCGTCGGCCGCTTCACCGGCGTGTTCACGCCCAACGACAATTTCGACGCAACCCTCAAGGTGTTCGGCGCCGACACGCGCGACAACGACGCCGGCAATGCCGGCCTCTACGCCTGCGCCGACGGCGTCGGTGGCCACCCCTATCTGAGCACCGGCTTTTTCGGCCTCGTCGCCGACCCGACCCAGACCTGCACGGGCAAGATCCAGTGGAAGCGCAACAGCGCGCTGCCGCCGCAGGCGATCATCGACGCCAACCCGACGCTGGACAGCAACGACACCCACTACTTCAACCACAACCGCAACCTGCTGACGACCCTGGAGATGAACTGGAAGATCGGCGACGTCACGCTGACGTCGGTCTCCGGCTACTGGGACTACAAGCAGCGCGAGTTCACCCAGTACGACTACACCAGCTACGGCGTGGTGAACTCGAAGCAGGGCGAGAGCGGCCACAGCTTCACCCAGGAACTCCGCCTGCGCACCGACTACGACACGCCGGTCAACTTCATGATCGGCGGCTTCTACGAGAAGTCGTACCGCACGCTGACCGCGCCGGTGCAGATCTTCCCGCTGGGTCCGGCACCGGACAGCACCTACTACCCGGACTACTACAACGGCAGCTTCCTGACCTACGACCAGTACTGGCAGAACTGGATCGAAAGCTGGTCGATCTTCGCCGAGATGCGCTGGAACATTACCGACACCCTCGAACTGTCGGGCGGCGTCCGCTACACCGAGGATGATCGGCATTCCACGGGCACCCAGCTGTTCAACCGGCTGGACGACTTCTTCGCCCAGCTCGGCTATCCGCCTTCGGCCAATCCGTTCGCCCATACCGGCACCCAGTATCACCTGAACCGGAGCTTCCACAACACGTCGCCCCAGGTGACCCTGAGCTGGAAGCCGACCACCGACCTGATGATCTACGCCGCCTACAAGACCGGCTTCCAGGCGGCCGGCATCTCCAATCCGGGCACCATCGGCAATTTCGGCCCCGAGGTGAACGTCAACGACACGCTGACCTTCGACGGCTCCACCGTGAAGGGCTTCGAGATCGGCGTGAAGGGCTCGTTCCTCAACGGCCGGCTGACCGGTGACGCGGACGTCTACCGCTACCGCTACAACTCGCTGCAGGTGGCGGTGTTCGACCCGATCACCACCAACTTCACGGTCCAGAACGCGGCGGCCGCCATCAACAAGGGCATCGAGGCCAACCTGTACTTCCAGGCCACGGACGCGCTGCAGCTGCGCCTGGCGGCCCAGTACAACCACCTGCAGTTCGCCAACTTCCACGACGCCCAGTGCTATGCGGGCCAGAACGATCCGTCGGCGGCCACCTACCGGGCCGACCTGGCGCCGCTGTGCCACCTGAGCGACAGCGGGGCCGGCTACGTGCAGGACATGTCGGGCGAGACCTATGGCGGCCCGCCGCTGCAGGTCAACGCCGGCTTCACCTACGACACGCCGATCTCCGACCAGTGGAACCTGGTGGTGAGCGGCGACGTGATCCACTTCAACAAGGGACGCGAGACCCTTCGCGAGCCGGGCACGGCGATTCCCGCGCGCACCCTGATCAACGCCTCGGTGCGGCTGCGTCAGGACAACGGCCCGTGGGAAGTGGCGCTGATCTGCACCAATTGCGGCAACGACCACTACGTGTACAGCATCCAGGACAAGCCGCTCGGCAAGACCGGCGACCTGGACGCCTACCTGGGAACGCCGCGGCTGATCACGCTGCAGACCACCTACCGCTGGTAGGCGTCTGCGCCTCCGACACACTCTGGGCGGGCCTCTGGCCCGCCCTTTTTCTTTCTGACCGGCCGCGACGTCTTGCCTAGCCATTCCGGGGCGGCCACACTGTCGGCGTCGCCGCGCCTGCGCTGTTTCGGACCGCACATGCTTTCCTATCGCCACGGATTCCACGCCGGAAATCACGCCGACGTGCTGAAGCACGCAACCTTCGTGTTCGTGGCCGACTACCTGCAGCAGAAGCCCAGCCCCCTGCTCTTCCTCGACACCCATGCCGGCGCGGGCCAATACGATCTCGATGCGCCCGAGGCCCGCAAGACAGGCGAGTTCCAGCAGGGAATTTCCCTGATCTACGGAGACCGCGCGGAGGCGCCGACGCTGCTGCGCCATTTCCTCGGGATGGTGGGCGACGTCAACGCGGGGGGGCCGCTCGACACCTATCCGGGCTCGCCGCAACTCGCGGCGCGGCTGCGCCGTCAGCAGGACCGCGTCCTGCTCCACGAACTCCACTCCACCGATTACGGCCGTCTGGAGAGCCTGGCGTCGGCCCAGGAAAAGGTCCATGCCGAGAAGGCCGACGGACTGCAGGGACTGATCGCGCGGGTGCCGCCTCCGGAAAAGCGCGGCCTGATCCTGATCGACCCCAGCTACGAGATGAAGACCGACTACGCCATCGTGACCGCGGCGCTGGCCCGCGCCTGGAAGAAGTTCCCCACCGGGGTCTACATCCTCTGGTATCCGGTCATCGACCGATCGCGCGTCCACGCGATGGAAGTGGCGCTGCGCGCGGCCCGCCTGCGTTCCGTGTTCCGGCTCGAGCTCTGCATGACCGGCGACACGGCGGAGCGGGGCATGACGGGCAGCGGGCTCTTCGTCGTCAATCCGCCCTACGTTCTGCCCGACGCGGCCCGCGAGGGGCTGCCGTGGCTCGCCGCGCGTCTCGGCGCCGAGGGACCTTGGACCGCGGACTGGCTGATTCCGGAGTAGACGCCGGGGAATACCGGTGCGCGGCCAACGTGTCGCGCCGGGAGGCCAGGAACCGGCGCACACGCCGGGCGTTTGAAGGTCTCACGACAACAGGGGTGCGGGAGTACCATGCGATTTCTGCTGCGGCACAAGACCACCTATCGCTACGCGAACCCGGTCACGCTCGGCCGCCACCGGCTGATGCTCCGGCCGCGCGACAGCCACGAGATGAAGCTGCACGAGGCGACCCTGTCGATCTCGCCGACGCCGAGCCAGGTCGTCTGGCACTATGACGTGTTCGGCAACAGCATCGCCCTCGTGGACTTCGATACCACCGCCACCGAGCTGGTGATCGACAGCAGCCTCGACGTGGAGCGTTTCGCCTTCGTGGCTCCCGAAGGCCTGCTGGCGGAGCATGTGCAGAACCTGCCCCTCGCCTATTCCGCCGACGAGATCCGCGATCTGGCGGGCCTGCAGGAGCGCCATGTCCCGGATCCGGAGCACCAGATCGACCTGTGGGCCAAGAGCTTCCTGTCCAGCCGCGGCGAAGGCCCGGAAGCCAGCGACACCGTGTCGCTGATCCGGGCGATGGCGGCGGCCATCAAGGAGAACTTCGAGTACATCCCGCGCGACATCTACGGCACCCAGTCGCCGCTAGAGACCCTGGCGAGGCGATCGGGAACCTGCCGCGACTACGCCTACTTCATGATGGAGGCGCTGCGCAGCCTGGGCCTGGCGGCACGCTTTGTCAGCGGCTACATCTACGACTCGTCGCGCGACCCAGGCGCGAGCGCCCCCGGCGTCATCGGCGGTGGCGCCACCCACGCCTGGGTCCAGATCTATCTGCCTGGCGCCGGCTGGACCCATGTGGACCCGACCAACGCGCTGACGACCGACATCGAACTCATCCCCGTCGCGATCGTCCGCGACCCCCACCAGGCTTCGCCGGTCTCAGGCTCCATCGAAGCCTTCCCCGGCGATCCGCTCGGCATGTCCGTCGATCTCTCGATCACCAGCCCGGCATGATGCTACGCTTCCCTCCTGGGTGAGACGCAAGCGGGGAGGCATGCGATGGATCGGCCGGAAGACTACAGCCTGCTGGACCCGGCGGTGCAGGAGTGCCCCTATGCCGCCTACGCCGCCATGCGGCGCGACGCGCCCGTCTACCGCATGCCGGAGACCGGCTACTACGTCATCACCCGCTACCAGGACGTGCGCGAGGCGCTGCGGCTGACGGACGTGTTCTCCAACGATTTCGACACCCGCGTGCTCAGCCCCAGGGGTCAGCCGCCCGAAGTGGTGGAAATCTACAGCCAGCACGGCTGGGAACGGAAGCGGGTGCTGCAGACGGATCCGCCCGACCACACCCGCTACCGCCGACTGGTCGACCGGGCGTTCACCGCGGGCCGCGTGCGCGCGATGGAGCCGTATATCGACGCGCTCGTCCACGAGCTGATCGACGAATGGATCGGCGACGGCGAAGTGGAGTTCATCAGCCGATTCGCCAATCCCCTGCCCATGAAGGTGATCGCCGACCGGCTCGGCGTGCCGCGGGAAGACGCGGCGCTGTTCAAACGCTGGTCGGACGCCTCGGTCGATTCCATCGCCATTTCAACTCCGCCCGAACGGCAAGTGGAATGCGCCTGGCAGCTGGTCGAGATGCAGCAGTACTTCGTTCCCCTGTTCGAGCAGCGCCGCCGCGCTCCGCAGCAGGACATCCTGAGCGACATCGTCACCGCCAGGCTGGAGGACGGCCGGATGCTGGCGGTTCCCGAACTCCTCGACCTGGTCGAACAGCTGCTGACCGGCGGCAACGAGACGACGACCCACGCCCTGGGAGCCGGCATGCTGCTGCTGATCGAGCACCCGCATCTCGTCGGCCGCATTCGCGCCGACATCGAGCGTCTCAAGATCTTCGTCGAGGAAGTGCTGCGACTCGAATCGCCCACGCAGGGGACGTTCCGTCAGGTGCGGCGCGATGTCGAACTGTCGGGCGTGACGATCCCGGCCGGCTCCATGGTGAACCTGCGCTACGGCGCCGCCAATCGCGACGAGCAGATGTTCCCCGAGCCGGCAACGCTCGACCTCGACCGGCCGAACGCGGGGGCGCACCTTGCCTTCATCAGCGGCATCCACCACTGCCTGGGCGCACCGCTGGCCCGTCAGGAAATGATCTGCGCGTTCCGCGCCCTGCTCGACCGGCTCGAGGGCCTGCGCCTGACGGAGGACCGGCCGCCACCGCACATGCCGAACTTCATGATGCGCGGGCTGACGCGGCTGCCGATCGCATTCGGCACGCGCAAATAGGTATTCTGCTGCCTCGCCACAATCTCGCCGCGAACCGCCCCTATTGTGCGTTCCGGTCAATGAGGGCATGGGGCATGAATTCTGTATCGCAGCGGCGCGGCACGAGGATAATGGCATGTCCCTGAGCAAGACCGAAACCGCGATCCTGGCCAACGCGGCCCGGCGCAACTCCCGCAATCTCCTGCCCTTGCCGCGCTTCATCTATGTGCGCGGCCTGGCCGTGGTGATCGCCATCGAACGGCTGCTCCGTTTCGGCTTGGTCGCAGAGCGCCAGGCCCAGGACGACGAACCGGTCTGGCGCAAGGGCCGCACTCCCATGACCCTGGTGCTGTCGGAGCAGGGCCTCGCCGCGCTGCACGAGGCGCCGCTGGACCCCGGCCAGGAGGAAGACATCCGGATTTCGGCCGAGCTCGCCCCGACGGCCGACACTCATGCACCGACCACCCTCGCGGTGAGCGAAGACGACCGCCACTGGGTGCTGATGTCGATCATGAGCCGGCCACACGGCGCGGATGTGAAATTGATCCAGCGGGAAACCGGGCTGCCGCTCCAGACCATCCGTTCCGCCATCAATACGCTGCGGGCCGAGGGCTATGTATTCGACCATGTGCGGGAGCCGGACGGCACGATCACCTATCAGCTGATCGGATGGCTGCCGGGCGAAGGCGGCCTCGAATTCGCCCAGCCCAGCGGACTCCTGCACTCGTAGATCACCCGTCGGCCGCCGGCTCCCGGCGCGAGGAACAATCGCCAATTCCCGTCCGTTCTGCCCGGGAAGGCGCAGGTCGTTGGCCCGCGCGCGCCAGCCAGCCACGGGAGGAACGGCCCCATGCAGAAGACACGTCTCATCGCCGCCGACAAGGTCGAGGGCACCAGGGTCTACGACCTCGAGGGCAACAGGATCGGCTCGATCGAAAACATCATGATCGACAAGCTCACCGGGAAGGTCGCCTACGCCGACATGTCCTTCGGCGGCTTCCTCGGCATCGGCGAACGCCATCATCCGCTGCCGTGGAACCTGCTGAAGTACAATACCAAGATCGACGGCTACGAGGTGGCGATCGATCGGGACAAGCTCGAGAAGGCGCCCACCTTCGAGCCCGACGACCACCCCGACTGGGAAGACCCCAGCTGGGGTCAGCAGATTCATGCCTACTACAATGTGACGCCCTACTGGCTCTGAGCGAAGCGGCACCGTGCAGGCCGACGGATTCAGACCGGCGGCGGCAGGTCCACGCCCCGATACGCCGGGCTCCTGAGATACCGATCGATGGCGTAGCGGGCGAGTACGCCGATGACCGCCGCCGCCGGGACCGCCAGCAGCAGGCCGACGAAACCGAACAACACGCCGGCCGCGAGGAAGGCGAAGATCATCACCACCGGATGGAGGTCCACCTTCTCGCCCACCAGAGTCGGCGTGAGCCAGTTTCCCTCCGCCACGTGGCCGATCACGAACACGGCGCCGACGGCGACGATGCGCCAGGTGCTGTCGAACTCCAGCGCGGCCATGCCGACCGACAGGATGAAGCCGCCAATCGCACCGACGAACGGCACGAAGGACAGCATCCCCGCCACGAGGCCGACGAACAGCCCCACCTTGAGACCCAGCAGCGTGAGCGTCACCGCGTAGAACGCGCTCAGCAGGATGCAGACCAGGGCCACACCACGCACCCACGCCGCCAGCGTCTCGTCGATCTGCCGGGCGAGCGTGCGCACCACCGCCACGTGCGGACGCGGGATCCAGGAATCCACGGTGGCGACGAACCGGTCCCAGTCCCGCAGCATGAAGAACGCCACCACGGGCGTAAGGAACACGAGCGACAGGATGTTCAGCAGGGCGAGACTGCTGGACAGCACCCCGCCGAGCGCGGACCCCAACCAGCTGCCCACGCCGCCGAACGAGCCGGCAAGGCTGTCGCGGATCTGGTTCGCCGTCTCCGGGTCGACGATGCGGTCAAGGCGGCCGAGCAGGGAGCTGATGCGGTCCCTTGCCATGGCCAGCATCTTCGGCGCGCTGTCGGCCAGGTCTCCCAGCTGGTGCACCGCAAGCGGCAGCAGCACGGCGAAGACGGCCACGACCAGCACGACAAAGGCCACGGTGAGCAGCGACGTGGCGATGGTCCGGGACAGGCCCCAGCGTTCCATCCGGTCGCACACCGGGTCGAGGAAGTAGGCCACGGCCATCCCCGCCAGGAAGGGCAGAAGGATGGTGCGGAGAAGCCACACCAGTCCGATGAGCAAGGCGAGGCCCAGCAGCCACAGCACCCATTGCCGAGTCCGGAATCCGCTCAAAGTCCCTCCCTTCGGCTGCTCCGCCGGCCGGCCGAAATCCTAGATCATCCCGCAGTCAGAAGGAATCGTCCGAACGCGACGGGCGATTGATTCCAGCAGGAGCGGCCTTCCGGGTCCTCGCGAACGTCGCCGCGCCTCGCAACGCGCCCACCGACAAAAAAATCCCCCTTGCCGTAGCAAGGGGGATTCCATTCGCTTGCTGGATGGCCCCGATAGGGGCCCAGGTCCGGCCTTAGCCGGCCATCATCCAGTAGTCAGCCAGCTTCTCGTAGGCCGGGTCGCCCTTGACCTTCTTGAAGGCTGCGTTGGCGTCGGCCTTCTTGCCCGCCTTCAGCAGCGCCATGCCGAGATGGAGCTGCGCCGCGGGAGTGTTCTTGACGCCACCCTTGTCGAGACCCGCCTTGATGGCATCGACGGCCTTGTCGTAGTCGCCGTAGCTCATATAGGCCTCGCCGAGCTTGACCTGGGCCTCGCCCGTGGAAGCCGCCGCAGCCTCTTTGGCAAGCGCCGGAAGGTTGGCCTGGTCCTGGGCCGCGGAATCGTCTGCGAGCTTGCGGAGACGCTCATGGCGCCCCTTTTCGGCGTCGCCGAGCACGCCCTTGTCGAAGCCTTCCTTGATGACCGACTGGGCTTCGCCCGGCAGGCCGACGAGCATGGCGAGCTGCGCCATCTCCACATAGTCGTTCGCGCCGTCCAGCGTCCCTTCCCTGCGGTCGAGACGGAAGCTCTCCAGATTGACCGCGTCGCTGGTGCCGTACTTCTGACGGAACATGGCGATCAGGTCGTTCCAGTAGTCCTTCTTCGGATAGGCACGGACAAGGTTCTCGAGGGCCTTCATGGTGGCCGCATCGTCACCCGACTTGTGCGCACAGCTCAGCTCGAGCTGGAGCCAGTCCTCCTTCACGGGCTGGCCGTTCGCCCGCGCGGTGCTGGCCGCCTTCTCGATCGTGTCCACCGACTGGCTGCACTGGCCCATCAGGTACTGGCTCTGAGCCACCAGAACCCTGATGTCGTTGTCGCTGGGCTTGGAGTTCAGGTAGGCATCGCCGGCCTTGACCGCGGCGCTGTAGTTCTTGGTGCTGTAGTAGATCTGCACCAGGTTCCTACGCAGCGTCGAGGCTTCCTCCGGCGACGGAATGCCCGTGTCCAGCGTGCCCTGGATGGCATCGGCAGCCTTGCCGTACTGCTTCAGCCCCACATAGGCGTTGGTCAGGAACTGGTCGATCACGTAGTTCTCGTAATTCGACCGGTCGCCGATCTGCTGGGCTTCCTGCAGGTGCTGCAGGGCCGTGTTGTAGTCCTTCTTGTTGAGGGCTTCCTGGGCCGCCTGCAAAGGCTTCCCGAGCTTCGCACTGATTTTCTGTTCAGATTTGGCGGCAACAGCCACACCGACATTAGTGATGCCGCTGGCCATGACAGGCGCCATGAGAGCGAACGTCACGGATGCGACAAGCGGTTTCCAGTTCATGTGTGTCTTCCGTTTTCTTTACAGTTCTGCGCGTTATTCGCGTGATTCAGAAAATAGGTTTCAGCTCTTGAACCCCGAATGAACGGCTAGCCGCCGATCGAATCGTTGATGAGGCCCATCTTCTGCAGTCCGACACGCTGGGCCGCCGCCATTACTTTGGCGACATAATCGTACTTGACCAGCTTGTGGGGCCGGATGTGGATTTCCGGCTGGGGCACCTGCGCCGCTGCATTGGACAGGTAGCTCGTCAGCTGGCCCATGTTCGACACCACGTTGCCGTTCCACATCACCGTACCGTCGAAGTCGATATCCAGTTCGACCACCACCGGCTGCGTAATCGGCGGAGGCGGATTCTTGTTGACCGGCATATCGAGCTTCACGGCATGGGTCTGGGGCGGAATGGTGATGATGAACATGATCAGCAGCACCAGCATCACGTCGATCAGCGGCGTGGTGTTGATGTCGAGCATCACGTCCATGCCGTCGTCGCTGAGCCCCTCGCCAGAGGTTACACTCATACCCATTGGTATATCTCCTTACTGTGCGCTCAGACTCAGCCGTGGCGATTGGGTTCGGTGATGAACCCGACCTTCACGATACCGGCACGCTGACAGGCCACCACGACGCGCCCGATGAACTCGTATCGGGCATCCTTGTCGCCGCGGATGTGGACCTCCGGCTGAGGCACCTTGACGGCGACCTCAGCCAGCTTGCTTGCCAGCACGCTCTGGTTCGCGAGCTGCACGGAGTTCCAGTAGATCTTGCCCTCGGCATCGACGGCGATGACGATGTTCTCAGGCTTGGTGATCGTCGCCTGATTGGTCGCCGTGGGCAGGTGCACCGGAATCGTCTGAACCACCACGGGAACGGTGATCAGGAAGATGATGAGGAGAACGAGCATGACGTCCACGAGCGGAGTCGTGTTGATCGTCGAGATCGCCTCATCTTCCTCCTTTGGTCCGACGGACATTGCCATGTTACTGGCTCCGGGCGGTCGCCGGCGCGGGACGGCCAGCAGCGCGGCTGGTCACCAGGTACGCACCGTAATCGGTGACGAAGTTGCGGACGTACTCCAGCGCGGCCTTGTTGCGACGGCCCAGCCAGTTGTACGCCAGCACGGCGGGAACGGCCACGGCCAGACCGATGGCGGTCATGATGAGCGCTTCACCGACGGGACCGGCGACCTTGTCGATCGAGGCCTGGCCGGCGATGCCGATGGCGATCAGGGCGTGGTAGATGCCCCACACCGTACCGAACAGACCGACGAACGGAGCGGTCGAGCCCACGGTGGCGAGGAAGGCCATGCCGCCCTGCAGGCGGTTGCTGATGTTCTCGGCTTCACGCTGCAGGTTGTTGGCGATCCACTCTGAACCCTCGATCTGATCGGTCAGGCGGCCCTCGTGATGCGCGGCGGCACCCAGGCCCTTTTCGATCAGCACGCGGAAGGCGTTGTTGCGGTCCAGCTTGTCCAGGCCTTCCTGGAGGCTCGGCGCCTTCCAGAAATCACGATCGACGGCCTTGGCCTGCCGGTTCAGCTTGGACTGGTCCCACACCTTGGTGAACAGGATGTACCAGGTGCCCATGGACATGCAGACCAGGATCAGCAGGGTACCGCGGGCGACCCAGTCACCCTGCTTCCACAGGGCGCCGAGACCATAGGGGTTCTTCACTTCGACAACGCCCTCGTCGGAGATCGGCGCGGCATCGGCGGGAGCCGGCTCAGCGGCGGGGGCCGGCTGGTCGGTCATCACCGGCGGCGCGCCGGCATCGGCCGGGGCGGCGCTGTCGGCAGCCGGAGCGGCGGCGCTGTTGTCCTGAGCGAACGCGACGCCCGCGGCGAGCGGGGACACGGTGAGGGAAAGGGCAAGAGCGGCCTGAGCAAGGCAGCGGGTCGCCCGGAAATTGGTGGACAGGCGGTTCATGGTCATATCTCCGTTATTGGATTTCTTTAGACGTTAAGCCGGTCAAGCGGCGTCAGTTGGTAAGCTGGAACACGACACGGAACTGGTGCCACGCGGCCACAGCCTTGCCGTTTTCCGTCGCCGGCAGGAAGCGCCAGTGACGGCGAGCTTCCGCGATCGCGGCCTTGTCGAGACGATCATGGCCACTGCTCTGCTCGACGGTGATGGAGTCGTCCTTCAGACGCCCATCCGCCTCGACCAGAAACTTGAGCACCACGGCACCCTCTTCGCCCAGACGCCGGGACGTCGCCGGATAGTCGGGCTGGGTGATGGGATGCCTGGGATCCTGCCGCGGCGGCTCACGCTTGACGGGCGGGGGCGGCGGCGGCGGCGGAGCCGTCGGCCTGACGTTGGTGACCGCCTGGATCGCATGGGTTGCCGGTTGCGCCGTCTCGATGTTGATCTGCGGCAGGTCGACAAATGCGGGCGGCGGCTGCTTGAAATCCGGCGGCGGAGGCGGCGGCTCTTCTTCCTTCTTCTGAACCTCGTCGATGATCTTGGTCTCCATGGGACCATTGATCGCCTCGACGACCGAATGGGCCAAGCCGTTGGCGAGGCCGTACACGATCACGACGTGGAGCAGAATGACAAAGCCGAAGCCAAGTATGCGTGCCGGGCTATTCTGTTTGGACTGAAACATGGTTCCTCGACGCTCTTGAACTTCCCCGGCGCGTCCGGTCGACGCGCCTAATCGCCCTCCCCGGGCGATCGAGCCAGACGCATAACGCCTGTGAGGCTCGATGCGCCACGCTAGGCGGTCACGCATGAACTCACAATGACCCGAAGATTAACTTTTGTTCATGTTTCCACCGTGCCGCGGAACAGGAAGCTCAGCGGAGGCTTCCGGCGCGGCTTGGAAACGAATTGAATCACCGCGGTGAGGCCCGGGAGATTGTCGTGCAATTTCAGGAAGGCCCCGTGCAGTTTGGCAACAGCCGCCACAAGACTCAGGCCGAGGCCAGAGCCCGGGCTTTTCCGTGCCGCATCAAGACGAACGAACCGATGGATCACCCGTTCCCGGGCGTCCGCCGGAATTCCCGGTCCCCGGTCGCTTACTTCGATCAAGGGACCAAGCGGACCGAGCGTCGCCCGCAACTCGATGGCCGTGCCGCGCGGCGAGTACTTGATGGCATTGTCGATGAGGTTGGCGATGGCCTGCGCCAGCAGCTCCGGGTGGCCCCGCACCTGGATCGGCTCGGCGGCATGGATGTTCAGCCGCAGGCCGCTCTCCTCCGCGACCGGCACATAGAGGTCACCGACATCGGAGACCAGCGTCGACAGATCCATCTCCACCATCTGGTCGCCGCTGACGCCGGCCTCGGCGCGGGCGATCTCCAGCAGCGAATTGAGCACGTGCAGCATCGAATCGACCTCGCTCGCCGCGTCGCGCATGGCGCGCCGGAGTTCGCGTTCGCCGCCGCCCGACCCCGAGGCCATTTCCAGCCGGGCGCCAAGCCGTGTCAGCGAGCTGCGGAAATCGTGGGCGATGCTGTCGGTCACCGCCCGCATGGTGGTGATGCTGTCCTCGATCCGCGACAGCATGGCGTTGAGCGACGCGGACACCACGCTGAACTCCACCGGCAGCGAGGTCACCTTGACGCGGCGGGACAGGTCGCCCGCCAGGATCTCCTCGGCCGTCTCGACGATGCTGCTCATGTGGCGCTGCAGGAAGCGCGACACCGCGTAGCCGGTGGCGATGGTCAGCGCGAGCGCAATGGCCAGGCCCAGGCCCGCCGCCCGGAAGATGACCTCGGTCGGAACGCCCCAGCGCGAGCGCGGAATGGCGACGAGCACCCGGTACCGCCCGGGCAGCTCCGCGCCGGCGACGCCCATGATCTCGGGTTCGCTGAAGGTAGACCGGTTGAGGCGCGTGAGCTCCCAGGAGAAGCTGGCCCCGGTCCGGGACGGCCAGGACGTGACGTTGCCGGCGATCCGGCGCCGCGACGAATCCTCGAACAGGTACAGCATCGCCTTCCTGCCGCCGCCCCGCATGCGCTGCTCGATCAGGACCTCGAGTCCGGCGGGCCCCTCCAGCGAATAGACCGAGCGCAGGGTCGACAGCTCGTCGTTCACCTCCCGCGCCGCCTTCTGCTCGTAGAGATTGGACAGCTCGAAATAGAGCACGGCAAAGGGGATCAGGGTCGCCAGCACCGCGAGCGGCACCAGGGCGCGCGCGATCTGCAGAGTGGCGCTTTGCGGTCGTGTGGCCACGAATTCAGCCTTCTGCCGCCAGCCGGTAACCCGCCCCCCGGATGGTGTGGATCAGCGACTGCTCGAATCCCTTGTCGACGCGCTGGCGCAGGCGGCTGATATGCACGTCGATGACGTTGGTCTGCGGATCGAAATGATAATCCCACACCGCCTCGAGCAGCATGGTGCGCGTGACCAGCTGGCCCTGGTGGCGCATCAGATATTCCAGCAGGGCGAACTCCCGCGGCTGCAGGTCGATCGCCTTGCTGGCCCTCGACACCTTGCGGGCGATCAGGTCCATCTCCAGATCGGCGCAGCGCAGCTTGGTCTCGCTCTCCGGCCCGGCGCTGCGCCGGCGCAGCAGCACCTCGATGCGGGCCAGCAGCTCCGACACGGCGAATGGCTTCACCATGTAATCGTCGCTCCCCGCCTTCAGGCCCTTGACCCGCTCGTCGAGGGTGCTGAGGGCGGAGAGCAGCAGGACCGGCGTTTCGATCCGGGCCGCCCGTAGCGCCTTGAGCACCGAGAGGCCGTCGAGCCCCGGCAGCATCCGGTCCAGGACCACGAGGTCGTAGGCCCCGTCGCTGGCCAGGTAGAGCGCCTCGCGACCGTCCTCCGCAATGTCGACGGTATAGCCCTGCTCGCGAAGGCTCTGCACCAGATAGCTCGAGGTGATCGCGTCGTCCTCGACGACAAGTAGTTTTCGGCTCAACCGTCCTTCCCCCGGGGAAACGCGTCGATAGTATACTCCCCGCGCCCCGTGCGCGAGGACATGGCTTGCAGTCCCTGCCGCCTCGCTTTATGTGTGGACCCGCGCCGGGGTAGAGCAAGAACAAAATGCACCGGCCAACCGATCGGCGGAGAGGCGAAGTGAGCGGAGCCCGCATCCGGGGCAAGTCGTGGAAACTGTTCCTCGAACGGCACCGGGGCCGGTCGGTGGCGCTGATGCTGGCGCTCCCCCTGCTCATGCTGACCGCCGCCATCGATCATTGCCTGTCCACGGGCGGTGCCACCGCCGTGGCGGGCGCCGCGATCGGCCGCAGCCGCGGGCTCGACGCCGACCAGCCCGAGGCCGCCCGCGGAGCCGCTTCCGCCGCTTCGCGCACCGCCAGCGTGGCGCCCGATCAGCCCCGCCTGCCGCCAGCGGCCCAGGGCCCCTGCGGCGGCCTCGCGGCGGCCTGGGACCGATCGATCACCGTCGCCGTGGACGGCGACGACCCTGCCGGACGCGATCTCCGCAAGCCCGCCGAGACGCCCTACCGGGCGCATCCGCCGCGTGGCCCGCCGACCGCGCGAGCCTGACATCGCGCATCCGGCGGCCCTGCGGCCGCCGTCCCAAGCATCTCAAGTCAGCGCCGGCGCGACCGGGCGCGGCCAAGGATAGATCCCATGCGAACTCCCAAGTGGCAGCTTTACCTCTACGGCTTCATCATCCTGTTCGGGATCGTGATCGCGGTGCCCAATCTCTTCACCGCCGCGCAGGTGGCCAAATTCCCCGCCTGGGTCCCGCACAGCCGCATGACGCTCGGCCTCGACCTGAAGGGCGGCTCGCATCTGGTGCTCGAAGTGGATTCGAAGGCGCTGCTCAAGGAGCGCCGCCAGGGCATGGCCGACGACATCGTCGCCGCGGTCAAGCAGGCCGGCATCTCCAGCATCCGCGCCGTGCCGGTGGGCGACTCCATCATGGTGAGCTTTCTGGACGCGAACCGGGCCGACGACATCCGGGACATCATCCATAAGACCACCCAGGGCCCCTCCTCCACGCTCGGGCCGGCCCAGCCCGACGTGACCATCGAGCCGCACGGGTCCAAGCAGTTCCGGGTCACGCTCACCGAAGCCGGCGAGCAGCGGCGGATCAAGGCGGCCGTCGACCAGAGCCTGGAAGTGGTGCGCAAGCGCATCGACGGCATCGGCGTCTCCGAGCCGACCATCCAGCGCGAGGGCAGCGACCGCATCCTGGTCCAGCTTCCCGGCGTGCAGGATCCGGCCCGCATCACCAAGCTGCTCGGCGGCACCGCCAAGATGAGCTTCCACATGGTGACGAAGCCGGTGCCCGAAGGCGCCACGCCGCCCAACGGCGTGATCGTGCTGCCCGACGCGCACACCAACGAGCGCTACGCGCTGGTCGAGCGGCCGATCGTGACCGGCGATCACCTGGAAGGCTCGGACGTCCAGTTCGACCGCTACAGCGGCGCGCCCCAGGTGGGCTTCAAGTTCGACGCCACCGGCGCCCGCCTGTTCGGCGACGCGACCCGTCGCCACACCGGCGAGCGGATGGCCATCGTGCTCGACAAGAAGGTGCTGAGTGCGCCGCGGATCAACGAACCGATCCTTGGCGGCCAGGGCGTCATCACCGGGCAATTCACCACCACCGAGGCGTCGGACCTCTCCACCATGCTGAAGGCGGGCGCCCTGCCCGCGCCGCTGATCGTGATCGAGGAGCGGACCGTGGGCGCCGACGTGGGCGGCGACGCCATCAGGATGGGCGCGTGGACCGGCATCGCCGGCTTCGTGCTCGTCGTCAGCTTCATCGTCATCCTGTACGGCCTGTGGGGCCTCATCGCGAACCTCGCCCTGGTCCTCAACCTGGTGCTGGTCGTGGCGGCCCTCAGCCTGATCGGCGCCACGCTGACCCTGCCCGGCATTGCCGGCATCGTGCTCGGGGTGGGCATCGCCGTCGACGCCAACGTGCTGATCAACGAACGAATACGCGAGGAAAGCCGGCGAGGCCTGAGCGCCTTCGCCGCCCTCGATGCCGGCTTCCGAAAAGCCTTCGGCACGATTCTCGACTCCAACATCACCACGCTCATCGCCGTCGTGCTGCTGTTCTCCATGGGCTCGGGCCCGGTGCGCGGCTTTGCGGTGACCATGGGCCTGGGCATCTGCATCTCCATGTTCACCGCGGTCTCCATCGTCCGCGTGATCATGCTGCAGGTGGTGCGCTGGCGGCGGCTGAAGAGCATCAACATGGAGCCGCCGATCCAGATCATCCCGCTGGGCACGAACATCCAGTTCATGCGCGCCCGGTTCTTCGGCATCGCCTTCTCCATATTCCTGTCGCTCACCTCCGTCGTACTGTTCTTCACGCCCGGCCTGAACTACGGCATCGACTTCAAGGGCGGCATCCAGGTGGAGATCGAGACGCCCGGCAAGGCCGACCTGTCGTCGCTGCGCCACAAGCTGGACAGCCTCGGGCTCGGCGAGGTGGCGCTGCAGACCGCCGACAACGCGTCGACGGTGCTGATCCGCGTCGAGGAGCAGCCCGGCGGCGAGACCGCGCAGCGAACCGCCATCGCCAAGGTGCGCGCGGCGATCAGCGAGGTGGCGCCGGGAACCGAGTTCGCGCGCACCGAGGTGGTCGGGCCGAAGGTGAGCGGCGAGCTGGCGACGGACGGCTTCATCGCCGTCGGCCTCGCGCTCGTCGCCATGCTGTTCTACATCTGGTTCCGCTTCGAATGGTACTTCGCCGTCGGCGCGATCGTGACGCTGATCCTGGACGTCACCAAGACCATCGGCTTCGTCGCCCTCACCCGGCTCGACTTCAACCTGACGGCGGTCGCGGCGTTGCTGACCCTGATCGGCTACTCGGTGAACGACAAGGTCGTCGTCTACGACCGGATGCGTGAGAACATGCGGCTGTTCAAGAAGCTCACCCTGCGCGAGATCATTGACCGAAGCATCAACGAGACGCTGACACGAAGCGTCTACACCTCGGCCACCACCTTCCTCGCCATGCTCCCCATGGCGGCCTTCGGCGGCTCGGCGGTGGAAAGCTTCGCGGTGCCCATGCTGTTCGGCATCTTCATCGCCACCACGTCGTCGATCTTCATCGCGGCGCCGATCCTGCTGTTCCTGGGCGACTGGCGCGAACGCCGGCTGGCCAACAAGCAGGGCGACGAGGAGGAGACCGCGCCGGCCGCCAAGAGCGCCGCGGCGCGCCGCGGCACGGCCCGTCGGTGAGCGGCATGACGCTGGGCCTGCTGGCCAACGGCACCGCCTCCGTCGAAGCGGTGTTCCTCGGCCTGCTCGAGGGCCTGACCGAATTCATACCGGTCTCGTCCACCGGGCACCTGCTGCTGGCCGGCCACTTCATGGGCTTCGAGTCCTCGGGCAAGACCTTCGAGGTGGTGATCCAGCTCGGCGCGATCCTGGCGCTGCTGTTCGTCTACGCCGAGAAGCTGTTCGGCGTGGTCAAGGCGGCGCCGTCCGACCCGGCGGCCCGACGCTTCATCGCCAGCATCCTGGTGGCGTTCCTGCCGGCGGCGGTGGTGGGCGTGCTCGCCCACGACTTCATCAAGAACGTGCTGTTCGAGACGCCGGCGCTGATCTGCTGGATGCTCATCCTCGGCGGCATCGTCCTGCTGGTGGTGGACCGGCTGACGCTGCATCCCCGCCACCACGACGCGATGCGCTATCCGCCGGTGTTCGCATTCTGCATCGGCCTGTGCCAGTGCCTGGCCATGGTTCCCGGCGTCTCCCGCTCCGGCGCCACCATCGTCGGCGCCATGCTCATGGGCGCCGACAAGCGCTCGGCGGCCGAGTTCTCGTTCTTCCTGGCCATCCCGACCATGGCCGGCGCCGTGACCTACGACCTTTACAAGAGCCGGCACATGCTGAATTTCGACGACGCCTCGCTGATCGTGCTGGGCTTCATCGCGGCGTTCGTGGTCGCGCTCATGGTGGTGCGGGGCCTGCTGGCCTTCGTCAGCCGGCGCGGCTATGCCCCCTTCGCCTGGTGGCGGATCGCCGTGGGAAGCGCCGGGCTGGTCGGGCTCGCCCTGCTAGGTTGAGCCCCCGAGCCGGCGATCAGGCCTCGTCGTGCTCGCGGCTGGGCGCGACCGGCGCCTGGGCCGGCGCCTGCAGGGCGGGTGCGCTCTTGGCGGCCCGGGCCTGCGCCTCCTCCTCTTCGGCGTCGGCCAGCCCCTTGCGGAAGCTGCGGATGCCGGAGCCGAGATCGGCCATGATGTCGGAGAACTTGGTCTTGCCGAATACCAGCACGAGCAGTGCGACGATGACGAGCAGCTTGACGGCCATATGCACCTCCGGGAGCCCGCGGTCAGATGCGGGAGCCGATCCTCATAGACCTTCGCCGCCCGTCCGGCAAGCGCCCGGTGAGCGGCACGGCTTCAAGTACCTCCGCCGAGCCGGTACCATGGCGACTCGAAGCGCCCCCTCGCAAACCAGGACGACGCCATGACGACCGCCGCCGCCCGAGCCGCCGCCTCGCCGCTGCCTGAAGCTTTCGTCTATGCGGACGAGGTGGTGCCCGATCTCGTGGTCGAGCTGAGCTACGTCGGCGCCGACAATTTCCTGGGCGAGCCCGTCGACGGGTACGAGGCGCGGCGGGTCATCCTCACCGCGCCGGCGGCCGAGGCCTTGCGGCTCGTGCAGGACGACGTGCGCGGCTCGGGGCTGCGGCTGAAGATCTTCGATGCGTACAGGCCTGAACGCGCAGTGCGCCACTTCCTGCGCTGGGCCGAGACGCCGGACGACCCGGCGATCCGGCGCCTCTACCATCCCGACATGGCCAAGCGCGACCTGTTCGACAAGGGCTACGTCGCCAAACGGTCGAGCCACAGCCGCGGCAGCACGGTCGACCTGACGCTGGTCGCCTCCGATGCCGGAGGCGGGCCGGTCGAGCTGGACATGGGAACCCGCTTCGATTTCTTCGGGCCGGAATCCTGGCCGGCCTACGCCGGGCTTGCCGGGCCGCAGCGGGCGAACCGCCTGCTGCTGCGGCTCGCGATGGAGCGCCGCGGCTTCGCGCCGTTCGCCATGGAGTGGTGGCACTTCACGCTGCGGGACGAACCGTTTCCCGACACCTATTTCGATTTCCCGGTCCGGTAGCCGGAACAACCCTCACGCGGCGGCGCTGGGCCGCGCCCCGAAGGCCGCCCGCCAGCGGACGATGTTCGGAAAGTCGGCCGCGTCCTTGATGCCGATATAGTCGCCGAAGGCCAGGGTGGAATAGAGGGTGCAGTCGGCGACGCTGGGCCGCGCGCCGGCGACGAACGGGCTGTCGCCGATCTCCCGGTCCATGATCTCGAGATTCCTGCGGTAGCAGTTGTGCGCCATCTTTGCCGCGTCGGGCGACTGCGGCCCCTTGTGCGCGAAGAACGGCGAGACGTGGTGGGCGTAGTTGGCCAGCTCGCCCATCAGCCCCAGTTCGGCCAGCCTGTCCAGTTCACGGACGCGCGCCCGCTCCAGCGGGCTCGTGCCCAGCATCGGAGGCTCGGGGTTCAGTTCCTCGAGATACTCGATGATGGCGAGCGACTCGCGGATGACGGTGCCGTCGTCCAACTCCATGAACGGCACCACCGCCAACGGATTCTTCGCCAGCATCTCCTGCGTGCGCAGCTGGCCGCCCATCACGTCGACGTCGACCAGTTCGAGCGGAATACCCTTCTCCGCCGCGTAGATGCGGACCTTCTGCGGATTGGGGGCGGCGAAGTTGTAGAGTTTCATGGGCGGATGGTCCTCAAGATCGTAGTCAGTCGAAAACGGTCGGATCGACGGCCGGGCCCAGGGCGCGCAGCCGACGCAACTTCCAGGCGCCGCGGACGGAAAGGATGCCGCATGCGGCGGCGATCAGGGTCATGACGAGACCTCCGCCAATACCGACGGTGTGCACCACGAAGCTGCCGACAAACTCGACGAGAAGCCACGCGAGGATGGCGATGCTCACCCAGAGTGACTGCCGCGTCCAGAGGCGCCAGGCCAGAAAGCCCGCCAGACCGATGGCGAGAATGCAGACCACGCCTTCCGCGACGTAGACCATCGGCGCCTTGCCCCGCACGAACATGGAGGCGACATAGACGATGACGTAGGAAAGGGCGATCCAGCCTGCCGGAAAGACGCCCGCCTTCGCAGCGTCCACGCACTCATAATCATGCTCCAGCGGCTTGAATGGATTCAGCATCCCGGCTCCCCAACCCCGCGCAATGCCCGGCAGTGTAGAGGAGCCGCGCGCCGGGGTCGACCGGCGCTTGCGATGCGTCAGATGCTGGTGCCCGCCCTTTCGGCGGCCATCTCGCGCGCCTTGTCCTTGTCCTTGAACCAGAGCGCGTTGATTTCGAGGAAATCCTTCGCCGCCGGCGGAATCTCGTTATCGGCGAAGATGGCGCCCACGGGACAGGCCGACACGCAGACGCCGCAATCGATGCACTCGTCCGGCTCGATATAGGTCATGCGGTCCTCGTCCTCGTGGTAGATGCAATCCACCGGACAGACCTCGATGCAGGACAGGTCTTTCACATCGATGCAGGCGTTGCTGATTACGTAGGTCATTTTCCTGAGCCTCAGATACCGGGACCCGGTTGCCGCCGCGGGCGGTCCGGCCCCTTCCGTTCATTCTGCCGTTCGCCGCGTCCCCCGATCAAGCCCATCCGGACCTGAGCGTCTTCCACGGAGGCCAGCGTCTTCCCGCGCGCAGTACAACCCCGGCCCCGTCAGCAAGTCAAGCGTGACTTTACGCCGTTGCCACGCCCGGGCGCAGGCTGTACCCTCTGCAGGGGAAAGCTTAACGGGGATTGACATGGATACAGAGCCCTTTTCCAGCGTCTTCACGCGGGCCGTGGGCGAGGAGGACCTCGCCGACCGCGCGCCCGAGGATTTCGCCGAACTGTTCCCGCTGATGCCGGTCGGCAAGACCGTCGACATGGGCCATGCGGCGGACGGCACGCCGCTGCTCGATCCGCGCCTGTTCTTTTCAGCCGAGTTCCGGCGCAACCCGTGGCCCTACTACCGCATCATGCGCGACCACTACCCGGTGTATTTCAACCAGCTGAACAACACCTACTACGTCACGCGCTATGACGACATGACCGAGTGCTACTTCGACGACATCGGCTTCAACACCATTCCCAAGGGATCGTCGAACGGCGTGCTGGGCAACGTGACCCACGAGTTGAGCGGCGTGGAGCACCGGCGTCGGCGCAACCTGTTCGGCCAGCACCTGGTGGGCAAGTCGCTGGAGAACCGCGTCCCCGCCATCGAGCGCCTCGCCGCCGAGATGATCGACGCCTGGGACGATGGCGACACGCCGTGGGTTGTCACCCGCGACGGGGTGAGGACCATCGAGCTGGGCAAGGCCTTCGCCGACGAGTTCCCGGTGCGCGTGGTCTGCGACGTGCTGGGCTTCCCCGTGGAGGCGCGCGACAACTTCTTCTACTGGTACAACTCGATGATGTCCGGGCTGGGCGCCTCGGAGACCAACAAGCAGGGCATGGAGGCCCGCCAGCACCTGCAGGACTACGTGGAATCCATCGTCGAGGAGCGCCGGCTGCATCCCACCTACCTGTACGACAACGACGGCAAGGTGATGGGCAAGGACATCATCTCCAAGCTGTGCGAGAGCCAGGTGGACGGCGATTACCTCTCGACGGAGGAGATCACCGCCCTCATATCGCTGGTGGTGGCCGGCGGCGGCGAGACCACCCGAGGCACCCTGGTCAACATGTGGTACATGGTGCTGCAGCACGAGGAGCAGGCGTCGGCCGTCCTCGCTGACGAGAACCTGTGGGACGCCGCCTTCCACGAGACGCTGCGCCATTCCAACCCGATCGGCGGCCAGCCCCGCCACAACACCTTCGACGTGGAGATCCACGGCGTGCGCATCCCGGCCGGCTCGCTGATCGAGATGGTCAATTTCTCGGGCAGCCACGACGAGCGCATCTTCAAGGATCCGGAGAAGTTCGACATCTTCCGGCCCGACCTCTACACCGGCAAACTGCTGCGCAGCGGCTACCGCAAGGAAGGCAAGTGCAGCCACATGGCCTTCGGCGTCGGTCCGCATATGTGCCCCGGCGCCTGGATATCGCACCAGGAGGCGGTGATCGGCTCCAGGCTGCTGGCGCGGCGGCTGAAGAACCCGCGCATCAACCGGGACCGGATGCCCAAGGACATCGACGGCGCGAACCTCGCCCCCATCGGGATCAACAAGACCCGCGAACTGTGGATCGACTACGATCTCGCCTGAGGAACACGGCATGAGCACCGACGTCAAGCAAGCCGACCGGCCGCCGGTCTACGGTACCGGCGCCCCGGACCCGAACGCCTTCGCCGGCCGCAACGGCGTACCGCTCTACGCCCGGCGCGGCAAGCTGTCCGACTACCGGACCTACGAGATCTACCAGCGTGAACGGGTCCACGAGTCGACCGAGAAGATCCGGCCGATCCAGCTCTCGTCGCCGGACTTCGCCCGCGATCCCTATCCGCTGCTGACCATCCTGTGCGAGAATTATCCCTGCTACCGCGACTGGCTGGGCAACTCGTTCTGGATCACGCGCTACGACGACGTCAGTTCGCTGTTCGCCGACGACGCCAACTTCGAAACCCGCCCGAAGACCTGGTACTACCAGATCGAAGGCTACGGCCGGGACCTGCGGGAAGAGCTGCCCGTGCTGGAGGCCCAGGCGCGGCGCATCGATGCCAACGCGGCGCGCCTCGCGGGCGAGATCGCGGAGGACATGCGGGCGAAGGGCGGCGCCGATCTCGCGCTGGAGTTCGCCGCGCGCTTCCCCATGGAACTGCTCGCCTGCGTGCTCGACCTGCCGCGGGAGGACTTTCCCGCCTTCGTCGAGCGCTACTGGCGGATGCAGCGGGGCCGGCTCTGGGAGCCCAGGATGCGTCAGTCGGGCCTCCAGGCCATCCACGAGCTGACCGACTATTTCCGGCCGATCCTCGAACGACGCCGCGCCGATCCGGGCGACGACCTGATATCGGCCGTCGCGGCGCTCGACGCCGACGGCGGGCCGACCCGCGCCGAGGATCTGGTCGTCACCCTGCTGGAGCAGGACCACGAGACGCTGCATGGCGGCCTCGCCAACATGTGGTTCCTGCTGCTGACCCATCCGGACCAGTTCGACGTCGTGCGGGACGATCGGCGGATGGTGAAGTTCGCCTGGCTCGAAATGCTGCGCCATTCCACGCCGGTGGTGACAGCCGACCGGTTCGCCCGCCACGAAGTGGAGCGGTTCGGCCGGCTGCTGCCCAATGGCGGCCTGCTGCACCTGTCTGCCGCCGCGGCGAACCGCGATCCCCGCCAGTACGAGAACCCGGACCGCTTTATCGTCGGCCGCAAGGACCTGTGCCAGCGCGAACCGCGCGGACAATACCGCGCCGACGGCCTGCCCGCCGGCATCGCCTTCGGCCTCGGCAAGCCGTCGCGGCATCCGGCGGTGCCGGAGGACCGGCCCCGCTCGCTCTATGCCATCGCCCGCGATACCGCGACCACGGCGTCGAACGTGCTGCTGGACACGCTGCCGGACCTGCGGCTGAGGCCCGGCACCTCCCCTTCCCTGCGGGCGCTGCGGCTCGGCGAAATGCATGCCTGCTGGACCCTGCCGGTCGTCTTCTGATGCCAATGCAGTCAAGCATGACTTTAGTTCATTGCCAACATCCGGCCATGGCTGTAGGTTGACGCTAACTGGCCCAACAGGAACCGAGTGAGGCCCCGACATGGATTCAATCGCATCGTTTCTCACCAACATGGCCGACGAGGCCGAGGCGAAGCCCGGCCGCGAAGCCGGCGCGACGGCCGCGACCGAGCGCAAGCCCCGCGGGGCGGCCGGCTTCAAGAGCGCCGAGCAGGGTTTCCCGCTGATGCCCGTCGGCGAGGCGTTCGACATGGGACACGCGCCCGACGGCACGCCGCTGCTCGACCCGCGCATCTTCGACGCGCCGGAGTTTTACCGGAACCCGTATCCCTACTACAAGATCATGCGGGACCACTATCCGGTGTACTTCGACAAGCTGCACAACTGCTACTACGTCACCCGCTATGACGACATCACCGCCTGCTACTTCGACGACGAGGGCTTCAACACCATTCCCAAGGGATCGTCGAGCGGCGTGCTGGGCAATACCCAGCTCGAGTTGAGCGGCGTCGAGCACCGGAGGCGGCGCAACCTCTACGGCCAGCATCTGGTCGGCAAGTCGCTGGACAACCGGCTGCACGCCATCCAGAGCATCGCCGAGGAGATGATCGACGACTTCGCCAACCTCGACGAGAGCATCAAGCAGGACCGGAACGGCGTCCGCACCATCGACGTGGGCCGCGCCTTCGCCAACGAGTTCCCGATCCGCGTGGTGTGCGACGTGCTGGGCTTCCCCAAGGAGTCCCGGAAGGATTTCTACTACTGGTACAACTCCATGATGTCGGGCCTGGGTGGCTCCGAGACGCATCATCAGGGCCTGGAGGCGCGCCAGCACCTTGAGGAGTACGTCGGCGAACTCGTCGAGGAGCGCCGCAAGAACCCGACCTACCTCTACGACGCCAACGGCAAGCCGGTCAGCAAGGACGTGATCTCCAAGCTGTGCGAGAGCCAGGTCGACGGCGACTACCTGTCGACCGAGGAGATCACCTCCAACATCGCCCTCGTGGTCGGCGGCGGCGGCGAGACCACCCGCGGCGCGATCCTGAACATGGGCTACCTGCTGCTGCAGCACCCCGACCAGTTCAAGGCGGTGATGGAAGACGACGGCCTCTGGGACTCCGCTTTCCATGAGACGCTGCGCCACTCCACGCCGATCGGCGGCCAGCCCCGCCACAACTCGTTCGACATCGAGTTGCACGGCGTCAAGGTTCCCGCCGGCTCGCTGGTCAACATGGTCGACTTCTCCGCCAACCACGACGAGCGCATCTTCAAGGATCCGGAGACCTTCAACATCTTCCGGCCCGACCTGTACAGCGGCAAGCTGCTGCGCAGCGGCTACCGCAAGGAGGGTCGGTGCAGCCACATGGCCTTCGGCGTCGGTCCTCACCTCTGCCCCGGCGCGTGGATTTCGCATCAGGAGGCAGTGATCGGATCGAAGATTCTCTGGCACAAGCTGAAGAATCCGCGCATCAACGTGGAGAAGATGCCCAAGGACATCGACGGCGCGAGCCTTGCCCCGATCGGCCTGATCTCGGTCAAGGAACTCTGGATCGACTACGACCTGAACTAGGACCGCAAGATGAGCACGAGAGAGATATCCCGGCCGCAGGGGGAAACCGGGAAACCCCACGGTACGGCCGGAACCGCCCCGAAGATCACCTATGGCCGGAATGGCGTGCCGGTGGCGCCCGCCAAGGTGAGGGGCGACGGCTTCCGCAGCTATGAGATCTTCCAGCGCGAGCGGATGGGCGAGTCCACCGCGCTGATCAAGCCGGCCCAGCTCATCTCGCCGGAATTCGTGCGCAATCCCTACCCGCTGTTCGCGGTCCTACGCGAGAACTACCCCTGCTACCGCAACTGGGTGGACAACTCGTTCTGGATCTCGCCCTACAACGAGGTCACCTCGGTGTTCGCCGACGACGCCAATTTCGAGACCCGTCCCAAGCGGTGGTTCTACCGCATGGAGGAATACGGCCGCGACCTGCGCGAGGAACTGCCGGTGCTCGAAGCCCAGGCCAAGGGCATCGACGACAACGCGGCGCCGCTCGCCGAGGCGCTGGTGGCCGAGTTCGCCGGCCGGGGCAGCGCCGACCTGGCCACCGAGTTCGCCGGCCGGTACCCTCTCGAACTGCTGGCCCGGGTGCTCGACCTGCCACCGGACGACGTGCCGCTGTTCGCCCAGCGCTACTGGCGCATGCAGCGGGGCTCCAACTGGGAGCCGAGGTCCGAGCAGGACGGCGTCAAGGCCATCCACGAGCTGACCGATTACTTCCGTCCGCTGCTGGAGCAGCGCCGGGCCAATCCGGGCACCGACCTGGTCTCGGCGGTCGCGACGCTCGAGGCCGACGGCGGCCCGACCCGCGCCGAAGACCTGGTGGTCACCCTGCTCGAAGGCGACCACGAGACGCTGCACGGCGCCCTGGCCAACACCCTCTTCCTGCTGCTCACCACCCCGGACCAGATGGACGTGGTCCAGCAGGACCGACGGATGGTCAAGTTCGCCTATCTGGAGACCCTGCGGCATTCCACGCCGGTGGTGATCACCCGCCGCTTCGCGCGGCACGAGGTGGAGCGCTTCGGCCGGCTGATCCCCGAGGGCGGCGTGATGATCCTGGCGGCCGGCGCCGCCAACCGCGACCCGCGGCAGTACGAGGACCCGGACAAGTACATCGTCGGCCGCAAGGACCTGTGCCAGCGCGAGCCGCGCGGCCAGTACCGCGCCGACGGCCTGCCCGCCGGCGTGGCGTTCGGCCTGGGCAAGCCGTCACGGCATCCCGCGGTGCCGGAAGACCGGCCTCGCTCGCTCTACGCCATCACCCGCGACACCGCGACCACCGCGCTCAACATCGTGCTGGACGGCCTGCCCAACCTGCGGCTGCAGGACGGCGCCCGCCCGGAACTGCGGTCGCTGCGACTGTGGGAGATGCACACCTGCTGGAGCCTGCCGGTCGTCTTCGACGCCCGCTGAGCCCAACCTGCGATGCCTGCGGAACGGCCCTCTTCGGAGGGCCGTTCTTGCGTTCGGTCAATGGCCGTTGGAAAGGCCCGCACTACTGATTTAGATTGAACGTTACAGAACCTCATTCATGCCAGGGGCGCACGCAACCATGGACAACGCGGCACGGGAACAGCTCATCGAAATGGCGCGGCACAACATCGGCCACGCCCAGAACGGCACCATCGAGCACGAGGCGGACGTCTTTCGCGTGCCGGCGGCAAACTACTTCGACGAGCAGCGGTTCAAGCTTGAAATCGACAAGATCTTCAAGCGGTTGCCGCTGGTTCTTGCGGCAACGGCGGAACTGCGCGAGCCGGGCGATTACAAGGCCATGGACGTGGTCGGCATGCCGGTGCTGCTGACGCGCGGGAGCGACGGCGAGGTGCGGGCTTTCATCAACAGCTGCAGCCACCGCGGCGCACCGGTGGTCACGAGCGGCTCCGGCAAGGCCAAGCGCTTCGTCTGCGGCTACCACGCCTGGACGTTCGACCAGAAGGGCAAGCTGGTGGCGATCGCCTCCAAGGACGACTTCGGCAGCATCGACATGTCAGCGCACGGCCTGGTGCCGCTGCCGATCACCGAGCGGTCCGGCCTGATCTGGGTGATCCTGGACCCGGATTCGAAGCTCGACATGGATGCGTTCCTTTCGGGCTACGACAAGCTGCTCGGCGCCTTCGGGCTGGAGAACTGGCACCTGTTCGAGGCGCGCACGCTCAAGGGCCCGAACTGGAAGATCGCCTACGACGGCTATCTGGACCTCTACCAGCTGCCCGTGCTGCACCGGGAAACCTTCGGCGAGCAGATGTCCAACCAGGCGCTCTACTATGCCTGGGGTCCGCACCAGCGGGTCACCTCGCCGTCGAAGCAGCTCCTCGACCTGCTGGACATCCCGGAGGAGAAGTGGAGCCGCGACATCCTGTCGGCGGGCGTCTGGACCATCTTTCCGCACATCTCCATCGCCTCCTTCCGCGGCGGCGGGCGCTCGATCATGCTGTCCCAGCTCTTCCCCGGCGAGACGCCCGGCGAGTCCTACACCACGCAGATCTACCTGATGGAGAAGGAACCGGACGAGGCGCAGCGGCACGACGCCTACAAGCAGTTCAAGCTGCTGGAATACGTGGTGCAGGAAGAGGATTACGCCACCGGGCTGCGCCAGCAGCGCGCGCTGGAGGCGGGTGCCCGCAAGGAGGTGCTGTTCGGCCGCAACGAGGGCGGCGGACACCGTTTCCATCGCTGGGTGGAACGGATCATCGCCACGCCCGACGACGAACTCACGGCGCTTTTCCAGGCTGGGACGCCGTAGGGGCTTCCGCCCGGACGAGGAACAAGCGGCTCGTCCCACCCGTTATGCGGTAAATGGTCATTGCCGAGGAACGGATCGATGAGTTCGAAACCTGGAAACACCGCCGGCGACATCTCCGAGAAGTACGCCCATCCGGAGGAGATCCTGCGCGATAAGTCCCTGAGCCGGGACGAAAAGGCCCAGTTGCTCAACGAATGGGAACAGGATCTGCGTCAATTGATGGTGGCCTCGGAGGAGAACATGGCCGGCACCGTCACCGGCCAGCCGGCGGAGTCGTTGGCCGCGGTGCACGAAGCCTTGGCCGAGCTTGAGGGGCGCAAGCCCGAATCCAGCCACAAGTCGCCGGCCAAGCAGGGCTGACCCTTCATACCCAGTTGTCGGAACGTCACGGCAGCCGCCGCGGCGTTTCCGCCTCAATCCCTGGGCTGGGGCATTTCGCGTCCCGGATCGGTGATGGGCGGGTCCTCGCGCGGCACCGGTTCCGGCTGCGGCGGCTCGGGCGGATCGATTTCCGGCGGCACCTGGGGATCGGGAGGCACCTCGGGCTGAGGTGGCCGGGGATCGCCGGGTCGGCTGGCGGTCATGTCGTGTCCTTCCGGTGCAAGCAGTGAAATGGTCCGCAGCGGGAACGGACGGGCCGCCTGCCCGGTTCCGTCATGCCTCGACGTCGAGCGCGCCCAGCGCGGCCTTGGTCAGGCTCTGGCGCACCTTGGCGTAGTCCCGCCACGGGTCGGGCCGCTTGAGCCAGCGGCCGGCGTCGGCCAGCAGGACCATGGCGGCGCTCTCGGCCTCGTCCAGGTCGTCCCAGGACACGGGCCAGGCGACCGGCGCGCCCTCGCGGGCCCGCGGCGAATAGGGCGCGATGGCCGTGGCGCCGCTTTCGTTGCGCAGATAGTCGATGAAGATGCGGCCCGTACGCTTCGCCTTGCTCATGTTGGCGACGAACCGGTCGGGCGCATCGTCCGCCACGCGGTGCGCCAGGGCGCTGGCGAAGGCCTTGACCACCGGCCATTCGCGGCGCCGGGCGACCGGCACCACGACGTGGATGCCCTTGCCGCCGGTGAGCAGCGGGAAGCTCCGGAGGCCCAGCGCAGCCAGCACGTCGCGCATCCGCCGGGCGGCCCGCCTCACCTCGGCGAAGTCGACGGAGGGGTCGGGGTCCAGGTCGAACACGATCCGGTTGGGCCGCTCGATGTCATCGACCTGCGAGCCCCAGATGTGGATTTCCAGCACGCCCATCTGGGCGGCGCGGATCAGGCCGGCTTCACCGGTGAGATAGAGATAGTTCGACTGGCCGCCGTCCTTCTCGGTGACGGCCAGTTCCTCGAACGACTCCGTGAGGCCGGCGCCGCCGTGGCGCTGGAAGAAGCACTTCTCGCCGGCGCCGGCGGGGCAGCGCACCAGGCTGACCAGACGGCGCGCCACGTGCGGCAGCATGCGGCCGGACGCGGCGTGGAGATAGGCGGCGAGATCCCGCTTGGTCACGCCTTGGTCCGCGTAGAGCACCTTGTCGGGATGGCTCAGGGTCACCCCGGCGATCCTGACCGTCATGTCCCCTCCCCGGCCGGCGTCTCGCGGACGATCGCCCTGGCCGGCTTGTCCGAGCGCAGCCCCAGGAAACGGGCCTGCCGCACCAGGCCGCTTCCGGTGAATTCCTCGAATTCCACCTGGGCGACCAGGTCCGGCTTCACCCAATGGGCGGAGCGCCGCACGGCGGCGGGAATGCCGCCCTGGACCGCCGGCGTCTTGCGCTCCAGCTTGCGCAGCCGGCGCGAGACCTCCTCCAGGTCGTCCTCCGCAAAGCCGCTGCCGACTCGTCCCGCATAGCGCAGCGCGCCGTCCTCGTGCAGGCCCAGCAGCAGCGAGGAGAACGGCCGGTCGCGCTCCGACGTCGACCAGCCGACGATGACGAACTCCTGCTCGGCGCCGCACTTGATCTTCAACCACTGGCGGCCCCGGCCGGAGACATATTTTCCGTCGGCCTTCTTGGCGATGATGCCCTCGAATCCACGCCGGCACAGGGTGTCGAACATGCCCTGTCCGTCCTTTTCCACATGGTCCGTGTAGTAGACCGGCCCTTTCTTGCCGGCCTTGCCCAGCAGGGCGCGCAGGGCCGCCTTGCGCTCGGTCAGGGGCTTCGAGCGCAGGCTCCTGCCTTCCAGCACCAGCAGATCGAAGACGAAATAGGACAGGCTGCCGCCCTCGCCCTTCAGCGCCTTTTGCAGCGCGCTGAAGTCGGAACGGCCCTTGCCGTCGACGACCACCATCTCGCCGTCCAGCACGGCCCTGTCGAGTCCCAGGGCAGCCAGCGCCCGGGCGATGCGCGGATAGCGCCCGGTCCAGTCCAGGCCGCTGCGGGTGTAGAGCCGGACATGCTCGCCCGCGGCGCAGGCGATGGTGCGGTAGCCGTCGAACTTGATCTCGAAGAGCCAGCTTTCGCCGGACGGCACCTCGTCCACCAGGGTCGCCAGCGCCGGCTTGACGAAGGCGGGCAGATCCTGCGCGCTGGCCCGCCGGGCCGGCTTGCGCTCGCCCCTGGCGCTCCATTCCCGGTCCGGATCGTCGGCGATGGACTTCAGGGTGCGGCGGGAGCTGACGCTGCGGGTGCGCGCCTCGATAATGTCCGTGTCGCGGTCCGCCTTGGCATCGTCGCCCTTGATCAGCAGCCAGTTCTCGCGCTTCTCACCCTTCCTCGGCCGCATCCGCACCAGCGCCCAGCGCCCCTTCAGGCGCTTGCCCTTCAGCTCGAACTCCAGCTTGCCGTCCTTCAGGCCCTTGCGCGGATCCTTGATCGGCGCCCAGGTGCCCTTGTCCCACAGCAGCACGGTGCCGGCGCCGTAATTGCCCTCGGGGATCACGCCTTCGAACTCGCCGTAGTCGACCGGATGGTCCTCGGTGCGCACCGCCAGGCGCTTGTCGGCCGGATCGAGGCTCGGTCCGCGGGTGACGGCCCAGCTGAGCAGCACCCCGTCCAGTTCGAGCCGCAGGTCGTAGTGCAGCCGCGTCGCGTCATGCTTCTGGATGGCGTAGAGGTTGCCGCTCGCGGACGGCTTGCCGCCCTGCGGCTCGGGCGTCTCGTCGAAGCGGCGCTTCGCCCGGTAGGTGTCCAGCGTGTCCGGGGAGCCCTTTCTCGCCATGGTCAGCTCGCCTTGCGGCGGGACGTCCGCTTCGCGCCGCCTCCCGAACTCTTGACGCTCCGCTTGAGGGCGTCAACCAGATCGATCACCTTGCCGCCGCTATCGCCGGTGTCCTCGTCGACCTCCACCGGCTTGCGGTGCTTCACCTTGGCGTCGACCAGCGCCCGCAGCGCCTCGCTGTACTTGTCCTCGAACTGGCGGGGATCGAACGGCGCGGTCTTGCGGTCGATCAGTTCCCTGGCGAGGTCGAGCAGTTCCTTGTCGGCGCCGTCGTCGTCGAGCCCGGCGAAATAGGGCGCCGCGGCGCGCACCTCGTCGGCGAACCGCAGGGTCTCCAGCAGCAGGCCGCTGCCGCACGGCTTGAGCGCCGCGATGTACTCGCGGTTGCGCATCACGAACTGGCCGAGCCCGACCCGCTCCGACGACCGCAGCGCGTCGCGGATGACGCCATAGGCCTCTTCCGCGAGATCGCCGTCGGCGACCACGTAATAGGGCCGGTCGAACCAGATGGGATCGATCTCGCCCTGGCGGACGAACTGCACCAGGTCGAGGGTCTTGCGGGCCTCCAGCTTGATCTCCTCGATCTCGTCGGGCTCGATCAGCACGTAGCTGCCCTTCTCCACCTCGAAGCCCTTGACGATCTCGTCGGCGTCGACCGGGCCGATGCCCGGCACCACCTTTTCGTAGCGGATGCGCTTGCCCGACGGGCCGTGCACCTGATGGAAGCTGATCCGCGCCCCCGAATTGGTTGCGGGATAGAGGTTCACCGGCACGGTGACCAGCGCGAGCCTGAGGCTGCCGCTCCAGATCGGCCGGCCGGGCGCCGCCCCGGCGGCGCGCCGTGCCGACCGGCTCCGCGACGGCTGCCGGGACGAAGCTTGCTTGCCGGACCCGCGGGAGCGGGAAGACGTCGATGCCATGTCCACCTCCAACGGCATATGCGGCCCCGCGGCGGCGCGGCCCTCTCCTCTTGCAACGCCGAAAGGCCCTCAGGGTTCGGTGAACACCGTGCCTTGCTGCGACGGATTCGAAAAGCGGTAGGTGGGCAGCGCGCGGACCTGGGCGGCGGCGGCGTTGACCGCCAGCTTCGCGCCGCCGTCGGAAACCACGACGTCACTCCACTCGAGCGCCACCGGCCGGCTCGCGCCGGCGGATGATTCCAGGCCGACGATGAGCCGGCGCACGTTGCCGTCGCCGTCCACCTGCACGGCCTCGATCTCGCCGAGCGGCGTATCACGCGCCGTGGTGATCTCCCGGCCGATCAGGTCGTTGGCCGATACCGCGCCGACCTGCGCGGCATCGTGCTGCGACGGCTTGGAGACGTCGGTGACCACCGCCGGATTGGCGGGAGTCTCGGCCCACGCCGCCGGCCCGAGTGCCAGACCGAACAGCCCGGCAAGGACGCACTTCGCCTCTACCTTCACGTTCCCGCTCCGTCGGCTCGTTTCGTTGCGCTACATCAACAAGGCTGGAAAGGCGAAGTTCCCCGCCGGATGCGGCGGTTGCAACGCGGCCCGCCCGCGATTTCTCGGAACACCGGCCCCGTCCCGGGTGTTGGATTTGCGAAAACCGCGGCTCACAGAAAGGAGCAGGCCATGAACGCGTATCGCAATCGCCCCGAGGCCCTTCCCCGGCAGACGGACGGCGAAGGCCGCCATCCCTCGGAGAACTACCGCGCCAACCAGCGCCGGGATCGCCCGCGCGACGCCGCGCGGGAAACCGCCTACGGCGTGGGCGTGGACGCAGCCTACACGGCGCCCCGCCGGCAGGCCGGCCGGACGCCGGATCCCGCCTCGCACGGCGAACCCCACTGGGAGCACGAGCAGGACTTCCAGGCCCACCATCCGGGCTACCACAAGCATGTCGCCGGGCAGGGCAGCGAGGGCGGCTTCTGGACCCAGGACGTGGACGACAGCCCCGACGACCGGCTGACCGGCGAGGAACTGCGCCGCTACCTGCCCGAGGACCACGATTACATGGCATGGCGGGAAGACCAGATGCGCGCCCACGACCAGGACTATGCCGCCTGGCGCGACGCCCGCCACCGCGCCTACGACGACGACTATGCGCGCTGGCGCCGGGAACGGCGGGGCGCCTTCGTTCGCGAGTTCGAGGACTGGCGCAGCCGGCGGCGTGACGGCGACTGAGGGCGTCCGGCGGTGACGGGCCTCGCCGGCGGCTAATCCTCGGCGAGGTCGTCGACCTGCTTCATGACGTCCTCGAGGGAGGAACTGCTCAGGCCGCGCTTGCGCGACGGGGTGCGGCCCTCCATCAGGTCCTCCATCTCGGCGCGGGCACGGGCGACGCGGCTCTTGATGGTGCCCACCGGGCAGCCGCACAGCTTGGCCGCCTCCTCGTAGGAAAAGCCGCCCGCGCCGACCAGGATGAGGGCGTCCCGGCGCGACGGCGACAGCTGCATCAGCGCCCGCTGGACGTCGCCCAGTTCGAGCTGGGCGTCCTGGACCGGGGACGTCGACAGGCTGCGCTCGGCCATGGCCTCGTCCCATTCCCCGGTGAACCGCTGCCGGCGGACCCCGGACAGGAACAGGTTGCGGAGGATGACGAACATCCACGCCTTGAAATTGGTGCCGGCGCGGAACCGCCGGCGCGCGTTCCACGCATTGAGAAGCGCGTCCTGGACGAGGTCGTCCGCCCGGTCGACCGAACCGGCCAGGCTGCGCGCGAACGCCCGCAGGTGCGGAATGACCTCGCGGAGCTGCCGCTCGAACGCCTCGTCGTCGAGAGCCGTGGGCTCGTGCCCCGGCTCATCCCACTTTTCCATGAACAAGGTTGTCCTCTGCTTTCTGGACTCCGGAACGACTGCTCGCACGGGAGCCGGCATACGGCCTCGTCGGTTCCTTGCGGCTCGGGGACGTTAAACGCCAGGGCCGCCTACTTGGCAGCACCCTACAGAGGCGGAGGGCGGAGTGTCTTAACCTGGATTAGAGGGGGCTGCGATCCGTCTGGCCATTGCCCTTGGAGCCGTTGCCCTGCACCGCCAGGCTGAGACGGCGGGGAAACGAATCCAGCCGGAGATAGGACGGGTCGAAGTCGCACAGCGCCACCAGCCCGTCCCGGTCGAGCAGCTCGATCCACTGCCCGGAGCGGGCGATCAGTTGCCGGTCGCGGAACTTCATCAGGATGCGGTTGACGTGGATGGCGGTGAGGCCGAGCGCATCGCCGATGACCGACTGGGTCAGCGGCAGCCGGAAGCCGGCGCCGTCGCCCTCGTTGACGATGAGCGCGCGCCGGTGCATCTCCAGCAGGAAATGGGCGATGCGCTCCGACGCGTTGCGCCGTCCGTTGCGGACGATCTGCTCGCGCAGGATCGCTTCCTCCTGCACGGCGGTCCACCAGAGCGCCTGACCCAGCTTGCCGTGGGAATGGAACAGCGCCAGCGGATGGTCGGGACGGAAGGTCTTGACCGTCATGTCGGTCACGGCGGTCACCGTGTGGTCGGCCTCGCCGGAGACGAACACCTGCAGGTCGAAGATGTCGCCCGGCATCAGGACGTTGAGCACCTGGCGGCGCCCGTCCGACAGATAGGTGCAACGGATCGCCCAGCCCGTCTCGACGATGAAGCCGTGGCCAGGGTTCTCCCCCGCCACCACCAGATCCGTCCCACGCGCCACATCGACGGTCCGGCCCGGCAGGTCGAGCAGCGGACGCGCGATGTCGTCATCGAAATCGCAGTAATATCTCAGTCGCTTCACGACGCTCACCACCCGTTACCCCATCCGTGCTGCGCAGCCGCCCGAGTCCGGACGGCTTCCATTTGTCTATGCATGGGACAGCAATTCAACGCCTTTTCCGCGATCGGCTCCCGGAACGGTGGCAGGGACCTCCGGGCAAAGCTGGAATCGTTCCGGAACCCATCGCTGCCGCCGTCGTTTCTGCCATGAATCCTGCAACGCGAGGAGACCATCATGGCCGAGAAGATGAAGAACCAGGGCGAAGGCGACAAGGAGAGCGCCCGCAAGTACAACCAGGAGACCGAAGACTACGCCAAGTCCGGCAAGGCCGAGAAGGCGGCGAAGGATGCCGAGAAGGCCGTCGAGGGCAAGGAGCGGGACGCGCTGCTGGAAGCCGAGCGGGTCGGCAAGAGCCACTCCCACGGCGAGGACCCCAAGCTGCGCAAGAAGTAGGCCCGGCCGCTTCGGCCGCAAGCCTCTTTCCTCCGGTCCCGGCGCGCCCCACACTGGGCGGCGCAACCGGAGGGAAGGACAGCCATGAACAGACTGATTTTGACGGCGGCAGCGATCGCGCTGGCCGCCGTCGCCGTTTCCGCCGCCGGCGACAATCGCGCCGGCGACAGGGGCGCCGACGACATGGGCTACGCGGCCCGCCAGCTCCTGGTGACGGATTCCGACGTGCTCGGCCGGCCGATCGAATATCCCAAGGGGCACCCGCGGATCACGTCCGCCATCGTCACCATCCCGCCGGGCGGCTCGGGCAAGCTGCACCGCCACAAGGTGCCCATGTACGCCTACGTGCTGGAGGGCGACGTCACCGTCGACTACGGCAAGGCCGGCACCAGGGTGTTCCACAAGGGCGACGCCATCATCGAGGCCCAGGAGGTGGCCCACCGGGGCATGAACAAGGGCACCGGGCAGGTCGCGCTGCTGGTGGTCTACATGGGCGCCGAGGGCACGCCCGACGTGGAGTTGGCCAAGTAGCGAAGGAACCGGCCCGGGGCGGCCGGCCGCTGCCTCACTCCTCGAGGGAGATCGCACCGGCCGGGCACACCTCGACGGCTTCTTCCGCCTCCCGCCGCTGGGAGTCGGAGGTCACCTCCTCCGCCAGGATCTTCGGCAAGCCGTTCTCGGTGCGCTGGAACAGGGTCGGGTGGTTGTAGTAGCACTCGCCCGCCTTCAGGCACTTCCTGTAGTCGACCTTCACCTTCATGACGGTCATGCCGGGTCGAAGGTGAGCCAGAGCTCGTCGGGCGACCGGAAACCGCCGGAATCGATGTTCGGCGAGTGGATGCCCTCGTGCTCGGCGAATTTCGGCCGGATGTTGTTGAGCAGCTTGGCCAGGTAGGTGCTGGCGAGCACCGCCTCCTGCCGCGCCATGGCGTAGCCCATGCAGAAGTGCTGGCCCATGCCGAAGCCGAGATGGCCGGGCTTGCCGTCCTTGTAGCGGCCCGACCGGTTCTCCTTGCCCATGTGCAGGTCGTCGCGGTGGATGTCGAAGGTGTCCGGGTTCTTGAACACCCGCTCGTCCCGGTTGCCGGCGCCGAGATAGACCAGCACCATGGCGCCCTTCGGGATCACCTCGTCGTACATCGGGATTTCCTGGAGCGCGCGGCGGCCCTGGGTGTGCACCACCGGGTCGTAGCGCATCATCTCGGTGAACACGTTCTCCCACAGGTCCGGATTGGCGACCACGTCCGGATACTGGTCCGGCCGGGTGTACATCATGTGGAACCACATGTCGGCGATCGCCTTGTCGGTGGTGTCGCCGCCGGCGGCGAGCAGCAGGGCGACGAAGCCCTTGATCTCCTCCATGTCCATGCGCACGCCGTCGAGCTCGGCGGCGATGATGCGCGACAGCAGGTCCTCGCCCGGCGTCTTCTCCCGCTGCTTGATCAGCGGCTCCAGGTAGTCCCACATCTCGTTGCGCGCCGCGATGCCGCGGGCCAGGTGCTCGCCGCCGAAGCCGAGGCCGGCGATCAGCGCCTGGTACCAGCCGACGAACATGTTCTCGTCCTGCCGCGGCAGCCCCAGCATGTTGGAGATGACGCGGATCGGGAACTGGTGGGTGAACTGGCTGACCAGCTCGACCTCGCCGTCGGCCTTGAACTTGTCGATCAGCTCGCGGGCGATCATGTCGATCACCGGCAGGAAGTCGTTGAGCTTCTGGCCGACGAACTGGCCGGCGATCACGTTGCGCATCCAGCGGTGGCGCTCGCCGCGGCCGTATTCCAGGATGTTCGGGCCGAACACGTGGCGCGAGCCGAACTCGTAGGGGCCGTCCTCGTCGTAGATGCCGCGGGTGTAGGCCTCGGTGTTCTGGAACACCGCGTCGATGTCCCAGTAGCGGCTGATCGCCCAGCGGTTGTGGAAGCGGTCGTGATAGGCCGGGTGGAAGTCCCGCAGCCGCTGGTAGAGCGGGAACGGGTTGCGCTGGAACTCGGGCGTGTCGAACTCCCGAGGGTCGATGTCGTTCTTCAGGCGGTCCCTGATCATCTCTTCGACGGCGGACATGGTGCTCTCCCCGATCCGTGCAGGGCGCCGCCCCCGCGGCGCCGTCTCGCTCGTCCGGATGCTATCGCAACGCCGGCCCCGCGGACAAGCACGGATGAAGGTGAACATTCGCCGCGAAGTTCAATCTCGACTCCGCGGCGAAAAGCTGCTGCCCTGCGGCCTCACCGGGGAACGAGGGAGGACGACATGACCGATGTGGAAAAGCTGCTCGCCATCGAGGAGATCCGGCAGCTCAAGGCCCGCTACTTCCGGTCCATCGACACCAAGGATTTCGACAATCTGCGCACCGTGTTCGCGCCCGACGCGGTGTTCGACTTCCGCGAGGCGCTGCGCGACCCGGTGAAGGGCACGCCCGAGGGCGTCGCCGAGCACGAGCCGGTGGCCGGGCTGGAGGAGATCGTCGCCTACATCCGCAGCGCCTTGACCGGTGCCCAGAGCGCCCACCACGGCCACACGCCGGAGATCGAGATCCTCTCGGACACGGAAGCCAGGGGCATCCACCCCATGGAAGACACGGTGATGAACGGCACCCTGTTCTTCCGCGGCTACGGCCACTACCGCGAGACCTACCGCAAGGTGAACGGCCACTGGCGCATCCAGACCTCGCAGCTCACCAGGCTGATCGTGCGGGTGGAGAGTTTGTAGGGGGGCGGGTTTCTGGTAGCCCCTCAAAACAATGGATGACGGACATTCGTGGTTCGGCGGCTTCGTGCCCGAATCGGCCACTCATGCAGGTTTGGGCTGTTCCTGAAAGCGGACGCGGTCAGTTTTCGGCATCTCCAAGGTGTAGCGGTCGTTCGAATCCCTTTCGACCGGCCATCCCGCCCTGGACCGCCTTGTACCATCCCCTCTTATCCAAACGCCGCAACCGCTACGCCACATGGTTCGGTCGCGGCGCCGCTTGGCTGTACAAACTCGGCATACCTTTCTCTGTCACAGCTCTAAGCGCCCATGCGCATCGACCTCCCTCTAAAGGCCAAAGCGATGGACATCGACGACGACGGCAGGAATGATATGAAGGGATAAGGTTTCGCGCCGGGAAGATTATGGATAGCAACAGGTCATTCTTTGGAACCGCCCTTCATGTTGTTGGCAGATGGTATGTGCACCGTGAGGGCGGCCACGGTGTCCTCTTGCCGATCGAGGCAAGCGCAGACGTGAAGGGCACGCTCGTATCCAGACAGGCTTATGAATTTGAACGTAGGCTTCAACTCGACCATCGAGGCCATGCGATAGCTACCCAGATATCCGAAGCGAAGGTGATAGAATCGTCACCCAAAGAGAAAGCTTAGCCGTTGCCGTTTGAGATTTTCAAGCCTGCTAAACGCTCTGGAAGCATGCCTGCATTGGCTTCGCATTCCCAGATGGTCTCAACGCGCCATCCTCTTGCTACCAGTTCGATCCTCACCGCTTCGTCTCGCTCTCGGTTCTTCCTGAATTTTTCAGACCAGAACTCTTGGCGAGTGTGGGGCAATTTGCCCACCGAGCATCCTTCGTGGTGGTGCCAGAAGCAACCGTGGACGAAGATTACCGTCCGATGCCGCGGCAGCACGATGTCGGGCGAACCAGGCAGGTCGCGCCGATGCAGCCTGAAACGGTATCCCATTGCATGTAGCGCGCGCCGAACGAGGAGTTCGGGCTTGGTGTTCTTGCCCTTGAAACGCGCCATCAGCTTTCGCCGCCTCTCTGCCACGTCGGCGGACAGTGATCCCGTCGCCTTCATGCAGCGCCCATAAGCATGGAGAAGAGCTTCAAGGTCAGTTCGGCGCTGAAGGACATCATTGGGCGCGATCTCATTACGAACGATTTCGTGGCCATCTTCGAACTCGTCAAGAACGCGTTCGATGCGCACGCCAAGCGGGTCGACATCGAGTTTGACGTGGACTCCATCATTATCACTGATGATGGCAAGGGTATGTCGCAGGCCGACATAACCTCCAAGTGGCTGTTCGTCGCGTACTCCGCAAAGCGCACCGGCGAGGAAGATGCGGATCTCCCGCGCGATTATAGGGACGCCATTTCCCAGCGTAGAGGCTATGCAGGCAATAAGGGGATTGGCCGTTTCTCCTGCGATCGTCTGGGCAAGACACTTGACCTGTATTCCCGGCCCGTCGGAGGCAAGGTGGTCGAGCATCTGGAGGTTGACTGGACGAGCTTCGAGCAGGACGCAAAGAAGGAGTTCGCCACGATCGATGTCGATCTCACTGAGACCGGCGCCTTTCCAAAGCCCAAACGGGCGAAGCCGCCGGCTAGAAGCGGAACGATGCTGGTCATTAGCGGCCTTCGTGATGAGTGGGGTTACGAGAAGATCGATCGGCTCCGCTCATATCTCGCCAAGCTGGTCGATCCTTTCCAGTCGACGACCGACCTCAAGATCGTCACCCATGTGGCTGACGAAGACTGGCCTGACGTCGAGGGCGAGGTCGGCAACCAGATCATCGACTTGCTCAACGAGAAGACCGCACGCATCTGCGTCGAAATCACAGATGGCCTCATCAAGACCACGCTGCACGACCGCGGGGTGCTGATCTACAAGATCGAAGAAGACAGCCCCTACCCGGCAATGGCCGGCAGCGTTGTAGAGGCCAGCCTGTACTTCCTCAACCGCAGGGCAAAGCATACCTTCACCAGCCGAATGGGCGTCCAGCCAGTACAGTTCGGCAACCTCTTCCTCTTTGTGAATGGGTTCCGCATCTATCCCATAGGCGAACCGACGGACGACACCTTCGGAATCGGCAGGCGCAAGCAGCAAGGCACTTCCCGCTATCTCGGCCTGCGCGACATCCTTGGGAAAGTCGACGTGAGCGCTCCGATTGGGATGTATCGCGAGGCATCCAGCCGCGATGCCGGGCTGATCGACACGCCCGCTAAAGAGGAGCTCTATGATGCGATAATGCGGCACTTGGTCCAGCGGCTGGAACGTTACGTCGTTACGGTTAACTGGGCCGACAGCCTCGATCAGGAGCGGGATGACGCAAGCGGCCTTCGGTCCGATACGGCGAGGGCCCGTATCATACGCATCGTTCGCGCGATGGCCGGATCTCAAAAGATCAGGCTAATCGATTACGACCACGACCTCATTGATACGGTCAACGAGCGGTCCGCCGAGTTCGAGGAGTCGATGGAAGGGCTCGCCATTGTGGCGCAGGAGACCGGTGACAAGGCGCTCCTAGCCCGGATCGAACGGTCGCGGCAGCGATACGAAGAGTTGAAGCAATCCGAGGCGGAGGCAAAGCGCCGGGCCGATGAGGAGACTGAGGCACGACGGGAGGCAGAACGTCGCGCTCGCGCCGCAGAGATGTTAGCATCCGAGACCGGCGCGAAGTTGGAGCGCGTCGAGAAGCAGGCCCAGCTCCTCCTCAACGCCCAGGCTCAGGGGAGTGAAGAGCTCCAGCTGCTCCACCATCAGGTCATCATCTACGCGAGCGAAGTCCAAGCGCTCGCCAGGCGCAGCATGCGAAAGCTCGCTGGAGCAAATCCGCAGGTAGAGTCGGTGATGTTGGACCTAGAGCAGATCGCATTCCAGAATAGCCGCATCCTCGCAGTGACACGGCTCGCAACGCAGGCTAACTTCAAGCTTAACGCCGACAAGATCGACGTCGACATCCTTCAGTATATTAAGGAGTATGCCGAGAAGGTTGGCACGCTTTACGGCGACATCAATTCCGCGACATTTGACGCCAACGGCATCTCATTGCGGCGGGTCTTCCGGCCCGTCGACATAGCTATCGTTATAGACAACCTGTTCAGTAACGCCGGTAAGGCTGGCGCGCGCCAGATGACGTTCACCTGCCGCCGTACTTCCACGGGCGGTGCGGTTGAGATCGTCGTGGCCGATGATGGTCGCGGGATCGACGAGGGATCGGTTGATCCCGGGAAGATCTTCGAGCGGGGCTATAGTGGCTCACCTCGTGGCTCCGGCCTCGGCCTCTACCATGTCAAGCAAGTCATCGAGGAGCTAGGCGGCAGCATCGGGCTGGACCCCGAACGTCCAAAGGGCTCCGCCCGCTTCGTCATTAGGTTGCCAAGGGAGACCAAGCGAGCATGAGGCTTCAATTCCGTGTCCTCTGGTTCGAGAACCAGCCTCAGGATGTCAGGACCCAGATCGAAGAGATCGAGGAATATGTCCGCGAGGTTGGCTTTATCCCGCAAATCGAGATGCAGGTCGATGCCTCGAACCTGAACGAATACGCTCGCCAACAGCAGCTGTATAACGAGGTCGACCTAGTCGTCGTCGATTTCGATCTGGGGAACCCGGATGAGAATGGCGACCATGTGGCACAGATGGTGCGCCGCGGGTTTGGTTTCACCGACATTATCTTTTATAGCGGCCATAAGACAGTGGACCTTCGCAACCTTGTCAAGGAGCGCGGTATCGACGGGGTATACTGCATGGAGAGGCCGCAACTTTTCGAACGACTGGCGCTTCACATAGATCAAGTCGTCCGACGCCTCTCCCGTCTTGAGGCGATGCGCGGGCTCGCGATGGGAACGGTTGGCAAGATCGATGACGAACTGCGGCTTCTAATTGCAGCCGAATATGGTGCATGCACGGCGGCACAGCAGTCTCAAATCGTCGCCACATTGGACGATCTGGTCGCCAGTGGTGCTCGCGTGCAAGCTGAAGGTTATGCCAAGTGCGAGGACTTGGCTGCGCGCCTTGAGAGCCGTGCTGTGACCAGCTTCCACCTGCAGAAGTTGGCTCTCGCCATCACAAAGGGAAACCAGGCGTGTGGCGACGAGCGCAAGCTTCTCGGGAAATACGATAACGAAGTCCTGCAGCCCCGAAACACCCTCGGCCACGCGATTGAGACAAAGGGCGATAAGGGCTGGGAGGTAACGTCCGCAGGTAAGCCGCCGATCACCTCCGTCGACTTCCGGAAGTTACGCCAAGACCTTGCGCGCCACCTCGCCAACATCCTCTCGCTTCGCCCGATTCTTCAAGGCCAGCGGGGTAAGGAGACCGCCTAGCATCTCTCCGATCGCCTCAGCGAGGAGCGGCGGGACCGCATTGCCAACCTGAGTATAGCGTGGACAAGCGGTTCGCCGTTGCGGCCCACCGCTCGTGTATGGTCCCTGGAAGGAGAACCAGTCCGGGAAGGACTGGAGACGGGCATGTTCCCTCACCGTAAGAATTCGAGGCTCCGCATAATGGATAATGTCGTCCGGGAGCGTCGTCACGGTGGGAGAAGGCATGTCTGCGGACATCGGGGTGGTTGATCGCTTCTTGATGCCAAGCCGCTGTCGATCACGCGGACTGATTGACCGCCCCCTCTCGCATGTCGCGAGGATGCTGGCGAATCGGGCTGCTACCGCCGGGCTATGCTGGGGCAGGCGCATGTCCGTAGGAGACCCGTCGGCCCCTTCCCGAGCCCTTGCGATATAGCCGCACATTTCCCCAGGCTCCTGATAGACAAGTCGTCTAAAGCCTAGCTTTCCGAAGGCTGGATCAAGCTCGAGTTCCCGTCCTAACGTGACGAGGTCGCCCAATGCCTCAGCGGCGCTCACGGGTCGATCTGACGGCAATCCTCGTGCCTCAAGGAAGGATCGCCTAAAAGTGCGCAGCCGTTGGAATGGATCGACACCCGTGATGAGCCCCTTGCGTACCGCGACGAGGAAGAAGCGTGGCCGTCGTTGCGGGACGCCCCATTCTGAAGCATACAGCAGGCTACGCCATGTGTCGTATCCGAGCCGGTCGAGTTCACCGGCGACGAAGTCTGAAAACGTTTCGCCGTCCCTAAGCCGCATCGATGTGAAGCCGCGGACGTTTTCGATGAGGACGATCTGGGGTTCGACGAGACGCACGAGCTCAAGGTAGCTGCTCACCATCAGGTTGCGGGGATCGTCCTTGTTCCGCCTGCCGTTTGTGGAGAAGCCTTGGCATGGTGGGCCGCCGGCAATAAGCTCAACCTGCCCTGCAATGCCTGCAAGTGACAACGGGTGGTCCGCGAGCAGCTTGACGATGTCATGCGGCTCCCGCGGTAGCCAATCAGGCCACTCCACCGATCCATCTTCGTCACGTAACAGGTTGTGCTTGTAGGTGGCAAAGGCGTCAGTGTGCGCCTCCACGGCAAATCGCAATCTCCATCCCGCTCGGCGTAATCCGAGCGAGAGTCCGCCACATCCGGCAAAAAGATCGATGTATGACCCCATAGGAACTCAACCTTGGCAATTTTCCCGGTGGTTGTCCAGGACAAGCGATACTGAGGCTCATTGGTTAGGATCGAGGTAGCTAGCTGTCCCGACGGCAAGGTATGTTTCGACAGCCCCGACAACCTAGCAGCGCTAGCGGACAACGGCGCTCGGTGTTCGCTGTTTGACGTCTCCCCCCGGCATTATCGTAGCACCATAGTGTAAGTGTAGTGCTCATCATCATCGGGCTTGGCCCGCCATTCCGCTGCCGTTTCCGGCATACACGGCGAGGTCAGCCTTGCGTGGCTATGTTCCACAAAGCTGCCGGGCCGCAAACGGCCAGATCACGACATTGGGCCGGCTGGACCGCGTGTCCGCTTCAGTCCTTCGCGTCAGCCGTCCACCTCTCCGCTTCCAATCCCCCCGCTCCGTGACAAGCCTCGCCCGAAGGCGTATCTTGAAATCCTGATCGCTCGAGGTTCTGACGTGTAGTCGGCCAAGGCAGCGGTTGATGGCGCGTCCGGAGCCTCGGGTGTTCACTGGAACAACGGGGAGATGAACGATGATGGACAGCGTCTTCGGCGAGGCCGTCGACTACAGCGAAGCTCGCATCAACAGGATCACCGTCCGCGACGTGCGCGAGGCCCTGCGGAAGGGCTTCGAGGACTACAAGATCAACCGCACCGACGTGCTGTTCCTGTGCCTGATCTACCCCCTGCTCATGTACCTGGTGGTGCGCCTCGCCTTCGGCTACGGCGTGATCCCGCTGATCTTCCCGGTGATCGCCGGCAGCGCCCTGCTGGGGCCGCTGGTGGCGGTGGGCCTCTACCATGTGAGCTGGCGGCGCGAACAGGGGCTGGAAACCCACTGGCGCGACGCCTTCCGGGTGTTCCGCCTGCCCTCGATCGGCGGCATCGCCATCCTGGGCTGCTTCTCGCTGGCCCTGTTCATGGCGTGGCTGGTCGCCGCGCTCACCATCTACCGGTCGACCATGGGCGCCGGCACGGTGTGGCAGCTGTCGCTGCGGGAGTTCATCGGCCAGGTGCTCTCGACGCCCGAGGGCTGGGCGATGATCGTCATCGGCAACGCGGTGGGCTTCGTGTTCGCCGCGGCGGTGCTGTGCTTCAGCGTGGTGTCGTTCCCCATGCTGGTGGACCGGCCGGTCGGCCCGGTCAACGCGGTGCTCACCTCGCTGCGGGCGGTGGCGGCCAACCCGGTGCCGGTGGCGGTGTGGGGCCTGATCGTGGCGGCGCTGCTGATCCTCGGCTCCATCCCGTTCTTCGTCGGCCTCGCCGTGGTGATGCCGATCCTCGGCCACGCCACCTGGCACCTCTACCGCCGCATGGTGCACTTCTAGGTTACTCGTCCGGCGGGGCATTTCTCGGAAATGCCCCATTGCGGCTCAGCGCGGCATTTCTTTGAAATGCCCCATTGCCGGCTCAGCGCGGCATTTCTCTGAAATGCCGCTGGCCGAACAAAATCCGGCCACACGGTTCCGCGACATTCCTCGCGTTGGCCTCGTCAGCCCGGTCGCGGTTCGGAATATAGCCCCCAAGCCCATCCCGAACCGCGGCCGGGCGCTTACGTCGAGGCCCCTGCCCTACGCGCCCCTGGCGCCCAGCGCCCGCATCTTCCGGAACCACTTCTCCCGCGTCTTCGCCCCGGCGGTTTCGACCATGCCGAACAGCGTCTCGCGCACCGGCGCGACGCCGCAGAAGCCCAGCATGCTGCGGCTGATCACCTTCAGGCCGTGGCCGCCGAAATAGAGCCGGTAGACCGGCACGGGCATGCCCATGGTGACGATCAGCCGGGCGGAGCGGCCCTTGAGCAGCCGTTCCGGCATGCCCCGCTCCCGGTAGCGGAAGGCGATCCCCGGCCGCAGCAGCTGCTCGAGGAACGCCTTGAGCAGCGCCGGCAGGGTGCCGAGCCACAGCGGGAAGACGAAGACCATGTGGTCCGCCGCGAGGATGCTCTCGCTGGCGGGGCGCAGCGATTCGGGAATCGGCTGGTGCTCGAACTCCGCCTGCGACGACAGCAGCGGCACGTCGAGGGCGGCAAGGTCGATCACCGCCACCTCGTGCCCGGCCTCGCGCGCCGCGGCGGCGTAGGTCTCGCCGAGCGCATGGCACAGCCGGTGTCCCGCCCGGTCGGGGTGGGCCTGGACGACGACGATCCGCTTCAATGCCATGGCAGCCTCCTCTTCGCCGGGAGGCTAGCCCGGGCGGCGGCCAGGGACATTGCGGCCGATCAACCGGTGGCGAAGGGCGCGGCTGGCGCGCCGCGCGGACGCCTACTCGGCCGCCTCGACGCCGGCGCCGTCGCCGAGCACGCCCTTGAGATAGGGCGGGATGCCGCGGTCCTGCTGCCGCTCGACGGTGGGGCCGAGCACCGGCGTCGTCCGCATCCGCGCGGGAACGTGCTCGCGGCCGATGGTGTCGTCGATGTGTTCGTGGGCGTGGTAGATGCGGCGTTCCTGGTAGTTCAGCGGGATGCTGCGGAACGCCGGCGATTCCACCGACTTCTGGACGCTGGGCAGATAGGTCAGGTCCTCGTCGAGGATGACGTTGAAGGCCGCGATCTTCTCGCGCCACGCCGGCGGCAGTTCCTCCCCCTCGACCGGAAGCCCGAACCAGACCACGTCGAGCCGGCTGGTGTTGATGGAGGTGGGCCAGAACAGCAGCAGCGGGAAGCCGTTGGAGTAGACCGGCACGGTGAGGTTGGGGAAGCAGGTGTAGGCCAGCACCATGGAGCGGGAGATCTCGCCCACGCTGGCGATGTCCTCGATGCCGCCCATGCTCATGCTGAAGCCGGTCTCCTCGCTGGAGCCCGCCTTGGGCTCGAAGCCGGTGTTCCAGGGCAGGATGTTGCGGGAATGGCCGTTCTCGAACAGCGCCATGACCGTGCCGCGGTGGTCGACGGCGCATTTCGGCCCCGGCAGCCCGACGGTGCCGCGGTGCACCGAGACGAAGTGGTAGTTCTCGGCGAAGGCGTCCATCAGCACCTTCCAGTTGCACGGCACGTCGTAGTGGTAGCGGGAGATCAGTGCCAGGTCGTCCAGGTCGAACTGGCGGAACTCGTCGGCCAGGATCGCCAGGTAGTCGCGCAGCGGCGGCGCCTCGGGATTGGCGTTGACGAAGATCATGCCGCCCCAGGTCTCGCAGCGCAGGCGGGTGAGGCCGCGATCCGCCTTGACCAGCCCCTCGAAGTCGCGGCTGTCGGGCACGCCGACCAGGTTGCCCTCGAGGTCGTAGGTCCAGGCATGGTAGCCGCACATCAGCCGTGTGCCGCAGCGCCCCTCCTCGCCGGAGACGATGCAGCCGCCGCGGTGGGCGCAGGTGTTGTAGAATGCCCGGAACGTGCCGTCCTCGCCGCGCACCACGAACACGGGCATGCGCGGCACCCTGTCGAACACGATGTAGGAGCCCGTCTCGGGAAGCTGGTCCTTGTGGCCGGCATAGAGCCAGGTGTTGGTCCACAGCCGCTCGATCTCCAGCTCGTAGAACTCGGGCGAGATGTAGCGTTCGGCCGACAGGTCGGGGATGTGCGGGAAGCCGTCCGGATAGCCCGGCCGCGCCTTCTCGTAGGCGACCCGGCGCTTGAGGTTCTCGGTGGTTTCGCGGTCGATCATGACGGTCCCTCGCGCTTCTCGTGCAACTCCCGTCATGTAGCACATCCCCCGCCCCGTGACGACCCGGCGACCGGCGCGAGCCCCGGGAACAAAAGCATCGGGCCGTCCGTTCAAGGGCACTACTCCCCTGTTATGAAAGGACAGATCGATGGGTAGCACTGCTGACAAGGTGAAGGGCGCGGGCAACGAGGCCGCCGGCAAGGCGAAGCAGACCGCCGGCAAGGCCACCGACAACGAGAACATGAAGGCCGAGGGCAAGGCCCAGGAGCTCAAGGGCAAGGGCCAGAAGGCCGTCGGCGAGGCCAAGGAGAAGGTCAAGAAGGCCGCCGACCTCTAGCGCCCGGCCCTCCTCAGCCCGGAAGCCGGCTCCGCCGCCTTCCGGGGCGCAAGGACCATGAACGGCTCCCGCATCGCGGGGGCCGTTCCCGTTTTCGGCTCAGAGATCGGAACGGCTGCTCAGGCCGTCGCCGCTTCCAGGGTGTCGTGCATCTCGATGATCTTCGAGAAGCCGCTGACCACGAACACTTCCTTCACGCCCGGCGTCAGGCAGCAGAGGACGATCTTGCCGCCCTTCGACTTGGCGGTCTTCGCCGCCGTCAGGAACACCCGCAGCCCGGCGCTGGAGACGTAGGTCAGCTTGGAGCATTCGAGCACGACCGGGCCGGCGCGGTCGCACATCGGCACAACCTCGGATTCGAAGTCGCGAGAGGTGATGCTGTCGATCCTGCCCTCGGGCCGGACGATCAGGGTATCGCCGATGGTTTCCGAAGTGATGTCCATAGTGATCTCGCCTTTGTTGATCAAAGCCCCGGTCAGAGAGGCGCCATGAAAAGAATGGGAGAGGCCGTGCGGATATCCGAGATGACGGCGGAGACGGCCTGGGCGATCAGCTCCAGGTTGCCCACTTCCTGGATGCGCTCCGACAGGC
>WGNW01000055.1 GCA_016124315.1 Alphaproteobacteria bacterium
CTTCGTTGGGAGAAGTGGCTGGATAACCGACCACTCGAAATCTGTCAGATCGAAACGCGCCATGACCGCCTCCTGCCGATTGCAGAAAGGGAATCACAACGACCCACATTTGGGAATCCCATTTATGGGTATGTGACCTAGACCAAATCGGCCAGTTCGCCGGTTCCGGATCGCTCCGTCTGGAAGCGGGATGTTACGCCAGGTCCTCGACGGCCTCGCCGCGGCCGTCGATCTTGGCGGCGAGGGCGGCCGCCACGAACTGGTCGATGCCGCCGTTCAGCACCAGGTCGGGCTGGGAGGATTCCACGCCGGTGCGCAGGTCCTTCACCATCTGGTAGGGCTGCAGCACGTAGGAGCGGATCTGGTGGCCCCAGCCGATGTCCGTCTTGGCGGCGGCGCTGGCCTGCGCCTTCTCCTCGCGGGCGCGCAGCTCCGCCTCGTAGAGCCGGCTCTGCAGCATCTTCATGGCGGTCGCCCGGTTCTTGTGCTGGGACCGCTCGTTCTGGCACTGCACCACGATGCCCGTGGGAATGTGGGTGATGCGCACCGCGCTGTCGGTGGTGTTGACGTGCTGGCCGCCGGCGCCCGAGGAGCGGTAGGTGTCGATGCGCAGGTCCTTGTCGTTGATCTCCACCTCGATGGTGTCGTCGATCACCGGATAGACGCCGACGCTGGCGAAGCTGGTGTGGCGGCGAGCGTTCGAATCGAAGGGCGAGATGCGCACCAGCCGGTGCACGCCGCTTTCCGACTTCAGCCAGCCGAAGGCGTTCTCGCCCTTGATCTGCAGCGTCGCCGACTTGATGCCCGCCTCCTCGCCCGGAATCTCCTCCATCAGCTCGGTCTTGTAGCCGTGGGATTCCGCCCAGCGGGTGTACATGCGCAGCAGCATGTTCGCCCAGTCCTGGCTTTCCGTGCCGCCCGCGCCGGCGTGGATTTCCAGATAGGTGTCGTTGCCGTCGGCTTCGCCGGAGAGCAGCGCGGCGATGCGGCGCTCATGGGCCTGCTCGGCCAGCTCGCGCAAGGCCTGCTCGGCCTGGTCCAACAAGTCGTCGTCGTCCTCGGCTTCGGCCAGTTCGGCCATCTCGGCGTTTTCCGCCAGCGACGTCTCGATCTGCCTGCAGGCGGTGATCGCCTCGTCCAGCCGGGTGCGCTCGCGCATCAGCTTCTGCGCGTTGCCCGGGTCGTTCCAGAGACTGGGATCTTCCGCGAGCTGGTTCAGTTCGTCGAGGCGACGAAGGGCCTGGTCCCAGTCAAAGAGACCTCCTCAGCAGTTCCAGCGACTGCTTGATGGATTCGATCTGCGATTGGATTTCGGCTCGCATGTGCTTGAAAGTCCTGTGTATTCGTTCCTAGTAAAGCCCGCCTGTACCGACCGGGACCGACTTCTCGGAGGGCAATGACACATCCGAGTCCGAGCCGTCAAGCACCGTGCGGCGGCCGGTCGGCTCGGTGCCGGGCTTGAAGGCCTCCAGGATGACGTTGGGGTCGCTCGGCGAGGTGGGCAGGCCCGTGCGCGCGTTCACCCGCACCAGCCTGATGCCCGGTGGAATCCGGAATGGGATCGCCGGCTGGCCCTTGAGCGCCTTGGTCATGAACTCCTGGAAGATCGGCGCGGCGGATCGGGCGCCGGTCTCGTGGCCGCCCAGGGTCTTCGGCTCGTCGAAGCCCACATAGACGCCCACCGCCAGGTCGGGAGAGAAGCCGACGAACCAGTTGTCGTTGGGCCCGTTGGTGGTACCGGTCTTGCCGGCCAGCGGCTTGCCCACCGCGCTGATGCGCGCGCCGGTGCCGCGCTGGACGACGCCCTCGAGCATGGAGACCATCTGGTAGGCGGTCCCCGGATCGATCACCTGCTCGCGATTGTCGGGGATTTCGGGCGGCGGCTGGCCCTTCCACGCCACGTTGGAGCAACCGGGGCACGGCCGCCGGTCGTGACGGTAGATGGTACGGCCCCAGCGGTCCTGGATGCGGTCGATCAGCGACGGCGTGATCCGCTTGCCGCCGTTCACCAGCATGGCGTAGGCGGTGGTCAGGCGCAGCACGGTGGTCTCGCCGGCGCCCAGCGCCATGGAAAGCACCTGCGGCATGTCCTTCATGACGCCGAAGCGCTCGGCGTAGTCGGCAATCTTCTTCATGCCGACGCTCTGGGCCAGGCGCACGGTCATCACGTTGCGCGACTTCTCGATGCCGGTGCGCAGGGTGCTGGGCCCGTAGAATTCGTGCTCGTAGTTGCTGGGGCGCCATTTGGGCAGGCCCGGCCCCTGGTCGAGCACGAACGGCGCGTCGAGCACGAGGTCCGACGGCGTGTAGCCGCTGTCGAGCGCCGCGGCGTAGACGATGGGCTTGAACGCCGAGCCGGGCTGGCGGTCGGCCTGCATGGCGCGGTCGAACTGGCTCGCGTCGTAGTCGAAGCCGCCGACCAGCGCGAGCACGCGGCCGGTGTGCGGGTCGAGCGCCACGATGGCGCCTTCCACGGCCGGAATCTGCTGCAGGCTAAACACTCCCTTGCCCGCATCGTCGCCCGTGGCCTCCTCCACCGCCACCACGTCGCCGGGCTTCACCACGTCCGCCGGCTTGCCCGGGGCGGCGCCCACGTTCTGGTGGGGCAGCCATTTCCGGGCCCAGGTCATCTCGGAGAACGGGATGTGGCCGCGCTCGCCATCGGCGAATCCGATATCCGCCTTGTCGCCGCTCACCGCCAGCACCGTCGCCAGCCGCCAGTTCGGGGGGCCGAGCGGCACGTCCTCCGCTTTCAGCTTCTTGCGCCAGTCGTCCAGCGAGATGTGGGCGATGGGGCCTCGCCAGCCGTGCCGCCGGTCATAGGCGACAAGGCCGTGCCGCAGCGCCGTCTCGGCGATGGCCTGGAGGCGGGTGTCGAGAGTCGAGCGGATGGAAAGCCCGCCTTCGTAGAGCGCCTTGGTGCCGTAGAGGTCGGCCACCTGCCGGCGGATCTCCTCGTTGAAGTAGTCGGCGTTGAAGATCAGGCTGTTGTCGGGATGCCACAGCTTCAGCGGCTCGGCGATCGCCGCGTCGCGCTGGTCGGCGGTAATGAAGCCGTCGTCCGCCATGCGGCGCAGCACCCAGTCGCGCCGGGCCTTGGCGGCCTTGGGATGATGGCGCAGGTCGTAGTTGCTGGGCGCCTTGGGCAGCGCCGCCAGATAGGCGCACTGGGCGGTGGTCAGCTCCGAGAGACCTTTGCCGAAATAGGACAGCGCCGCCGCGGCCACGCCGTACGAGCCCTGCGGGTTCGCCCCCTGGCCGAGATAGATCTCGTTGAGATAGAGCTCGAGGATCTGGTCCTTGTCGAACGCCTGCTCGATCCGGTAGGCGAGGATCGCCTCCTTGATCTTGCGCTCGAACGACCTTTCGTTGGTCAGCAGGAAATTCCGCGCCACCTGCTGGGTAATGGTCGAGGCGCCGACCAGCCGGTGGCCGGTGAGCCCGTTGTAGATGTTGTCGAACACGGCGCGCAGGACGCCGGTGTAGTCGATGCCGCCGTGCTCGTAGAAGTTCTTGTCCTCGGCGGCCAGGAACGCGTGGATCACCTTGTCGGGGATCGCCGACAGCGGCATGAACAGCCGCTCTTCCCGCGCATATTCCGCGATCAGGCGGCCGTCCGCCGCATGGATCCGGGTGGTGACGGGAGGCTCGTAGTCCTTGAGCTGGTCGACGTCCGGCAGGGCCGCGCCATACCGGTAGAGAATGACGACCAGGAACAGGGCGCCGGCTACGGCGACGCCCAGCGTGGTCCAGCCCGCGATCTTGAAATATTTCTTCATGCCGCCTTTTCAGCCTGTGGCCACTTTGGTGCGCTTCCGGGCTGCCAGCGGAACCGCAGGGTCATCTGGAAAATATGTTAGCCTCAGTGCGAGGACAAGCGCGCATCATGCCGGGCGAAATAGGTGTTCACCGCCGCGGTGATCGCCGTGGCGATGTCCTTCTGCCCCCGGGACGACTTCAGGAACCTGGTATCCTGCCGGTTCGACAGGTAGCCCATCTCCACCAGCACCGACGGCACGTCCGGCGCCTTGAGCACCCGGAAGCCGGCGAACCGGTGGGAATTGGTGCGCATGATCACCTTCTTGTCCATGCTGGGCACCAGCAGGCCGGCGAACTCCACCGAGTAGTTCATGGTCTCGCGCTGCATCAGGTCGATGAGGATTTCCGCCAGCACGTCGGATTCCGCGCCCAGGTCCACGCCCGCCAGCACGTCGGCGCGGTTCTCCTTGCTGGCCAGCGCCGCGGCCTCCTTGTCGGAAGCGGTCTCGGAGAGGGTGTAGATGGTGCTGCCGCGGATGCTGCTGTCCTTGATGGAATCGGCGTGCAGCGAAATGAACAGGTCCGCCTTGGCACGCCGGCCGATCTCCACCCGCTCGCCGAGCGGGATGAAGATGTCCCGGTCGCGGGTCATCACCACGTGGTACTTGCCCGTCGCCTCCAGCGTGCGTTTCAGTTCGCGGGCCACGGCCAGGGTCACGTCCTTCTCGTAGGTGCCGTCGGCGCTGATCGTCCCCGGGTCGACGCCGCCGTGGCCGGGATCGACCACCACCGTGCGCCGGCTGTCCTTGCGTTTCGCCGGTGCCGGCTCGATGGCCGCGGGCGGGCTGGGTTCAGGCGTGGTCGGCGCCGCGACCGAAGCGAGGAAGCTGGCCCGGTCGGTCGCCTCCAGGTCGAGCACGAAGCGGTAGCCATAGGGCCCCTGGGGCGGCAGGAGGAACGCCTGCTTGACGGTTGCAGGCTTGCGCAGGTCGAGCACGAGGCGGGCGTTGCCGGGCTTGAACAGGCCGAAGCGGTAGCGCTCCACCAGCCCCTCGGTTTCCTTGGCCTCGCCCTGGTCGACCTTCCATTCCAGTTCGGGCAGGTCGATCACCACGCGGTAGGGGTCGGCCAGGGTGAAGACCTTGAAGCTGACGTTTTCGCTGAGGTCGAGGACGAAGCGGGTGGAGTCCGGATGCTTGCCGATCCGAACCCCGGTCACCGACGGCTGCGCCGCCGCCGCCGCCGTCCAGCCGAGCGCAAACACCAGCAGGACCGTGAGGATTGCGCCCGCCCGTTTGCCTCGACCGATACTCACCCTACCCAACAACCCCTTTGCCAGCCTTCGTTTTCACGGCAAAGGTAATCACCTCGCCCCGCTATTGCCAGCCTCGTTTGGCCGTGGCGGCCCGCGGCGCGGGTTTTCGTTGCGTTTCAGCGGCTTGTCACGGTATTGTTCGGCCGCTCTGATCTTTCGCGGAAGCCCTATGCAGGCTTCCCTGGCGCAGTGACGGCTTCGACAGCTGGTCCCAATTCCGGCCGATCGCCCTGCCGCGCAACAAGAACAGATCGTAAGGATACTGATGAACCCGCGGCCCGTTTCCCACCTCGAATTCGCAAAGAATCCAGGCTTGACGCCTCCGAAGGGAGCGTCTTACCGGGCCGTAATCCCCGTCAACCTACCGCGGCAGGACGCGCCCCTAAGACGCGCCGCCGTTCGGTTTGGAGCCCGCTTTAATGTCCACACGCATGCTCATAGACTCGGCCCACCCGGAAGAGACCCGGGTTGCGGTCGTCCACAGCAACCGCATTGAGGAGTTCGATTTCGAGTCAGCCAGCAAGGCGTCGCTGCGCGGCAACATCTACCTCGCCCGGGTAACGCGCGTCGAACCCTCGCTTCAGGCAGCCTTCGTCGAATATGGCGGCAACCGCCACGGCTTCCTCGCCTTCACCGAAATCCATCCGGACTACTACCAGATCCCCGTCGAGGACCGCCGCGCCCTGCTCGCCGAACAGGCGGCGCACGAGGCGTCGAGGCACGACGAATACGGCGAAGACGACGAGAAGGGCCGCGAGGACGGCGCCGAGATCGAGGAAGTCGGCGCCGACGACGCGTTCGACGATGCCGTCGAGGTCCGCCGCTCGCCGATCCAGCGCCGCTACAAGATCCAGGAAGTGATCAAGCGCCGGCAGATCCTGCTCGTCCAGGTGGTCAAGGAGGAGCGCGGCACCAAGGGCGCGGCGCTGACGACCTACCTGTCGCTCGCCGGCCGCTACTGCGTGCTGATGCCCAACACGGCCCGCGGCGGCGGCATCAGCCGCAAGATTCCCAGCCAGACCGACCGCAAGCGCCTGAAGTCGGTGCTCTCCGAGCTGGACGTGCCCGAGGGCATGGGCTGCATCATCCGCACCGCTGGCGCCAGCCGCACCAAGGCCGAGGTCAAGCGCGACTATTCCTACCTGATCCGGCTGTGGAGCAACATCCGCGACCTGACCCTCAAGTCGATCGCCCCGGCGCTGATCTACGAGGAAGGCAACCTGGTCAAGCGCGCGATCCGCGACATGTATTTCGGCGAGATCGACGAGGTGCTGGTGGAAGGCGCCGAGGGCTACAAGGTCGGCAAGGAGTTCATGAAGCTCCTGATGCCCAGCCACGCCAAGAAGGTGAAACAGTACAAGGACCCGATCCCGCTGTTCCACCGCTTCCAGGTGGAGAGCCAGCTGGAGACCATGTACAGCGCCACCGTGCCGCTGAAGTCGGGCGGCTATCTGGTCATCAACCCGACCGAGGCGCTGGTTTCCATCGACGTCAACTCGGGCAAGTCGACCCGCGAGCGCAACATCGAGCGCACCGCCTACCGCACCAACCTGGAAGCGGCCGAGGAAGTGGCGCGCCAGCTGCGCCTGCGGGACCTGGCGGGCCTGATCGTCATCGACTTCATCGACATGGAGGAAAGCCGCAACAACCGCGGCGTCGAGCGCAAGCTCAAGGACTCGCTGAAGACCGACCGCGCCCGGCTTCAGGTGGGCCGGATCAGCAGCTTCGGCCTGCTGGAGATGTCGCGCCAGCGGCTGCGCCCGGGCCTGCTGGAGTCCAGCACCGTGGTCTGCCCGGTCTGCGCCGGCGCCGGCTCGATCCGCTCGGTGGAATCGAGCGCGCTGCAGATCATGCGCGTCATTGAGGAAGAGGGTATCAAGGGACGGGCTCGCACCATCCACGTCACCGTCCCGCTGGAGGTCGCTCTCTACATCCTCAACAACAAGCGGCACGATCTCGGCGCGATCGAGGAACGCTTCAACCTGTCGGTGCAGATCGCCGGCGACGCCTCCATGCACCGGCCGCACTATGTGCTCCGCCGGGAAGGCCAGCAGGAAATCGAGAACGAACCGCGCGTCATCACCCAGGACAACTTCCTCGTCGCCGAGGACGAGACGGACAACGAGCCGGTCGTCGAAGAGGCGGAAGAAGAAGAAGAAGAGCCGGTCGCCGCGGAGGAGCCCCGTCGCGAGGGCCGCGGCCGTCGGCGGGGGCGCGGCAGGGACCGCCAGCGCCCCGAGGCGAAGCCTGCGCCCCAGCCCGAACCCGCGGCGGAAGACGCCGAGACGGAAGAAGCCGCCGAGGAGCAGCAGCAGCCGGCCGTCGCCGCCGAGGGCGGCGAAGAGCAGCGCAGCAAGCGCCGCCGCGGCCGCCGCGGCGGCCGCCGCCGCCGCAAGCAGCGGACCGAGGAGCAGGCCGCAGCGGAAGCCGGCGACGATTTCGAGGAGTCGCACGACGACGAGGCCGAGCTGCCGGAGGAGACCGGTGACGGCGAGGCCGAGCCCGCCGTGGTGACGGCCGAGTGGGACGCCGAGCCGCAGGCGACGCCGGTGGAGGCGGAAGCCGTGCCGGAGACCGCCGAACCGATCGTCGAGCCGCCGGCCCCCGACGAGCAGTTCGTCGCCCCGACGCCGATCGAGGTGGAACCGGAGCTGGCGGCGCCTGTCGAGGAAGTCGCGGCCGAACAGCCGTCCCAGCCGGAGGCGCCGGCTGCGGCCGAGCCTGAACCCGAATTGGCGAGCGAGGCGGCAGCCGAGCAGTCCGACTCCGCCGAGAGCGCCGACGCTAGGCCGGACGAGCCTGCCCCTGCCCTGGAAGAAGCCGGTGCGGAAGCGTCGGGCGGCGGCGAGAAGCCGGAAAAGAAGCGGCCGCGTCGTCAGGGCTGGTGGTCGCGCGCCATGAGCAACTGAGTAATTGAAATCGCGCGACGGCGGGGCCCGCGTTGACCGGTGCGGCGCGGGCACCTACCTTTGTCTCAATCGAATGTGAGGCAGGATTTGCGCAAACTCGTGCATTCGGCGGTCTGCGCCGTGCTGGTTCTGGTCATGACCGCAATGTCCAGCCGCGCGCAGGAAATCTCGATCATCCGCGACGCCGAGATCGAACGGGACATCAAGATCTTCGCGACCCCCATCTGGCAGGCGGCGGGCCTCGACCCGACGGCGGTGCGCGTCCACCTGGTGAACGACGATTCGATCAACGCGTTCGTCGCCGGCGGCCAGCGCATCTTCGTGTTCACCGGCATGCTGAAGGTGGCGGACGACCCGCTGCAGGTGATCGGCGTGCTCGCCCATGAGACGGGCCACATCACCGGCGGCCATCTGGCCCGCTTCCAGGACGGCCTGAAGGGCGCCTCGACCATCTCGATCCTCAGCCTCGTCCTGGGCGCCGCGGCCATGGCGGCCGGCGCGCCTTCGGCCGGCGCGGCGATCCTGGGCAGCGGCGGCGAGTTCGCCACCCGCTCCTTCCTGACCTACAGCCGCACCCAGGAATCGGCGGCCGACCAGGCCGGCCTCCAGTACCTCACCGCCGCCGGCGAATCCGCCAAGGGCCTGATCAGCTTCTTCGAATACCTGGGCGACCAGGAGTCGCTGCTGACCACCAATCAGGACCCCTACGTCCGCTCCCATCCCCTCACCCAGGACCGCATCGCCCGGCTGAAGCAGGAGGCGGAGAAAAGCCCGTACTGGAACAAGCCGGCCCGGCCCGAAGATGTCGATCGGCTGAAGCGCATCAAGGCCAAGCTGGTCGGCTTCCTCGACCACCCGACCATCGTCTTCCAGAAATATCCGCTGGACGACCACAGCATCTACGCCCGTTACGCCCGCGCCATCGCCTACCACCGACAGGCGATGACGGAACAGTCGCTGGCCGAGATCAACTCCCTGCTCGCCGACAAGCCGCACGACCCCTATTTCCTCGAGCTCAAGGGCCAGGTGCTGTTCGAAAGCGGCGACATCGCCGATTCGATCGAGCCCTACCGGGAAGCGGTGAAGGCCGCTCCCTACGAGCCGCTGATCCGGGTCTCCCTGGCCCAGTCGCTGCTGGCGATGGAAGATCCCTCGCTGGCCGATGAAGCGATTGCCAACCTCGAAGTGGCCACTAAGATGGAGGACGACAACGGTTTCGCTTGGCACCAGCTCGCCTTGGCCTATCACATGAAAAAGAACATCGCCATGGCCGCCCTGGCCTCGGCCGAGCGTTATACCGTCTCCGGCGAGGCTCCCCAAGCCGCGCGCCAGGCCAAGATCGCCGTCGATAAGCTGAAGCCGCAGACCCCCGAATGGTACCGCGCCCAGGACCTCTACATGGTCGCCCGAAATGCGGTCGAGGACTCCTACCGGCGACGCGGCAAGGAACCGCCCCCCGAAGAAGAACCGGACGATCACGGCGGTTCCGGCGACAAGCAAGAAAACAAGTCAGGAGGTTGAGATGAAGCCGCTGCTCTGGATACGCGGCCTCGCCGCCGCGCTCGTCATGGTCGGTCTGCTGCAGGCCGTCCAACCGGCGTTCGCGCTGTCGGAGAAGGACAAGAACCAGGTGGAGCAGATCGTCCACGACTACCTGCTGAAGAATCCCAAGCTGCTCGAGGAAATGCTGGCCGCGCTGCAAACGGTCAAGGCGAAGGAGGCGGCCGACGCGGCGGAGAAGGGCATCGCCGACCACCGGGAAGCGCTGCTGAGCGCCGATCCGAGGATGGTGGCGGGCAACCCTGATGGCGACGTCACCGTGGTGGAGTTCTTCGACTATCGCTGCCCCTACTGCCGGCTGGCCCAGGCCAACATCTCCAAGCTCATCGAACAGGACCCCAAGGTCCGCATCGTCTTCAAGGAGTATCCGGTGCTCGGGCCGGAATCGATCACCGCCTCGCGGGCCGCCCTCGCCTCGGTCAAGCAGGGCAAGTACGTTCCGTTCCACATGGCGATGATGAGCCTGGACAAGCCGCTGACCGACGATCTCATCTACGAGACCGCCAAGAGCGTGGGCCTCGACGTCAAGCAGTTGAAAGACGACATGAAGGACGAGTCCATCGACAAGGTGATCTCGGACAACGAGGATTTGGCCGAAAAGCTGGGCGTCGAGGGCACGCCCAACTTCATCATCGGCAACCAGCTGCTGCAGGGCCTGGTGTCCTACGAAACCATGACCGACGCCATCTCCCAGGCACGCAAGAAGCCGGCGTTCAAGACGCCCGAGAGCTGAGCCGCTCGCACCCCCTCGCCACCGCGCGATTGCCATGGGCGAAGCGGCCCGTGTAACATCCCTAGGCAGTGACTTCACGGCTTGAGGGGCATCATGGGCCGCGCGGTGTCTACCCTGTATCTGTCCACGATCGCCGCGCTGGCCGGCGTGGTTCCAGCCATGGCCGCCGAGACCGCGCCCGCGGCGCCCGTTGCGCCGGCCGCGCCGGCGCCGGCCCAACCCGCCGCAACGTCCCCGGAACAGGCGCCGGCCGAGCCGGCCCCGGCGGCCGACAGCATCGCGCTGCTGTGCAAGGGCCTCTACGTGGTCCCCAACTCCCAGGTGGCGGGCGTCCCCACGGACACCGGGCAGAAGACCCAGTTCACCATCCGCATCAGCTACGCCAACAGATACATGGACCTGAAGGCGGCCGAATGGCCCTCGCTGGTGCCGGCCAAGGACAATCCGTCGGTGGTGCGCTCGGCGACCTTCGTCTACGACGACGACGTGGTGAAGGCCTCGTTCGCCCCGCAGGGCAGCGACTTCCGGGGCGCCCTGTTCTCGCTCGGCCTGTCGAAGATGGCCGGCGACTACGAGGAGGCCATCGTGCTCAACCGCAAGACCGGCGACTTCACCTATCCCAACACCACCGGCCACTGCGAGAAGGTCGAGGTGAAGGAGAACAAGTTCTAGGCCGACCGCTCACCGGATGCGGTCGAAGCCCTGCGGACGCCTCTTGTCCAGGTTGAAGACGCCTGACTCGACGGTCGGCGCGGTGCACCCGCACCTTGACGATGGAGGCCGAGGCGCCCCGGCGGGCGCCCCACCGCACCGGGACCGAACGTCAATCCCGACGGAGCCGTACGGTCAATTGCCGGACGAGTCACCGGCCGGGGGCTTGCCCAGAATAATGTCGTATTCCCAGTTCGGGGTGGTGCCGGCCTTGTACTGCCGGCTGCATGTAATGAACGACTCACCGGCGCAGGCGACAGACTTGGCCCATGTCTTTCTGGTGTTGCCTGTCGAACTTTGACCGGCATGAAAATCAAACCTGCAGGTGACGGCAAGCTTCTCCGTGAAGCCGGGCGAATAAGCGAACTTAACCACCATGCTTTTCAGCACGCCGTCGGGCAGGGTACCTTCACCAGCACGGATTCTCTGGCGGTAGATCTTCTCCAGCTTCTCCGAAACGGCCAGTTTCTGGTCGTTTGTGTCCGTGACTTTACCGTCGTCGTTGAATTTCCGGCTGGTGACGTACCAGATATCGTTTGCGTTGGCCCGCTTCACGTTGATCACCGCGAAGGGAAATTCGCCGTTCGACGGCACTTGGCGGGTGTTGCTCTTTTCAGTGCAGTCGGCCGCCTGCGCTGCATTTGCGCAGGTCAGTATGGCACCCAGCACGGCGATGGCGGTATGCGACGGGACGAATGGCGATGGCATGATCTTTCCTCCCAAATAATTGACCTCGACAGGTTCTGATACGACAGGCCGATTTCCCTTTTTGGTGACCGATGTCTCCGTCTCGTCCCGAGAAAGAGGCTCGGGATGGGGGCGGTGACGCGTCCGGACCCTAGGGCAGGACGAAATCGAACCGGACCTGATGCTTGTCCGTGTCGATCATGCCGGTGCAGGTCGTGCCTTCGGCCCAGGCCCAGGAGGCATGGGGAGAGGGTCGCTTGATCTTGACGTCGAGCGGATCCGTGGCAACTTTGCCCTTGCGGCCGGTGACGTAGAAACTTTCGCCGAACTCCACCCCGTTTGCCTGGGTTGCGGAAGCTGATGGCGTATACTTGAAACGGATGTTGACGACGTTGTCCTTGCCGGACCCCGAGTAGTCGATCGGCACTTCCTTCATCACCGTCATCTTGTCCGTGACCGCCTTGTTCGTCTTGCCGTCGACGTTCAACGCCTCCCACTTGATGGACAATGATTGCGCCCGGATGACGATGGTCGCATCCGAGGGCATGCCAGCCTCCTTCGTGGCGTCGGCAGGCGAGATCAGGGTCGTCCAATCGACCTTCCGAGTGCAGGAAATTTCCTTGGCGTTTGCGGCCGGCGCCGCGGCGACACTCGCCGTCAGCAGCGCGGCGTAGACGAAGAACCTCGACATGGTTGGCACTCCCCTTGCTGTCATTCGCCCAGGATGAACTCATACTTGACGAACTTCTTGTTGGGATCGATGTCGCGGGTACAGGACACACCGGTCGCCTTGAAGCCCTTGACCTTGATCTCCCGGACCAGAACCCCTTGGGGCCTGCGCTTCCTGCCCTCTACGGTCATCGTGTAGGACAGGATCCCTCCCGCCACGCCCGGCCGCAGGAAATAGACGGTGAGTTCATTCCGCTGACCATTGTCGGTACCGTTGAACCGCACGTCCTTCTTGAGCACCTGCGTCATCTTGTCGGTGATGTTTTGCAATTTCTTGCCGTTGCCCTCGACAAGGGTCCAGCCCGACGTGGTCGCTGCGGCGCTGGCCGACATGACGACGTCGGGGCCAGAGACAGCGCGCCAGGTTCCGTTCCCATCGCAACTGGTCTCCGCGGCGGCCTGGGACCACGTGGCGAGGACGCCAAGCGCGGCGGCGAGCGCGGTGCTTGATCTGATCACGGCCTGTCTCTCCATTCGAAGCTAGCCGGGCCGCCAATCGGCCCCAACCTCCGCGCCCCTTCAGATCGGATGGGATAAGCTCTGGGCGCTCCCTTTCCTGTCACTCGCCAAGGGTGAAGTAGTACCGGACGTATTTCTTGTAGGGATTGACGTTCCGGGTACAGGTGACGCCGGTTGCGTCGAAGCCCTTGACCTTGATCTCCCGGACCGTAACCCCTTCAGGCTTACGCTTCCTGGCCTGCACGGTCATCGTATAGGAAGCGATCCCTGCCGCGACGCCGGGGCGCCGGAAATTGACCGTGAGTTCATTCCTTTCGCCGTTGTCGGACCCGTTGAACCGCACGTCCTTCTTGGCGACTTCCGTCATCTTGTCGGTGATCGTTTGTGTTTTTTTCCCATTCCCCTCGACCAGGATCCAGCCGGACGTCTTCGCGGTCACGTAGGCGGACATGACGACCTCCGAGGTTTCGACGGTGCGCCAGTCTCCGGTCCCTTCGCAGCCGGTATCCGCCGAGGCTTGGCTCCACGTGGCGAGAACGCCAAGGACAGTGACGAGTGCGGCGCTTGACTTGATCACGGCCTGAATCTCCTTTCGAGGCAATCCAAACAACCTGTTCCTGGCTGCCGCGATTATCCGGTTTCCTCTACGGCTCGTCGAACGCCATCCCCTCTCTGTTCGGCGATGGTCGCCGACGATCAGATGGTGATAACGCCGTTGGACATGCGAAACCAGACGTCCCGCAAGCCGCCTTGCAAATCCATTACCTGCTACGTCATGAGCAGCCAGGTCGTCGGGGAGTTGCCAGATAATGATGCTTGGTGGCTTCAGGCTGCCAAGCCCTGCCATCGGCCCTGGCGGAGCGGGCGCGCCGGAAAGGCGTCGTCGCGCCGGCGGTCAGCTCAGCCCGGCTGAACGACGCGCCACGAAGTCCTGGGAGTTCAGATCAACCCGGCCAGCGGCGAGGACGGATCGGCGTAGAGCTTCTTCGGCATCCGGCCCGACAGGTAGGCGAGACGGCCGGCCTCGATGGCGAGCTTCATCGCGCGGGCCATCCGGATCGGGTCCTTGGCCTGGGCGATGGCGGTGTTCATCAGCACCCCGTCGCAGCCCAGTTCCATGGCCACCGCCGCGTCGGATGCGGTGCCGACGCCGGCGTCGACCAGCACCGGCACGCCCGCATTCTCGATGATGATGCGCAGGGTGACCGGGTTCTGGATGCCGAGCCCGGAGCCGATCGGCGCGGCGAGCGGCATGATGGCGCAGCAACCCAACTTCTCCAGCTCCAGCGCCATGATCGGATCGTCGGAGCAGTAGACCATTACCTCGAAGCCGTCCTTGATCAGCATCTCGGCGGCGCGCAGGGTTTCGGTCATGTTGGGATAGAGGGTCTTCTGGTCGCCCAGCACCTCCAGCTTGACCAGCGACCAGCCGCCCGCCTCGCGCGCCAGGCGCAGGGTGCGCACCGCGTCTTCGGCGGTATAGCAGCCGGCGGTGTTGGGCAGATAGGTGTAGGTCTTGGGGTCGACGTAATCCATCAGCATCGGCTGGTTGGGATCGGACACGTTGACCCGGCGCACCGCCACGGTGACGATCTCGGCGCCCGACGCCGCGATGGCGTCGCGGGTCTCCTCGAAGTCCTTGTACTTGCCCGTGCCGACGATCAGCCGCGAGGTGAACCGGCGCCCC
>WGNW01000078.1 GCA_016124315.1 Alphaproteobacteria bacterium
ATCTGCGCGCGCGGCGCCGAAGGCGTCGAGAAGGCCGTGGGCGAGCTGAAGCAGACGGGTTCGGGCGGCACCGTGTTCGGCGCGCCCTGCAACCTGGAGAACGGCGAGCAGACCCGCGACTTCTGCAGGAAGGCGCTCGACGCGCTGGGCGGCTGCGACATGCTGATCCACAACGCCAGCGGCTTCGACCTGACCGGCGGCGAGGACGGCTGGATGCGCAGCTTCCAGGTGGACATGATGGCCGGCGTGCGCGCCGTCGAGGAGTGCGAGGCGGCGCTCGCCGAGAGCGACGAGGCCAGCATCACCTTCATCGGCTCGATGGCCAGCAAGTTCTATTTCGGCTTCAGCTCGTCCTACGGCCCGGCCAAGGGCGCCATGCGGGTCTACGCCAACGAGCTGGCGCAGAAGTACGGCAAGAAGAAGATCCGCGCCAACGCCATCTCGCCAGGCGCCGTGTGGTTCCCCGGCGGCTCCTGGGACCGGCGCAAGAAGGAGCAGCCCGACTTCTACGCGGGCGTCGAGAAGTCGATCCCGTTCGGCCGCCTCGGCACCGCCGAGGAGCTGGCCCGGGTGATCACCTTCGTGGCGAGCCCCGCCGGCCGCTGGATCAACGCCGCGCACATCGTGGTCGACGGCGGCCAGGTCGCGGCGGTCGACTGACGGCCGTCCGGCCCGCGCGCTCGCCGGTCACCGGGCCGGCGGGAACGGCGCCGGAAAGTTCTCGCCGACGTCGCGCTCCGGCCAGAAGAAATGCAGGCTGGTGCGGGCGATCTTCCAGTCGCCGCGCACCTTGCGGTAGTCCTCGTCGTAGAGGCCCAGATAGTTGATCGGTGCTTCGTCCTTGGCCTTGAAGCTGGCGCCGTTGAGCAGGTAGCGCCGGCCGACGGCGGTCGTGGCCCCGGTCAGCTCGACCCAGTGGTTGGTGTTGGCGCGCAGCACCCGCAGCGGAATCCAGCCGTTGTTCTCGGCCCGGGCGCGGAAGCCTTCATGGATCGCCTCGCGGCCTTCCCAGACGCCGTAATGGCCGAACTCGCAGCGGGCGTCCTCGGTGAACAGCGCGATCATGCTGTCCAGGTCGTTGAGGTCCATGGTCTGGGTGAAGCGGACGGCGAGCTTGCGGATGGCGTCCTCCTCCAGCAGTTCCCGGATTCGGCCGAGCTCCTCGGCGGTGAGCTGTTGCACCATCTGCGTCCTCCCCGTTCGCATCTTCCCCGCGGGCAGAATGCGCCTTCCGGGGCCCGCGGACCAGAGGCTTGCGTTCAGGCGGCGACCCGTCCTTCGGCGATCTCCAGATCTTCCCGGTAGTGCTTGCCGGCCAGGTAGTAGTGCCAGGCGCCCCACAGGCCGAACAACGAGGTGATCGGCACGGCGTAGCGCAGCGCCTCGACGCCCAGCCAGGGGTGCAGCCCGTCGCTGATCATGCCGACGATGCTGGGGCCCAGCCCCATGCCGATCAGGTTGCTGGCGAACAGCATGATCGCCGAGGCCTGCGCCCGCATGCGCAGCGGCGAGAGCGTCTGCAGCATGGCGAAGGTGGAGCCCTGGTAGGTGGCCGCCAAGCCGATCATGAACACCATGCCGACGAGGGTGAGGCCGAGACTGGGCGCCAGGTAGAACAGCAGCACGAACGGCACCACCAGCAGCTTGGCCAGCGCCACCACCCAGCCGATCCAGCGCGGATCGCGGGCGCCGAGCCGGTCGGCGGCGAGGCCGGCGCCCAGCGAGCCGACGATGCCGGCGACGCCGCCCAGCAGTCCCAGATAGGTGGCGGCCTGGCCCACGCTCAGCCCGTGGGAGCGGATCAGGTAGGGCGCCGACCAGGTCGAGGTGCCGTAGCCGACGATCGCCACCAGGGTGCAGCCGATGATGACGTGGCGCAGGCTGCGCACCCGCCACAGGTAGGCGAACACCTCCAGCACCGGGATGTCGCCCGGCCCCGAGCGGGCGGCGACCGAGGCGGTGCGCGGCGGCTCCCGCATGGTGAAGCGGACCAGCGCGGCGACCAGCAGGCCGGGCAGGCCCACCACCAGGAAGGCGTTGCGCCAGCCCCAGTACTGGGCGATCCAGCCGCCGGCCAGGGCGCCGAACATCAGGCCGATATGGATGCCCCAGGAATAGATCGCCATCGCCGAGGTGCGCTGCTCCGGCGGGTAGAGGTCGGCGATCACCGACTGGGAGGGCGGGCCGGAGCCGGCCTCGCCGATGCCGACTCCGACGCGCGCCAGCGCCAGCTGCCAGAAGCTCTGGGCGGCGCCGCACAGCGCGGTCATGCCCGACCAGACGGCGATGGCGGCGGCGATGATGTTGCGCCGGTTGGCGCGGTCGGCCCAGCGCGCCACCGGGATGCCCAGCGCCGCGTAGAGGAAGGCGAAGGCGAAGCCGCTGAGGAAGCCCATGGCGGAATCCGAGGCGTGGAACTCGTTCTTGATGGGCTGGATCAGGATGTTGAGGACGCTGCGGTCGATGAAGCTGGAGGTGTAGACCACCACCAGCAGGAACAGCGTGTAGCGCCGCGCCGCGCTGTCCACGCCGGCGGCGGCCGCCCCGGACTGCGTCATCCCGTGTCCTTCCCTCTGGGTTGCTTGCCGCGCAGAAAAGCACCGTCGGCGCCTTGAAGCCATCGGATTCGTGCGTAAATCGGGGCCTGACCCACGAGAAACGCGCTAGCGCCGGTAATAATCCGCCCCTATAACCGCGCCTTCACGAAACCCGGAAGCCCTGTTCCATGACCGATACCATCCGCCGTCTGCGTAATATTGCCATCATCGCCCATGTCGACCATGGCAAGACCACGCTTGTCGACAAGCTGCTGCGCCAGTCGGGCACCCTCGACACCCGCGGCGACATGACCGAGCGGGTGATGGATTCCAACGACCTGGAGAAGGAGCGGGGCATCACCATCCTGGCCAAGAACACGGCCATCGAATGGGACGGCTGGCGCATCAACATCGTCGACACGCCCGGCCACGCCGATTTCGGCGGCGAGGTGGAGCGCGTGCTGTCCATGGTGGATTCCGTGCTGCTGCTGGTGGATGCGGTGGACGGCCCGATGCCGCAGACCCGCTTCGTCACCAACAAGGCGCTGCAGCGCGGCCTGCGCCCCATCGTCGTGGTCAACAAGGTGGACCGGCCGGGCGCGCGGCCCGACTGGGTGGTGGACCAGACCTTCGAGTTGTTCGACCGGCTGGGCGCCACCGACGAACAGCTCGACTTCCCGGTGATCTACGCCTCGGCGCTGGAAGGCTGGGCGACGGCCGACCTGGACCGCCGGCCCGGCGACATGACCGAGCTGTTCCAGACCATCGTCGACCATGTGCCGGCGCCCGATGTCGACCTGAACGGCCCGCTGCAGCTGCAGGTGAGTGCGCTGTCCTATTCCTCCTATGTGGGCGTGATCGGCATCGGCCGCATCCAGCGCGGCAAGGTGAAGCGCAACACCCGGGTCACCGTGGTTGGCGCCGACGGCGAGACCCGCAGCGGTCGCGTGCTGCAGATCCTGGGCTTCCACGGCCTGGAGAAGATCGAGGTGGAGGAGGCCGAGGCCGGCGCCATCGTCGCCTTCACCGGCCTCGAGGAACTGAACATCTCCGACACCATCTGCGACCCGGAGCGGCCCGAGGCGCTGCCGCCGCTGGTGGTGGACGAGCCGACCATCACCATGACCTTCCAGGTCAACGATTCGCCCTTCGCCGGCCGTGAGGGCAAGTACGTCACCAGCCGCAACATCGCCGGCCGCCTCGACGAGGAACTGATCCACAACGTGGCGCTGCGGGTGGAGCAGACCGGCGACGCCAACCGTTTCAAGGTGTCCGGGCGGGGCGAGCTGCACCTCTCGATCCTGATCGAGAACATGCGCCGCGAGGGCTACGAACTGGCCATCTCGCGCCCCGAGGTGATCCTGAAGACCATCGACGGCGTGGTCTGCGAGCCGTGGGAATCCCTCACCGTCGACGTGGAGGAGGAGTACCAGGGCTCGGTGATGGAGAAGCTGGGCGAGCGCCGCGGCGAGCTGCGCGACATGGTGCCCGACGGCCGCGGCCGGGTGCGTCTCGACTACCTGATTCCCAGCCGCGGCCTGATCGGCTTCCGCTCCGAGTTCATGGCCACGACCTCGGGCAACGGCCTGATCTACCACACCTTCGAGAAGTACGCGCCGCGGGTGAACGCCACCATCGGCGGCCGCCACAACGGCGTGCTGGTTTCGATGGCGACCGGCAAGGCGCTGGCCTACGCCCTGTTCAACCTGCAGGAGCGCGGCCGGATGTTCATTGGCCACGCCGCCGAGGTCTACGAGGGCATGGTGATCGGCATCCACGTCCGTGACAACGATCTGGTGGTCAACCCGCTGAAGGCCAAGCAGCTCACCAACATCCGCGCCGCCGGCAGCGACGAGAACATCATCCTCACGCCGCCGATCGACACCACGCTGGAATACGCGCTGGAGTTCATCAACGACGACGAACTGGTCGAGGTGACGCCGAAGTCGATCCGCATCCGCAAGAAGCTGCTGCTGGAGCACGAGCGCAAGAAGGCCTCGCGCGCGGCGTAGCCCCGCCCGCGTCCGTCCGGACGCCTAAAGCCGCTCCGATACGTCGGGATCGATCGCCTTTCGCCTTCCGGGCTGGCAGGCGGATGATCCCGCACGGGTTCCTGCCGGCTCTGGCACCTCGATACCCGGGACCCGCTCCGATCCTCCTCAAGCTTGTTTTTTGAGCCGATCGACACGCTCCGTTCCGGTGGCGTGGGGATCCATTTCTGTCCCGGCGCCGTAACCAATCCGGGAGGACGCTCCGGTCGAGCCGGCTTCTGTCATTATTAACTTTTAAAATCATTCTAAAAACAGCTTGAGAAATGGCCGTGGCCGGTCTATTTTCAGAATGAAACCGATGGCAAATGGAGTGACTCATGTCGACCGAAAGCAAATGCCCGGTGACCGGCCAGATGCACGCCCGCACCAACCGTGATTGGTGGCCGGATACCCTGGACATCCAGCCCCTGCACCGCAATTCCAGCCTGTCCGACCCGATGGACGAGGCATTCGACTACGCCAAGGAATTCGAGAGCCTGGATCTCGACGCGGTCATCAAGGACCTGCACGCGCTGATGACCGACTCGCAGGACTGGTGGCCGGCGGATTTCGGCCACTATGGCGGGCTGTTCATCCGCTTGGCGTGGCACAGCGCGGGCACCTACCGCGTCGCCGACGGGCGCGGCGGCGCCGGCGGCGGTCAGCAGCGCTTCGCGCCGCTCAACAGCTGGCCGGACAACGCCAATCTGGACAAGGCGCGCCGGCTGCTGTGGCCCATCAAGCAGAAATACGGCCGCAAGATCTCGTGGGCCGATCTGTTCGTGCTCGTCGGCAACGTCGCCCTCGAATCGATGGGTTTCAAGACCTTCGGCTTCGCGGGCGGCCGCGTCGACCAGTGGGAGCCGGAGGAACTCTACTGGGGTCCCGAGGGCACCTGGCTGGGCGACGAGCGCTACAGCGGCGAGCGCGAGTTGCAGAATCCGCTCGGCGCGGTGCAGATGGGCCTGATCTACGTCAATCCGGAAGGACCCAACGGCGATCCCGATCCGGTCGCCGCGGCCCACGACATCCGCGAGACATTCAAGCGCATGGCGATGAACGACGAGGAGACGGTGGCGCTGATCGCCGGCGGCCACAGCTTCGGCAAGACCCATGGCGCCGGCGACCCGTCGTTCCTGGGGCCGGAGCCGGAGGCCGCGCTGATCGAGGACCAGGGCCTCGGCTGGCACAGCCGGAACGGCACCGGCGTCGGTGGCGACGCCATCACCGGCGGTCCGGAAGTGATCTGGACCCAGACGCCTACCCAATGGAGCAACCACTTCTTCGACAACCTGTTCAAGTACGAATGGGAGCTGGAGACCAGCCCGGCCGGTGCCAAGCAGTGGCGCGCCAAGAACGCCGAGCCTGACGTGCCGCACCCGTTCGACCCGTCGAAGAAGCGGCTGCCGACCATGCTGACCACTGACCTGTCGCTGCGCTTCGATCCGGCCTACGAGAAGATCTCCCGGCGCTTCTACGAGCACCCGGAGGAGTTCGCCGACGCCTTCGCCCGCGCCTGGTTCAAGCTCACCCACCGCGACATGGGACCGATCGCCCGCTATCTCGGGCCGCTCGTCCCCAAGGAGGAACTGATCTGGCAGGACCCGGTCCCCGCCGTCGACCATCCGCTGGTCGACGCGCAGGATGTCGAGGCCCTGAAGGGCAAGATCCTTGCTTCCGGCCTGTCGGTGTCGCAGCTGGTCTCGACGGCCTGGGCATCCGCGTCGACCTTCCGCGGCTCCGACAAGCGGGGCGGCGCCAACGGCGCCCGCATCCGGCTCGCGCCCCAGAAGGACTGGGAGGCCAACCAGCCCGAGCAGCTGGCGACGGTGCTGCGGAAGCTCGAGGCCGTCCAGCAGGAGTTCAACTCCTCGGCCGCCGGCGGCAAGCAGGTCTCGCTCGCCGACCTGATCGTGCTTGGCGGCGCCGCCGCCGTCGAGAAGGCGGCCAGGGACGCCGGCACCGAGGTCAAGGTGCGCTTCACGCCGGGCCGCACGGACGCGACGCAGGACCAGACCGACGTCGACTCCTTCGTCCCGCTCGAGCCCGTCGCCGACGGCTTCCGCAGCTACTACCGGCCGCGGAAGCTGATGGCGCCGGAGGAGGCGCTGGTCGACAAGGCGGCGCTGCTGAAGCTGACTGGCCCGGAGATGACGGTGCTGGTCGGCGGCCTGCGGGTGCTGGGCGCCAATGTGGGCCAGTCGACCCACGGCGTCTTCACCGACCGGCCGGAGCGGCTGACGAACGACTTCTTCGTCAACCTGCTCTCCATGGCCACCGAGTGGAAGCCCTCCGCCGGTATGGAAGGCATCTACGAGGGCCATGACCGCAAGTCCGGCGACCTGCGCTGGACCGGGACCCGCGTCGACCTGATCTTTGGTTCCCATTCGCAGCTGCGCGCCCTGGCGGAAGTCTACGGCTCCGCCGACGCGCAGGAGAAGTTCGTGGCGGACTTCGCGGCGGCGTGGGCCAAGGTGATGGAACTCGACCGCTTCGACATCGCCTGATCCGCGGAACGTCTCAACCGCCCGGGTCGAGTGACTGCCCTTGGGGCCGCACTCGACCCGGGCGCGAGACCTGCCGGTCCGAGGTCTGTATACTGCCGGGCGCGGGATGCGGCTTCGGCAGGAGAACAGCCTGATGACTCTCGACGAGAAATTTGCGGCCCTCGCCCGGCTCGGCGCCGGCGGGTTCGCCCACATCAACGGCTCGCTGGAGGAGCACCTCATCGGCACCCATGCGCGGCTCGAATCGTGGGGCGCCGATCCGGTGCTGCTGGACGCGGCGCTGTTCCACGCCGCCTACGGCACCGACCATTTCGGCGACAACATGGTCTCGCTGGACCAGCGGGAGCGGATCGCCGGGATCATCGGCGAGGAGGCCGAGGCGCTGGTCTACCTCTACTGCTCCTGCGACCGCGGCTACACCTGGCCGCGCATCGGCACCGAGGACCCGGTTCGCTTCCGCGACCGCTTCGCCGACCGGATCGTCGAGATTGCGGCGGAGGACCTGCGCGACTTCTGCGAACTGGCCGTCGCCAACGAGAACGACATCGCCGCCCGCACGCCCTCTTTCCTCGAGCGGAACCGCGAGACGTTCCGCGACCTGTTCGGCCGGATGGAGGGGCTGGTCAGCCCGCATGCCACGGCCGACGCCCGCGACCTTTACGGCGGAGAGCCGTAGAGCCGCCTGATGGAAAGCCAGACGGCGAAGACCGCGATGGAGGTGCCGGCGACCTGCTGCCAGGTCGGCGCCTCGCCGGCGGCGATGAACACGTAGACCATCCCGAACACCGCCTCGAAGACGATCATCTGGCCCAGGATCGCCAAGTCCAGCCGTTTCGAGGCCATGTTGAACAGCACCGTGCCCAGCCATGTGGAGCCGCCGCCCAGCAGCACGCTCCACAGGCCGAGCCGCGCCAGCTCGCCCGTCGGGATGGTCGAGGGCGCCCGCGTCAGCCCGGCCGCCCAGGCGACGGGCAGGGCGACGACGGCGGCGGCCAGCGACACCAGCCCCACCACCGAGCTCCATTCCTGCTCGCTCACCAGCCGGGTCTCGCCCAGGAAGCGGGCGTTGGCGACCGCGTACCACGTCCACATGGCGAGCGCCGCCAGGATGCCCAGCACGCCTGCCGGCGCCAGCGGCGACGGCGGCAGGGACAGGTCGTTGCCGGCGGCGTTGGCGACCACCAGCCCAGCGCAGAACAGCGCCAGCGGGAAGGCGACGGGGCGCAGCGCGCCGATGCCGGCCTGCAGCCGTCCGGCCACGGTCACCGTCACCGGCGCCAGCCCGATCAGCAGCACGCCCAGCGAGGCGCCCGCCCAGCGCATGCCGAGCACCAGCAGCGCGTAGTAGGCCACGTTGCCGGCCAGCGCGAAGACCAGCGCCTTGGCCAGCACGGCACGCGGCAGGCGCAGCGCCCGGCGCAGGTCGAACAGCCCCAGCGAGATCAGCCCGTAGGCCAGCGTGCGCCCCAGGGTCACCTCGGCCACCGTGGCGTGGGGCAGGGCGATGGGCGCGACGAAGGCCAGCGCCCATACGGCGCAGGTGGCGATCATCAGCAGGATGCCGGGAAGCACGGGGGACATGGGGGACGCGGCCGGTTGTCGATCCCGCCACCAATAGACCAGCGGCGTCAGCTTGTCGCCCGCTACGCGCCCGGGCTGACGCCCATCGCCCGCTTGAACGCGCGGCTGAACGAGGCCTCGCTGTCGTAGCCGACGGCGTCGGCGATCAGGGCGAGGGGCTCGCCGGTACTGCGCAGCCGCTCGGCCGCCACCTGGATGCGCCAGCCGCTGAGATACTCGATGGGCGGCTTGCCCAGAGCCGCGTTGAAGCGTTCCGACAGCACGGTGCGCGAGGTGCCGGTCTCGCGCGCCAGCACCTCCACGGTCCAGTGCCGCGCCGGGTCGGCGTGCAGCAGGCGCAGCGCCCGCGCGATCAGCGGGTCCCGCAGGGCCGAGAGCATGCTGACGGTGCCGCGGGGCAGGCTGGCGGCGTGCCGCCGCAGCACCTCGACGAACAGGGTCTCCATCAGCCGGCCGAGCAACACCTCGGTGCCGGGCCGCGCCTCGTCGACCTGGCGCAGCACCTCCTTGGCGATGGAGGCCAGCATGCCGGCGACCGGATCGTCGGCGGTGCGCTCCACCAGCACCGTCGGCAGGCTGTCGAACAGCGGCGCGCCGATCAGCTCGGTGGACTCGATGAAGCCGCACACCAGCCGGGTTTCCGGTCCGTCGCCGCCGTGGCGCACCTCGGACACCCCGGCGGTCGAACCGTCACGCACCACGTCGGGACCGTAGACGCAGCCGTCATGGGCACCGCGCTCGAACGTGTGCTCGACCGGGTAGGGCATCAGCACGATGTCGCCCGGTCCCAGTTCCCAGACCGATCCGTCCTCTGCGGTGAGGGTGCAGCCGCCCGAGGCGACCAGGTGGAACACGCTGACGTGCCGCAAATGGGAGAGCGGCGAGTCGGCGTCCCACTGCTTTGGGCTGATGACGCCGAAGGGTTCGGAGAAATGGCCGTTGAGGAAAACAGAGCCCGTCAGCCGCAACACGCGCAGCAGCTCGGAGAGCACGTCCCCCGCCAGTTCCGGCGGATCGGCAATGATATCCGGTGGGCCGGTCATGGTGCCCGTCGGCCGGCCGGGAATATGGTCACACCCATCGTCAGGCCTCCTCAGCAAGACCGAAACGCAGGACGAGATCGGACAGAGCCTACCACGACAGCAATCGCAATCCTTGCGCCATTTGCGGCCGGCGGAAGCCGGCGCGGCGCATCGACCTGACCATGGGAGAGACACGATGACGTACCAGTACAACTTCAAGGACGCGCTCGCCGCGTCCGAGCGCATCCACTGGCGGGTCGAGGACCTGATTGGTGGCGACAAGCGCCTCGACTTCAGCCGTCCGTTCATGCCGGAGAGCTTCGCCCGCACCGAGACGCTGACCTTTCTGTCCGCCCATCAGCGGCAGGTCCTCAACCAGATCCGCGGCCACAGCTACCTGTACCTGTTCGGACTGGTGGAGGAGTTCATCCTGCCCTTCGTGCTGGACCACGCCCGGTCCCAGCTCTCGGGCGACGACTACCGCGTCCGCGCGCTGCTGCAGTTCGCCGGCGAGGAAGCCAAGCACATCCACCTGTTCCACCGCTTCCGGGAGGACTTCCTGGCCGGTTTCGGCATGCCGATCGACGTGATCGGCCCGCCCGAGGCCATCGCCCGGGCCGTGCTGGATCACGAGCCGCTGGCGGTGGCCCTGGTCATCCTGCATCTCGAATGGATGACCCAGCGCCACTACCTCGACAGCATCCGCGACGACGCCGGCATCTGCCCGCAGTTCAAGAGCCTGCTGAAGCACCACTGGATGGAGGAGGCTCAGCACGCCAAGCTCGACACGCTGATGGTCGCGTCGCTGGCCGAAGGGCAGGACCAGGCGGCGCTGTCCAGGGCATTGGACGGCTACCTGGACATCGGCAGCATCCTCGACGGCGGCCTGGTGCAGCAACTGGCCTTCGAACTCGACGCCTTCGAGCGGGCGACGGGCCGTGAGCTGAGCCGGCTGGAGCGCAGCCGGACGGAAGCCGTCCAGCGGCAGGCCATGCGCTGGACCTTCCTCGGCAGCGGCATGACCCACCCCAACTTCCTCGCGAGCCTGGACGCCATGGACCCGGCGCTGCGGACTCGCATGGAAAGCGTCGCGCCGGCGTTCTGCTGACCGCCGCGCATCCCGACACCAATCAACCCCACAGGAGAGAACAATGCTGAACACCGTGACGAAGCAAACGAACGTCCTCAACGGCATCGACGTGGACGCCCTCGGCCAGGTGGTCGAGGACATCAAGCAGGACACCGCCAAGGCGCTGGTCGCCTTCCATGTTAGGTCGGCGTGGAAGGGCCAGACGGTGAGCGAATCGACCGTCGAGTCCTACACCATCGGCGGCGAGCGGGTGCCGCGCCGGTTCGCCATCCGGATCGACGAGCCGGTCGAACTGCTGGGCACCAACACCGCCCCCAACCCGCAGGAGACGCTGATGGCCGCGCTCAATGCCTGCATGATGGTGGGCTACGTGGCGGGAGCGGCGGTCAACGGCATCACGCTGGACAGCGTCGAGATCGAGACCGACGGCGAACTGGACCTGCGCGGCTTCCTCGGCATCGACCCCGACGTGCCGCCCGGCTACGAGAGCCTGCACTACACCGTCCGCATCAAGGGCGACGGCACGCCCGAGCAGTTCCGGGCGATCCACGAGACGGTGATGAAGACCTCGCCCAACTACTTCAACATGTCGCGGGCCATCCGGCTCGACGCCACGCTGGAAGTGGGCTGATCGCGCGAAGAACAAGCCACTCGTGGGAGAGGGGGGCTTCCTGAAGCCCTCCTCTCCTATGCTTCGAGGAAACGGGCTTCTCCGACTGCCCACCCGAGGATGAGCGTCCTGCCGGAGGGCAACGAAACGGCATATCCCCTGCCTGGTTCTGCCGACGGTCCAAAGAGCGAGACGAAGCGCGCGAAGTCGTCGAACCACCGTTTCTCGGGCGAAAAGGAGTGGACGATCATCGCCGCGAAGTCCGTCTTGAAGCGTTCGGCTTCGATAAGCGCGGAGGCGGCGCGGTGAAGTAGCTGGTACCTTAGGCTATCCGCCGGAAGCGCGATGCCGAGCAGATCGCTCATGAACCGCAGCCGCTCCTGCTTTCCCTCCGAGGCGTCCCTCAGCCAATCTCCAATTGCCGGTCCGAACGCTTCGTTGACCTTGCCTTCGATCGTAGCCGCACAGGTTCGCTCGCCGACGCGGAGCAAGGCAAAGATGTCATTCTGGCTTTCCCGGGCGCCGCCCGGCAACCTGACCTTGTGCTCGGGTACGGCAAGCAGGAGTTCGCAGGTCCCCTCGAATATAGCAGCGACCTCGGGAGGCAATCCATCGGCTGCCTCCCATGAATGCGCCATAGCCTTGGCGGAATATCTTGAGCGCCACTGTTTACAGGGGTTTGCGAGAAGGCGCTTCCAATCCTCGACGCCTCGGCTCGGTACATAGATTTTCTTCATCGGCACACCTTAGACCATGTTCGTGAGGCAGACCATATTGCGCCGCAACATTTGACCTGCGGGCGTGGCGTTCCGTGGTATCATGATCCCCGGCCGGAACATCCATGGTGAGCGTCATGCCGCAGTCTGCCTTTTCCCTGCTCGACGACATGAAGACCGCCGCGACGGCGCCCAACATGGCCGCGTGGCCGTGGCTGCAGTCGTTCCGACGGCGCAACGTCATGCTGGATGAGTTCTTCTACGACGTGGGCGCGCTGGAGGCGCTGTGGCTGGCGGCGGCGCCGTTCGCCGACAAGGAAGGCTCGCTGCTGATCGTGCCACCCACCGGCGGCGGCGACATCGAGCATTTCGCCGATCTGGGCGAGTACGCGGCCGGCGGCGGCGAATCGGTGAGGACCGTGGCGGTCGCCGGCGTCGGCAGTTCGGCGCTGGGCACGGCGGCGCTGGCGCGCAACGTGGCCGATGCGGTCGGCGAGCCGGTGTGCGGCCTGGTGTCCGGCTACGGCGTCGCCGACGTGATGTCGGAGGCGCTTGGCGGCTGGTTCATCTTCCGCCGGCGCAACCTGATCGACCACGCCGTGGAAGAGGCAGGCGCCGTGTTCCAGAACATCGCCATGCCCGGCACCGGCCTCGACGCGCCGCTCACCGACGTATCGGGCAGCCCTGACACGCTCACCCTGTTCCGGCTGCTGGCCGATGGCCGGTTTCCGGTCGAGCGGCTGGTCGGCCACAGCAAGGGCAACCTGGTGATCGCCGACACGCTCTACGCGCTGGTGGACTGGCTGCACGGCCTGGGGCGGCCGGCGCCGGCCGACCTCCACATCGTCACCGTCAGCGCCATGGTCTACATGCCCAACGCCTTCCGGCGGGTGACCGACGTGATGGGCGAGATCGACTGGTTCGGCCGGCTGAACTCCAGTCCGGCCCTCGAGCCGGACGTGGTGGTGCCGGGCGCCTGGCACCACACCAACCCCGCGCTGCCCCACGCCCTCAAAGTGACCGAGGCGCTCAAGCCGC
>WGNW01000083.1 GCA_016124315.1 Alphaproteobacteria bacterium
CAGGTCAAGTTCGACCAGTGCGGCAACGCCCGCACGCTGCAGTGCGCCTACCATTTCTGGGAGTACGACCTCACCGGACGCCTGATCAACGTGCCCGACGAGGAGGACTTCGCCCAGGGCTGCCCGCGGGACAGGCTGAGCCTCAAGGCGGTCAGGACCGAGACCTGGGGCGGCTGGGTGTGGTTCAACCTGGACCCCGACGCCGGACCGTTGCGGGACTATCTGGGCATCATTCCCGAACACCTCGAGCCCTACGGCTTCGACGACATGGCCATGGTGATGAACGTCACCGTGGAGTGGGACTGCAACTGGAAGACCTCGGTCGACGCCTTCAACGAGGTCTACCACACGCCGTGCATTCATCCGGAGCTCTCCTACCTGCACGACGACGTCAACATCCAGATCGACCTCTACGACAGGCACAGCCGCTACCTGATCCCGTTCCAGGTGCCGAGCCCGCGCCTCGGCGACCTCGAGGACGTGCCGGAAATCATCGCCGCCGACATGCGCGCCATCGGCATGGAGCCCGACCAGTACCGGGGGCGGATCGGCGACATCCGCCGCGCCTTCCAGCTCCACAAGCGCGCCACGGCGGAGGCGGCCGGGCTGGATTATTCGCGGCTGTCCGACGACCAGCTGTCGGACGACTTCCACTACTTCGTGTTCCCCAACGTCACCATGAACATCTTCGCCGACCAGTTGCTGTTCTTCCGCCAGCGGCCCCACCCGGAAGATCCGGACCGGATGTTCTACGACGTCCAGATCCTGCGGCGGCTGAAGCGGGGCGAGGCGCGGCCGCCGCTGCCCGACCACGAGCAGGTCAGGCACGGCGACCGGTCGCTGGGCCTCGTGCTCGACCAGGATTCCGTCAACCTGCCGCACATCCAGAAGGGCATGCACTCCTCGGCCTACACGGGATTGTGTATCAGCCGGCAGGAACGGCGAATCCGCCATATGCACGAGACGTTAATGAATTATATCCTGATATAAAAAAGTCGTGTATGAAGGGGGTTGCCTTGCGCCGCCGTTTGGCGGCACAACGTGCATCCTCGGGAATTGGAGAAGCGTGACATGGTCGCAGTCGTCAGGGTCAAGGAAAGCACTGGAACGCCGGCGGGCAAGAGCCCCGAGCCGAAGCTGGGCGCCGAACTGATCCCGAAGCACCGCTATGTCTCCGATGAGTTCATGAAGCTCGAATGGGAGCGGATGTGGACCAAGGTCTGGCTCATCGGCTGCCGCGAGGAGGAAATTCCGGAGGTCGGCGACTACGTCACCACCGAGATCGGCACCGAATCGCTGCTGATCGTGCGCGGCGAGGACGGCGTGCCGCGCACCTTCTACAACGTCTGCAACCACCGCGGAAACCAGGTGAAGTTCGACAGCTGCGGCAACGCCCGCACGCTGCAATGCGCCTATCACTTCTGGGAATACGATCTCACCGGCCGCCTGGTGAACGTGCCCGACGAGGAGGACTTCGCCCAGGGCTGCCCGCGCGACCAGCTCAGCCTCAAGGCGATCAGGACCGAAACCTGGGGCGGCTTCGTCTGGTACAACCTGAACCCGGACTGCGAGCCGCTGGCGGATTATCTGGGCATCGTGCCGGAGCATCTCGGCCCGTATCATTTCGAGGACATGGCGATGGTGATGAACGTCACCGTCAACTGGGAGTGCAACTGGAAGACGTCGGTGGATGCGTTCAACGAGGTCTATCACGTCCAGTGCATCCATCCCGAACTGCTCTACGACAACGACGACGTCGACGTGCAGATCGACCTGTACGAGCGCCACAACCGCTATCTGGTGCCGTTCCACACCTACAGCCCGCGCCTCGGCGAGGAATTGGACGAGGTGCCGGAGATCATCGCGAGCAAGATGGTCGCCATCGGCATGAACCCGGACGACTTCAAGGGCCGGGTCTCCGAGGCGCGCCGCGCCATCCAGGTGTACAAGCGCGAGAACCAGGAGCGGCTGGGTATCGACTATTCCGAGCTGAACGACGACCAGCTCACCGACGACTACCACTATTTCATCTTCCCGAACCTGACGCTCAACACCTTCGCCGACCGGATGATGATGTTCCGCCAGCGCCCGCACGAGAGCGATCCCAACCGCATGTACTACGACGTGTGGGTGTTCATGCGGGTGAAGCAGGGCCAGCCGCGCCCGCCGCTGCCGGACCATGAGCACGTCAACCACGGCGAGCGCTCGCTGGGCCTGGTGCTCGACCAGGATTCGGTCAACCTGCCTCACGTGCAGCGGGGCATGAACTCGTCGGCGTTCGAGGGCCTGTGGATCAGCCATCAGGAGCGCCGCATCCGCCATATGCACAAGACGCTGATGGACTATATCAACGGCGTGTACGCCAACGACGCCTAAGGAAGACGATGGACGCATCCGCCAACGAGATTCCCTTCCGCTTCGTCGCCAAGACGAGCGACGTGGAGCCGGGCAAGAACCGCTGCTTCCAGGTGGAGGACCGCAACGTCCTCCTCATCCACCTGCCCAACGGCACGTTCCGGGCGGTGGAGAACCAGTGCTCCCACGAGAAGAAGCCGCTGGAAGGCGGCCGGGTCCGCAACGGCAAGATCGTCTGCCCGCACCACGGCGCCAACTTCGACCTGCAGACCGGCAAGGCCATGAGCGCGCCGGCGGTGCTGCCGATCCACGTCTATCCCGTCAAGGTGGAGGGCGACGAGGTGATGGTGCAGCTGGTCGATCCGCCGAAGAAGCCGAAGAACCCCTTCGCCATTCCGGGTGTCACCGGTTTCTGATTATAGTACCGGCCGGACAACGCATAACGGGGAGAGCGAGATGGCCAAGAAGGGGCCGGTTAATTTTCATCTGGTGGCGTCGGGCAAGTACCATGACATCAACTTCGCCCGGCTGGAGCTGCTGAAGCTGCTGGCCGAGGACGAGCGGTTCCTGTGCTCGGTCTCCGCCGACTTCGCCGACATGGAGCGCATCGCCAACTGTGACGTGCTAATCACCTACACCTGCGACGTCCAGCCCACCGACGAGCAGACCGAAGTGCTGCACCGGTTCCTCGACAAGGGCGGCAAGTGGTTTGCGCTGCACGGCACCAACTCGGTGCTGCGCTTTGTCGAGGGCGGCGTCGCCACGCCGCGCGAGGCGCCGCGCTTCATGGAGATGATCGGCAGCCAGTTCATCGCCCACCCGCCGCTGCAGGATTTCCAGGTCACGGTGACGCCGGGCGAGGAGAACCACCCGCTGGTGAAGGGGATCGACGCCTTCACGGTGAACGACGAGATCTACTGCGCCGAGTATTACGGCGACAACCGGGTGTTGCTGGAGACCCACTGGAAGGGCGTCTGCGACGGCTTCATCGAGGGCGACTGGACCGGCGGCACGGGCCGCCACTACATGCTCTACACCCACAAGCACGGCGCCGGCGAGGTGCTCTACTGCGCCCTCGGGCACTGCCGCGGCAAGTTCGACATGATCCCGATCATGGACGAATGGCCTACCGTCGACCGCTGCGCCTGGGAGCAGCCGGTGTTCTACGAGATCCTGCGCCGCGGCATCCGCTACTGCGCCGGGGAATTGGGGTAGTAGCCTCGACAACCGCGGCCCTGGGCGCGCCCTCCGCGGCAGCCGCCGCCGGCGGCTTCTTCAGGGCTGGCAGTTGTGGTTGTTGTTCGAAGGTCCGATCGCCGTTGGTACCCGGGAGTGCCGAAGGCCCGTCGCGAAGAATTGCCACACTTCCACCGTCCTTGCGAGGCGCGCAGCGCAGCGGCAATCCAGGGGCGGCGGGGCCGAGGCGGCTGCCCCTGGGTCGCTTCGCTGCGCTCGCGATGACGCAAGGGGGAAGCGGTCCGATCTCCCTGCCGTGCTACACCAAGCGTCCCGTCGCCACGCTCAGGACCGTTCGTCAGGACGAGCGGGGTTGAATTCTCGCCGCTGGTACCGGGGAGAGCCGAAGGCTCGTCGCAGAGGGGAGAATCATCCCGCCATCTGGCGCTGGAAGTCACCCAGGTCGAAATAGTCCTTCCACTCGGCGATCTCGCCGTTGCGGATGCGGAAGATGCCCATCAGCGGGATGGCGATCTTCTTGCCGCCCTTGAAGGTGAAGCCGTCGACGCGCTCGGTGAGCACCGCGTCGCCGTTTTCGGCGATGGCCAGCAGCTCCCAGTTGACCGTTTCCATCGGGCCCATGGCCTTGAGCATGGTCCGCGCCGCCTCGCGGCCGCGGATCGGCTCCATGGGGACGTTGTGGTAGAAGATGTCCTCCGCCATCATGTCGCACGCCCTGTCGATGTCGTTGGCGTTCCAGGCGGCGATGAAGTCCCTGACGATCTGAGTGTTGCTCACGTCGACCTCCCGATTGCGCGTGCGGATCGTTCTAGCATAAGTTTCCAGACGGCAAGTTTGAAAATTTCGTTCAATCGTCAGGGGAGACGGCTATGACCGATACGTTGATGCACCGCGTGCCGCGCGAGGAGCTTTCGCCCGAGCAGCAGGCCGGCTGGGACCGCTCGAAGGCGATCTGCGAGGACACCACCATCCTGGAGGTGTTCGCCAACTCGCCCAAGGCGTCGAAGATGTTCTCCCAGCATTTCTACAAGGAACTGTTTTTCGAGGGCGACGTGCCGCGCCGGTACAAGGAGCTGGTGCGCTACCGGCTGTCGCTGATCCATGGCTGTCACTACTGCAACCTGAACAACCGTGCGTCGTCCAGGGAGGCCGGACTGACCGAGGCCGAGCTGGACGCCATGGAGGACTTCGAGAACGGACCGTTCTCGGGCGCCGACAAGGCCGCCATCGCGCTCGCCGAACAGCTCGCCCTTACCAATCTGGGCGGCTCGCTCACAACCGCCCTCTACGCCCGGCTGAAGCAGCACTTCAGCGACGGCGACATCGTCGAGCTGTCGATGGTCGGTGCGATCCTGGGCGGCATGAACAAGATGGCGTTCGTGCTCGACCTGGTGGCCAAGGAAGAATACTGCCCCTTCGTGCCGCAGCGGGCGGCCGAATAGGCGGCCTTAGCGGGGCATCCGCAGCACGGGCTTGACCGTGCGTCCTTCCAGGCTGTCGGCCACCGCCTCGTTGATCCGGTCCAGGTCGTAGAAGGTCACCAGGGTGTCGAAGGGCAGCAGGCCGTCGAGGAACAGGTCCAGCAGGTGAGGGATGAAGGCGTCGACGACGCTCTCGCCCTCAATCATGCCGCGGATTCGCAGCCCCTTGCTCAGCAGGCCGCCCAGGTCGATGGCGGCGGTGGCGCCGGGGGGCGGCGCGCCCAGGAAGCCGCAGGTGCCCCGCGGCCCCAGGCAGCGCACCGCCTGCTCGAAGACCGCGGGAATGCCGGTGCACTCCAGGCTGTAGAGTGCGCCGTGGCCGGTGATCGTCAGGATCTGCTTCACCGGATCGGCCGCGGCGGGATCGATGGCGTGGTGGGCGCCGAGGCGCTTGGCGAGATCCCGCCGCGCCGGCAACGGATCGACGACGATCAGCGGCTCGCAGCCGATCAGGTTGGCGGCCATGACCGCCGACAGGCCGACGGTGCCTGCGCCGAACACCACGAACGCCTCGCCGGGCAGCGGCTCCAGCCCGTTCATCACCGCACCGGCGCCGGTCTGGACGCCGCAGCCCAGCGGGCCGAGCACCTCCAGCGGCGCGTCCTTGCGCACCTTCACCACGTTGGCTTCCGTGGCCAGCGCGAAGGTCGCGAACGACGACTGGCCGAAGAAGTTGCCGAACAGCGGCGCGCCGCGGCGCCGCAGGGTGGGCGTGCCGTCGGGCCGGGCGCCGCCCATGTTGCGGACGTTGAAGTCGTGGCAGTAATACGGCTCGCCCGACTCGCAGCTCGGGCACGCGCCGCACCAGGCATAGGACAGGACCACATGGTCGCTGGGCTGCACCTTGGTGACGTCGGCACCGACGGCCTCCACCACGCCGGCGCCCTCGTGCCCCAGTACCGCCGTCGCCGGAATCAGGTCGCGCACGTAGAGGTCCGTGTGGCAGATGCCGGTCGCCACCAGGCGCACCAGCACCTCGTCGGGGCGCGGGTCGTCCAGGTCGACGTCCTCCAGCGTGAACGGCTTGCCCGGACCATGGGACAGGGCGGCGGTGACCTTCACGGGCGTGCCCCGCGGCCTGGCTGGACCCTGGAGAACCGGAAGCGGATTGCGGCCTTCATGTCTGTCCCTCGCTGGATTTCTGCCGGCGCGAGTTTAGGACGCTTTGCCGAAAATCCAAATCGGCGCGAATGTGCGGGTCTCGTAAATCGGCGTTGTCGAGGCCGCCATCCACGCGGCCATCCGCCTTGACGGGCTCCGGCGGCGGCAATAGCGTCGGTCGAGGGGATCGGCCTGCACACGGGGAGACGATGATGGAGACGATAACGGGCGCGCCGGCCGACCGGACACTCGCCAGCATCGAGGTCCAGGAGGATCCGTACGATTACTACGACGTGCTGCGCGATCAGGCGCCCGTCTACTACGATCCCCAGCTCAGGGTCTACATCGTCAGCCGCTACGACCTGCTGATGGACGCCATCCGGCGCACCGACGTGTTCTCCAGCATCGGCAGCCAGGCACCGGCGGAGATGCGGGCGCCGCCGCCCGAGGTCAAGGAGATCGAGAAGCAGGGCTGGCCCCGGGTCAACACCATGGTGACCAACGATCCGCCCAGCCACACCCGCTACCGCAAGCTGGTCGACTACGCCTTCACGCCGAAGCGGGTGAAGGCGATGAAGCCCGACATGGACGACATCGTGAACCTGCTGATCGACCGCTTCATCGACCGGGGCGAGGTGGAACTGGTGAGCGAGTTCGCCGTCCCGGTGCCGCTCTACGTCATCGCCGACCAGCTCGGCGTGCCGCGGGAGGACGCGCCGCGCTTCAAGACATGGTCGGACGCGTCGGTGGCGCCGCTCGGGCTGATGCTGAGCGACGAGGAATGGATCGACAGCGCCCGCAAGGTGCTGGAGTTCCAGCGCTACTTCGTTGCGGCGCTGGACGAGAGGCGGCAGAGGCCGTGCGACGACCTGCTGACCGCGCTGCTGCAGGCGCGCGCCGAGGGCGAGAAGCCGCTCGACACGGCGGAGCTGCTGTCGATCGTCTCCCAGGTGCTGGTGGCGGGCAACGAGACTACCACCAACTCCATCGCCGCGGGCATGACCCTGCTGATCGATCACCCGGACCAGCAACGCCTGCTGCGCGAGGAGCCTGGCCGCATCCCCACCTTCGTCGAGGAGACGCTGCGCCTCGAATCGGCGGTGCAGGGACTGTTCCGCGTGGTGAAGGAGGACACGGAACTCGGCGGCTTTGCCATTCCCAAGGGGGCGCGGCTGATGCTGCGCTACGCCGCGGCCAACCGGGACGGCGCCAAGTTCGCCAGTCCGCACGAACTCGACGTGCGCCGGACCAATGCCGGCGCCCACCTGGCGTTCGGCGCCGGCACCCACCATTGCCTGGGGGCGCAACTCGCCCGCTACGAGATGATCGCATCGTTCGAGGCGATTCTCGCGCGCATGGACGGCCTGGCCTACGCCGGCGGCCGCAACAGTTTCCGCCACCATCCGCACCTGTGCCTGCGCGGCCTCAGGGAGCTGTGGCTTACGTTCGACAGGAGGACATGACCCATGAAGGCAGCCGTCTTCCACCAGCCGGGCCGGCCGCTCGCCATCGAGACCGTTCCCGATCCGGCGCCCCAAGTCGGTGAGGCGGTGATCCGGGTGAAACGCTGCGGCGTCTGCGGCACCGACCTCCACGCTACCGAGCAGCACGACCGTGCCGGCGCGGGCGGCATGGTCATGGGGCATGAATTCGCCGGCGAGATCGTCGCCCTCGGCAAGGATACGCCGCTGGGCTGGCAGGAAGGCGACCGGCTGTGCGCGCTGCCCTTCATTGGCTGCGGCGCCTGCGTCGCCTGCTCGGTCGGCCGGCCGTGGCAGTGCGCCACCAAGAAGATCGTCGGCCTGGGCGAGGTGGGCGGCGGCTTCGCCGAATACATGCGGGTCCACCTCAACGAGGCGGTGCGCCTGCCGGACCACGTGTCATGGCAGCAGGGCGCGCTGGTCGAGCCGCTGGCCGTCTCGCTGCACGGCGTCCGCAACATCCAGCACGGGATTGCCGGCAAGAACGTGCTGGTGATCGGTGCGGGTCCCATCGGCCTGACCACGACCCTGTGGTGCAGCTTCTTCGGCGCCCGGCAGGTGATCGTCAGCGAACTGGACCCGGGCCGGGCGCGCATGGCCACGGCCTACGGCGCCACCGGCATCGTTGACGCACGGGCGGACGTCGGCGAGCAGTTCCGCGACCTGGCCGGCGGCGAGCCCGAACTGATCATGGAATACGTCGGCGTGCCCGGCATGATCGCCAGGTGCGTGGAACTCGCACCCTATGGCGGTGAGATCGTCGTGGTCGGCTTCTGCATGAAGCCGGACACCTTCATGCCGGCCATCGCGATGGCGAAGGAACTGTCGGTAAAGTTCGTCATCGCCCAGACCAAGTCCGACTTCCAGTTCACCGTCGACATGCTGGGCGCGGGCCGCATCAAGGCCGACGGGCTGGTCACCGACGTGCTGGGCTTCGAGCAGTTCCCCTCCGCCTTCGAGGCGCTGCGGACGCCGACGAGCCAGTGCAAGATCATGCTGGAGCCCTGAGATGCGCGAAAACGGACTGAAGCGGGTCTGGACCGAGGGCCGGGCCGCCACCAACTGCTGGGTGTTCTCCGACAGCGCCTTCATTGCCGAGGAGATGGCCCATCAGGGCTGGGATTCGCTGACCGTCGACATGCAGCACGGCCTGATCGGCCTGTCGGAAATGCACGCCATCCTCGCCGCCGTCTCGGCCAGCGGCACGGTGCCGCTGGTGCGGGTGCCGTGGAACGAGCCGGGCGTCATCATGAAGGCGCTGGACGCCGGCGCCTACGGCATCATCTGCCCGATGATCAACAGCCGCGAGGAATGCGAGCGCTTCGTCGGCGCCTGCCGCTACGCACCGGACGGCTACCGCAGCGTCGGCCCCAACCGGGCGCTGCTCTACGCGGGGCCGGAATACCTCAAGATGGCCAACACGACCGTGCTGACCTTGGCCATGATCGAGACGGCGCAGGCCATGGGCAACCTCGACGACATCTGCCGCACGCCGGGCCTCGACGCGCTGCTGATCGGTCCGTCGGACCTGGGCCTGTCGCTGGGGCGGGAGGCGCGCGGCAACCAGACCGACCCGGTGGTGGTCGAGGCGATCGACGCCATCCTGGCGGCCGCCAAGCGGCACGGCCTGCGCTGCGCCATCGTCAACAGCAACGCGGACTACTCCAAGCAAATGATCTCCAAGGGCTTCGACCTGGTGACCGTGACGTCGGACATGTGGCTGATCCGCGCCGGCGCCGCCATGGCGGCCGGCTTCAGGTAGTCGGGTCAGCCCCAGAGAGCACCGGCGCCGTCCCAGATCAGCTTGGTGCCGATCACGGCGAGCGAGACGTAGACCACGCCGAGGAAGACCCGCTGGGATATCTTGCGGTGCAGCCACACGCCCGCCAGCGTGCCGACCACCACGGCGGGCAGCAGGGCGGCGGATACGCTGAGATTGCTGGCGTCGAGCAAGCCGAGCACGGCGTAGGGCACCGTCTTCATGTAGTTGACCAGGGCGAAGAACAGCACGTTCGACGCCTGGTAGGTGGTGCGCTCCAGCTTCTGGGGCAGCAGGTACATGGCGATCGGCGGATTGCCCGCGTGGGCGACCGTGCTGGTGAAGCCGGACACGGTCGCAAGCCCGGTACCCCGCCTCCAGTCCGGCGGCCGCGGCGGCGCGTCGCCGATTTCCCGTCGCTTGAGCCAGTTGTGGGCGACGAACAGCAGCACGATGACGCCCAGCACCAGTCTGATCACGTCCTCGTTCACCAAGCCGAAGGTGAGGGCGCCCAGGCCCACACCGAGCGCTGCGCCGGGCAGCATGGTGCGCACGATGCGCCAGTTCCAGCGGCGCCGGTAGGCCCACAGGCTGATGGCGTCGATGGCGATGAGCAGCGGCAGCATGATGCCCGCCGCCGTGACCGGATCGATGACGGTGGACAGGATGGGCACGCCGGCGATCGCGCCGCCGCCGGCGAAGCCGCCCTTGGAGAAGCTGACGATCAGGACCGCGACGGCCGCCACCGCCCAGAAGAGCGGCTGGTGGGGCATGCCTACAGGCTCAGCAGCACCTTGGCGATGACGTCGCGCTGGATCTCGTTGGAGCCGCCATAGATGGTCGACGCCCGTCCGTAGAGGAACTGGTGCATGGCGCCGCCGGCGTCCTCGGGCACCACGGGCGGCTCGTTGGAGCCCTCGGTGTCGCGGAAGCCGTCGAACGGATAGCTGTAGTAGCCGGCGATCTCGATGAACAGTTCCGACATGCTCTGCTGGAGCTGGGTCGCGGCCACCTTCATCATGTTGGCCTCGGTGCCCGGCGCATGATCGGTCTTCTGGCCCGACAGGAAGCGCAGCTCGGAGTATTCCAGCGCCATCAGTGCCACTTCGGTTTCGGCGAGGCGCCGCTGGTAGCCCGGATCATCGGCCAGCCGGTGGCCGTTCAGCTGGGTCGAGGCGGCCAGCTTGCGGATGCGCGCCATGGTGTGCTTCTTGGCGCCGATCTGGGCGATGCCGTTGCGCTCGTTGACCAGCAGGAACTTGGCGTAGGTCCAGCCCTCGTTCTCCTTGCCGATCAGGTTGCGCTTGGGCACCCGCACGTCGTTGAAGAACACCTGGTTCACGGTGTGGTCGCCGTTGATGATGATGATCGGGCTGACCTCGATGCCGGGCGTCTTCATGTCGATCAGCAGGAAGGAGATGCCCTCCTGCTTCTTGCCCGTGTCGTCGGTGCGCACCAGGCAGAAGATCCAGTCGGCTTCGTGGGCGCCCGTCGTCCAGATCTTGGAACCGTTGACCACATACTCGTCGCCGTCGCTGACCGCCTTGGTCTTCAGCGAGGCCAGGTCGGAACCGGAGCCCGGTTCCGAGTAGCCCTGGCACCACCATACGTCGCCGTTGAGGATGCCGGGCAGGTATTCCCGCTTCTGTTCCTCGCTGCCATACGTGTAGATCACCGGGCCGACCATCTTCAGGCCGAAGGCGGGCAGGTCGGGCGCGCCGGCCAGCGCCATCTCGTTGGCGAAGATGTAGCGCTGCGTCGCCGTCCAGCCCGTGCCGCCGTACTCCTTGGGCCATGCGGGCGCGATCCAGCCCTTCTCATGCAGGATCTTGTGCCAGCGGCGCAGGTCGTCCTTCTTGACCTTCTCACCGCGCTCCATGGCTGCCTTGATGTCGGCGGGCAGGGCGTCGGCCACCCAGGCGCGCACTTCGTCGCGGAAGGCGGTTTCCTCGGGCGAGAACGAGAGATCCATGGCGTGTCTCCGGCGTCAGGCGGCGGCGCTGAACTGCTTCAGGTGATGATCCACGTTGCCGAACAGGATGTCGATCATCGTCAGGCGCTTGAAGTAGTGGCCGACGGACAGTTCGTCGGTCATGCCCATGCCGCCGTGCAGCTGCACCGCCTGCTGGCCGACGAAGCGGCCGCTCTTGCCGATCTGCACCTTGGCGCCGGAAACCGCCTTGCGGCGTTCCACCGGGTCCTCGCTGTCCAGCTTGAGGGCGGCGACCAGCGCCATGGACTTGGCCTGCTCGTATTCCATCATCATGTCGGCCATGCGGTGGCGCAGCACCTGGAACTTGGCGATGGGCTGGCCGAACTGCTCGCGGGTCTTGGTGTATTCGACCGTCGTGTCGAGCAGCACCTTCATGGCGCCGACCGCCTCGGCGCAGAGCGCCGTGATGGCCTCGTCGGCGACGCGCTCGAGCACCGGCAGGCCTTCGCCTTCCCGGCCGAGCAGGGCGTCGGCGTCGACGCGGACGCTGCCGAGCATGATCTCGGCGGCGCGGGAGCCGTCGACGGTCGGGTAGGGGCGGCGCTCCAGCCCGGGCGCGCCAGCATCGACGATGAACAGGCTGATGCCGGTCGCGTCGCGCCGGTCGCCCGAGGTGCGGGCGCTGACGATGATCTTGTCGGCGCTGTCGCCGTGCAGCACCACCGCCTTGCTGCCGTCGATCACCCAGCCGGTGCCGTCCCGGCGCGCGGTGGTCGCCACGTCGAACAGGTCGAAGCGGGCCTGCGGCTCGGCATAGGCCACGGTGAACATGAGTTCGCCCTCGACGAGCGCGGGCACCAGTTCCTCGATCTGGGCGTCGCTGCCGCCGGCACGCAGCGCGGCGCCGCCCATCACCACGGTGGTGAGGTAGGGCTCGAGCACCAGGCCCTTGCCGAAGGCTTCCATCAGCACCATGGTGTCCACGGCCGTGCCGCCCAGGCCGCCCTGCTCCTCGGTGAAGGGAAGGGCGAGCCAGCCCAGTTCAGCCATCTGCTTCCAGTAGTTCCGGCTGAAGCCTTCTTCGGTGTTGCGCATCTTGCGCAGGTTCTCGGCACCGCAGTTGGCCTCCACGAAGCGCTCGGCGCTGTCGCGCAGCATGGTCTGTTCGTCGGAATAGGACAGGTCCATCCTTCGGAATTCCTTCTCGATTTGTAGTCGGCGGTACGGTTCGGCTGCCGTTGTGCGTCATTTCAATGCCACAGGCAAGGGGTTCGTCGGCCGTGTTACAATGATGCGATTGCGCGGAAGCGGAAAATCGTGGTTGTTGTTCCGACGAGCCCGAGTCCGGCTGTGCGGGCCGGACGCCGCGGACAGAACGAATGGTCGACGGAAGAGTGCTGGAAGCGTTGAGAAAGTGGTGGAAGGCGGCCGTCGTCCTCCCCGTCGCGGCGCTGGCTGTCCTGGCCGCCTCCGGCCGGCTGCCGGTCCTTCCCGTGATCGTCGTCACCGTGTCCTGGATTCCCCTGGCCGCGGTTTCCTGGCGACTGATAAACGCACGGCAGTCGGAAGCCGACGCCGTCTCCACGATCGCCAAGGCTTCACTGCCGTCCGTGTCCGACGCGCAGATGGTGATCGACATGATCCCCGACGCGCTGGTGCTGCTCGACGAGAACCGCCGGGTGATGGAAGCCAACTCGGCGGCGCGGGAGCTGTTCGGCGTGCGGCTGGTCGGCCGCGACTTCTCGCAGGTGCTGCGCCATCCCACGGCGGTCGAGGCCATGGACCGGGTGCTGGCCAGCAGCAGCATCTCGCGGGAGGAGATCACCCTGCTCAGCCCGGGTGAGCGCCATTTCGTGCTGACCGCGCTGCCCATGACCGACCGTCGCCGTGGACCGGGGGAAGCGGCGCCCGCCATGGCGATCGCGCTGCACGAGGTGACGGCGCTGAAGCGCTCCGAGCAACTCCGGGCGGATTTCGTCGCCAATGCCAGCCACGAGCTCAGGACGCCGCTGGCGAGCCTGATCGGCTTCATCGAGACGCTGCAGGGGCCGGCCAGGACGGATCCGTCGGCCCAGGAGCGCTTCCTGGACATCATGGGGCAGGAAGCCGCCCGCATGGCCCGGCTGATCGACGACCTGCTGTCGCTGTCGCGCATCGAGCTGGACGAGCACGTGGTGCCTTCGGAGGAGGTCGACCTGCCCGACGTGATCGACAGCGTGGTCGACGCCCTGTCGCTGGTGGCGGGCGAGCGCAACATGCGCATCTCGGTCGAGATGGACGGCGATCTGCCGAAGGTGATCGGCGATCCGGACCAGCTGACCCAGGTGTTCCAGAACCTGGTCGACAACGCCATCAAATACGGCCGGGAGGGCACCGTCATCTCGGTCAGCGGCAAGGTGCAGGCGCGTCTGCCGGAAACCGGCGGCCCCGGCGTCGTGGTGCGGGTGATCAACGAGGGCGAGGGAATCGCCCGTGAGCACCTGCCCCGCCTGACCGACCGCTTCTACCGAGTCGACGCGGCGCGGTCGCGCAAGAAGGGCGGCACCGGGCTCGGGTTGGCGATCGTCAAGCATATCGTGAACCGTCACCGCGGCCGCCTGGTGTTCGAAAGCGAACTGGGGGTGGGCACCACCGTGACGGTCTACCTGCCGTCCCGCGCCGCGCCCCAGGCCGCGTCCCAGTCTGCGAAGGCGGTGTCGGCCGCATGATTCTCAAGCTGTAATAAAACCGTAACCACCATGTCGTATTGCGTTCACTGCCCGTCCGTAGCTTCCGGCCACGGGTGACGGCGTGACCGCGCCCTCAAGACGCGGCTCACCACAGATGACTGGAGAAACATCGTGCTGAAAAAGACACTCATCGGCCTCGCCACCATCGCCGCGGTCGGCGCCGCCGCGCCGGGCGCCGTGTATGCCCGCGACCAGATCCAGATTGCCGGCTCGTCCACCGTGCTGCCTTTCGCGACCGTGGTCGCCGAGCAGTTCGGCAAGCAGACCAAGCACCCCGCGCCGGTGGTCGAATCGGGCGGATCCTCGGCGGGGCTGAAGAAGTTCTGCGAGGGTGTCGGCCCCAACTATATCGACATCGCGGACGCCTCGCGCGCCATCAAAGACTCCGAGGTCAAGGCCTGCCATGAAGCCGGTGTGAAGGGCATCATTGAGGTGAAGTTCGGCTATGACGGCATCGTGTTCGCCAGCGCCGTGGGCCACCCCAACTTCAAGTTCACTCCCAAGGACATCTATCTGGCGCTGGCCGCCGAGGTTCCGGTGAACGGCAAGATGGTGGCCAATCCCAACAAGACCTGGAAGGACGTCAATCCGGCGTTTCCAGCGCAGAAGATCACCATGTACATCCCGGGCGAGAAGCATGGCACCCGTGAAGTCTTCGAAGAGAAGGTGCTGAATACGGGCTGCGAAGAGTTCGACATCATCAAGAAGATGGACAAGGACGCCCAGAAGAAGGCCTGCATGCAGATCCGCAAGGACGGCGTGGCGGTCGACATCGACGGCGACTACACCGAGACCCTGGCGCGCATCAAGTCGAATCCCGAGGGCATCGGCGTGTTCGGCCTGAGTTTCTACGAGCAGAACGTGGACAAGATCCAGGTCGCCACCGTGAACGGCATCAAGCCGAACGTCGAGACGATCGGCGACGGCACTTATCCGGTTTCCCGTCCGCTCTACTTCTACGTCAAGAAGCAGCACCTAGGCGCGATTCCCGGCCTGAAGGACTATGTGACCTTCTTTCTCAGCGAGGACATGATCGGCGACGACGGCATGCTGGCTGAAAAGGGTCTGATCCCCGCGCCGGAAAAGCAGCGGGAGCAGTTCCGTGCCAACTGGCAGGCCATGAAGACGATCGACTGATCGCAGGCGATTGCGCGGCGGGAGCGGGCCTTTCATGCTCGCTCCCGCAACGTCTCCAGGTTCTCGGTCCCGGCGGCGCGAACGACCAGGCGAAGCCGGCACGCTGCCGTTCCGGCGCGTCCGGGACAACGTGAAGCAGGGCGAGCAAGCATGTCCGTGACGTTACTGATCCTCATCATCCTCGGCGCCGTGACCGCGGCCTATGTCGCGGGCCTGGCGCGGGTGCGCGCGGTGAGCGGCGGTAATGCGCGGGTGCTGCATTCGCGCCCCTCCTATTACGGCACCTATGTCGCTCTCGTGGTGGCTCTGGCGGCGTTTTCCGTCATGGCGGTCTGGCTGATCGCCCAGGGGCCGGTGATCATGGGTCACATTACCGACCTGCTGCCCGCCGACGTGCGCAACGGCGACCCGTCGATGCGCGAACTGGCTCTGGCCCAAGTGGTCAACGTGGCCCAGTCCGGCAGCGCGTTCGGCGCCGAGCCCTACGCGGTCAAGCTCGCCGCCACCTATAACAGCATGCTGGCGTCGAGCCGGCTCTACATGACCATCGCCGTCCTGCTGGCCGCTCTTGTGGCGTTCGCCCTGGCCTATCGGCAGGTGCGGCCGCAGGCCCGGGCGCGCAACTGGGTGGAGGCGGTGGTCAAGGCGCTGCTGATCATCTGCTCGAGCATCGCCGTCCTGACGACCGTCGGCATCGTGCTGTCGATGCTGTTCCAGACAATCCACTTCTTCTCGTTGGTCCCGCCGGAGAATTTCTTCTTCGGACTGGTGTGGGACCCGCGCTTTGCCGCGGCCGGTTCCGGGGGCGAGACCGGCCAGTTCGGCCTGATCCCCGTGCTATGGGGCACGGTCTTCATCACCATCCTCGCCATGATGGTATCGGTGCCGGTCGGTCTGATGTCGGCCATCTATCTGGCGGAGTATGCGGGGCCCAGGTTCCGAGGCATCGCCAAGCCGATCCTCGAGATCCTGGCCGGCATTCCCACGGTGGTCTACGGCTTCTTCGCGCTGATCACCGTCGGCCCGTTCCTGCGGGACGGCGGAGCGCTCATCGGCCTCGACATCGACGCCCGAAGCGCCCTGACGGCGGGTCTGGTGATGGGCATCATGATCATTCCGTTCGTCTCGTCGCTGTCTGACGACGTCATCAACGCCGTGCCGCAGTCGCTGCGCGACGGCTCCTACGGCCTGGGCGCCACAAAGTCGGAGACGATCCGCCGGGTAATCCTGCCCGCTGCGCTGCCGGGCATCGTCGGCAGCATCATCCTCGCCGTCTCCCGCGCGGTCGGCGAGACCATGATCGTGGTGATGGCGGCGGGCGTGGCGGCCAACCTGACGGCCAATCCGTTCCAGGCGGTGACGACGGTGACGGTGAAGATCGTCAGCCAGCTCACCGGCGACCAGGAATTCACCAGCCCCCAGACGCTGGTGGCATTCGCCCTCGGCATGACGCTGTTCGTGATCACGCTGATCCTCAACGTTTACGCCCTCCACATCGTCCGGAAGTACAGGGAGCAGTATGACTGATACCGGCAAGACCCCCTACTTCCTGTCGGAAAGGGCCCAGAAGCTCGTCCGGAAGCGCTACGCGGCGGAGAGGCGGTTCCGCTTCTACGGTCTGGCCATGATCATCCTCGCCCTGGCGTTCCTGGCGGTCCTCTTCTACACCATCATCAGCCAGGGCATTTCGGGCTTCGTGGTCACCAACATCCGGCTGCCGGTGACCTTCACGGCCGAGGCGCTGGGCGTCGAGCCGGGGGCGACGGCCGAGGACCTCAAGGGGGTTTCCGGCTTCAAGTACACCAAGCTCGCCCGGCGGTCCCTGAACGACTACCTGGGGATTCCCAAGGGCGACACCGAGGACGAGCGGCTGTCCCGCGGACTGCTGAGCAACGGCGTCGACGTGCAACTGCGCAAGATCCTGGTCAACGATCCGACGCTGCTGGGGAGCACGGTCGAGGTCTGGCTGCTGGCGCACGGCTCGGTCGATCCCTTCGTGAAGGGGCAGATCTCGCGCGACCTGCCGGAGAACCGGCGCCTGATCAACGACCAGCAGATGGCCTGGCTGGAGAAGCTCGAGCACGACGGCCGGGTCGACCTGCGCTTCAATTCCAACCTGTTCACCGAGGGCGCCTCGGCCGATCCGGAACTGGCGGGCGTCGGCGTCGCCCTGCTGGGCTCGTTCTTCATGATGGTGCTGGTGGTCCTCCTCGCGCTGCCGCTTGGGGTGGGGGCGGCGCTCTATCTGGAGGAGTTCGCGCCGAAGAACCGGTTCACCGACCTGGTCGAGGTCAACATCAACAATCTGGCTGCGGTGCCGTCGATCGTGTTCGGCATCCTCGGCCTCGCCGTGTTCATCAATTACGCCCATCTACCCCGGTCGGCGCCGATCGTCGGCGGCCTGGTGCTCACCCTGATGACCCTGCCGACAGTCATCATCGCGACCCGTGCCGCCATCCGCGCCGTGCCGCCGTCCATCAAGGAGGCGGCGCTCGGCGTGGGCGCCTCGAAGATGCAGGCAGTCTTCCACCATGTGCTGCCGCTTGCCATGCCGGGCATCCTGACCGGCCTGATCATCGGCCTTGCCCAGGCCATGGGGGAGACCGCGCCGCTGATCATGGTCGGCATGGTGGCGGCGGTTTTCGACTTCCCCGGCTCGCCGATGGATCCCGCGACGGCCCTGCCGGTGCAGATCTACATCTGGTCGGGGCTGCCCGAGCGCGGATTCGTCGCACTTACCTCGGCGGCTATCATGATTCTGTTAGCATTCCTCCTTACAATGAACGCGACGGCGGTCATCCTGAGAAAACGGTTCGAACGGAGATGGTAGAACCTATGGACACGACTCACTCTTCCACGGCGGAGCGGCAGATGATTGCTGACACCGGAAACGTCAAGTTCACCACCCGGGACGTGCACGTGTTCTACGGCGCAAAGGAAGCCATCAAGGGCGTGGACCTGGACATCAACAACAACGAGGTCACGGCGCTGATCGGTCCGTCCGGCTGCGGCAAGTCCACCTATCTGCGCTGCCTGAACCGGATGAACGACACGGTGGACAGCGCCCGCGTGACCGGCACCATCGAGCTGGACGGCGTCGACATCTACGACCGCTCGGTCGATGTGGTGCAGCTGCGCGCCCGCGTCGGCATGGTGTTCCAGAAGCCCAACCCGTTCCCCAAGTCGATCTACGAGAACGTGGCCTACGGTCCCAGGATCCATGGGCTCGCGACCAAGAAGTCCGAGCTCGACGAGGTCGTCGAGACCAGCCTGAGGAAGGCCGGCCTGTGGAACGAGGTCAACGATCGGCTGGACACGCAGGGCACCGCGCTCTCGGGCGGCCAGCAGCAGCGGCTGTGCATCGCCCGCGCCATCGCGGTGAGCCCGGAGGTGATCCTGATGGACGAGCCGTGTTCGGCGCTCGACCCGATCGCCACGGCCCGCGTGGAGGAACTGATCGACGAACTGCGCGAGAACTATGCCATCGTCATCGTCACCCACTCCATGCAGCAGGCGGCGCGCGTATCGCAGAAGACCGCCTTCTTCCACCTGGGCGACCTGGTGGAGTACGGCGACACGGAAGACATCTTCACCAATCCGCGCGAGGAGAGGACCCGTGATTACATCACCGGCCGCTTCGGCTAGCGCGCTCATTCAGGGGCCGGAAGTCCATGCCTAAGGATCATACCGTTTCCGCCTACGACAAGGAGCTGGAGAACCTGCGCTCCAGCATCGCCCGCATGGGCGGCCTTGCCGAGGCGCAGATCGCGGGCGCCGTCGACGCCCTCTTCAAGCGCAGCTCCGACCGGTCGGCGCAGGTGGTCGCCGCGGACAAGTCGCTCGACAGCCTGGAACTCTCCATCGAGAAGGACGCCATCTCGCTCCTGGCGCGGCGCCAACCCATGGCGTCCGACCTGCGGGAGATCGTCTCGGCACTCAAGATGTCGAGCATCCTCGAGCGGATCGGCGACTATTCCAAGAACATCGCCAAGCGGGTCGGCGCCATCAGCGATGCCCAGAACTTCCGGGTCGTGCGCACGGTCGGCGACATGGCCCACCTGGTCCAGAAGATGCTGAAGGACGTGCTCGACGCCTATATCGACCAGGACGAGGTCAAGGCGCTGGACGTCTGGGAGCGCGATACGGCCGTGGACGAGCTCTACAACAGCCTGTTCCGCGAGCTGCTCACCTACATGATGGAGGATCCACGCTCCATCACGCCCTGCACCCATCTGCTGTTCGCCGCGAAGAACGTCGAACGCATGGGTGATCACGTAACCAACCTCGCGGAGATCGTCTACTACCTGGTCAAGGGCGATCTGCTCGAGGACACGCGTCCCAAGAGCGACAGCACCAGCTACACGGTGCTGCGCCCCAGTGACGACGACTGACGGGAAACAGGCACATGAAGCCAAGCGTCCTGCTGATCGAAGACGATCTGAGCCTGGTCGAGCTGGTCAAGTACAACCTGGACAAGGAGGGCTTCGACGTCCTCCACGCCAGTGACGGCGAGGAAGGCCTGGTGATGGCCAAGGAGAGCGCGCCGGACCTGATCCTGCTGGACTGGATGCTCCCCTTCGTGCCGGGCATCGAGGTCTGCCGGCGGTTGCGAAAGTCGCCGGACACCGCCGGCATTCCGGTCATCATGCTGACCGCCCGCACCGAGGAGGGGGACCGCATCCGCGGCCTGGACACCGGCGCGGACGACTACATCACCAAACCCTATTCGCCCCGCGAGCTGATCGCCCGCATCCACGCCGTGCTGCGGCGGGTTCGTCCGGCCTATTCGGGCCAGGTGCTCACCTACGCCGACATTGCGCTCGACGCCACGGCCCACAAGGTCACCCGGGGCGGCAAGCCGCTGCGCCTCGGCCCGACCGAGTTCCGGCTGCTGCGCCACTTCCTGGAAAACCCGGACCGGGTGTTCTCGCGCGAGCAGCTGCTGGACGCTGTCTGGGGCCACGACGTCTACGTCGAGCCGCGCACCGTCGACGTGCACATCCGGCGCCTGCGCAAGGCGCTCAACGAGGGCGGCGCCCAGGACGTGATCCGTACGGTCCGCTCCGCCGGCTACGCGCTCGACCTGGAGACGGTCTGAGGCGCGGTCTCCGATCGGACGGGGACGTGAAAAAGGGCGGCGCGACCGTTGCCGCGCCGCCCTCCCTCGAAACGTCGGAACCTAGGCCAGGGCTGCCTGCAGATCCTCGTCCAGCTTGGCCAGGAATTCCTGGGTGGTCATCCAGGGCTGGTCGGGGCTGACCAGGATCGCCAGGTCCTTGGTCATGAAGCCGCTTTCGACGGCGTTGACGCAGACCTTCTCCAGCGTCTGGGCAAACTCGGTCACCTCGGGGGTACCGTCCAGGCGGCCGCGATGGGCGAGGCCGCGCGTCCAGGCGAAGATCGAGGCCACCGGGTTGGTGGAGGTCGCCTCGCCCTTCTGGTGCAGCCGGTAGTGGCGGGTCACCGTGCCGTGGGCGGCCTCGGCCTCGCAGGTCTGGCCGTCAGGGGTCATCAGCACCGAGCTCATCATGCCCAGCGAGCCGTAGCCCTGCGCCACGGTGTCGGACTGCACGTCGCCGTCATAGTTCTTGCAGGCCCAGATGAACGCGCCTTCCCAC
>WGNW01000105.1 GCA_016124315.1 Alphaproteobacteria bacterium
CGGCCTTCACCTCCTCGCCGAAGTCCTCGTTGGGCACGCCGATCACCGCGACGTCCTGCACCTTCGGATGGGTGATCAGCACGTTCTCCGCTTCCTGGGGATAGACGTTGACGCCGCCGGAGATGATCATGAACGCCTTGCGGTCGGTCAGGTAGAGGTAGCCCTCCTCGTCCAGGTAGCCCACATCGCCCAGGGTGGACCAGCCCTTGTCGTTGCGGGTCTGGGCGGTCTTCTCCGGGTCGTTGTGATAGCTGAACTGGGGGCCGCCGGCGAAGTAGATGGCGCCCGGCTCGCCCGGCGGCAGCTCCTCGCCGGTCTCGTCGACGATGTGCACCTCGCCGACCATCGGACGCCCCACAGAGCCGGGATGGGCCAGCCAGTCCCGGGAGTTGATGAAGGTGGAACCGTTGCCCTCGGTGCCGGCGTAGTACTCCATCAGGATCGGCCCCCACCAGTCGATCATCGCCCGCTTGACGTCGACCGGGCAGGGCGCGGCGGCGTGGATCGCCACCCTGAGCGACGACACGTCGTATTTCAGGCGCACCTCGTCGGGCAGCTTGAGCATGCGCACGAACATGGTCGGCACCAGCTGGGAATGGGTGGCGCGGTAGCGCTCGACCAGGCGCAGGTACTCCTCGGCGTCGAAGTGCTCCATGATCACGCAGGTGCCGCCGACGCGCATCACCCACATGTTGAAGCGCAGCGGCGCGGCGTGATAAAGCGGCGCCGGCGACAGGTAGACCGTGTCCTCGCCGAAGCCGTAGAGCTGGCGCGACGCCGCCGCCTGGGGCGACACGAAGTCGATGGGCTCGCCGCTGAGCGGCAGCTTGACGCCCTTGGGGCGGCCGGTGGTGCCCGACGAATAGAGCATGTCGACGCCCGAGGTCTCGTCCGGGATCGGCGTCGCCGGCATCGCCGCCACCGCCTCCTCGTAGGCCTCGAATCCCGGCGCCGTGCCGTCGGTCATCAGCAGCGTCTCGACCGCCGGCACCTGGCCCGGCAGCCCCGCCGCTACCCTGGCCATCGCCTTCGAGGCGATCAGCAGGCGGGCGCCGCAGTCGTTGACGATGTAGGCGGCTTCGGGCGCGGTCAGACGCGTGCTGATGGCGGTGAAGTAGAGCCCCGCCCGCTGCGCCGCCCAGCACACCTCGTAGAACCGCTTCTGGTTCTCCATCAGCAGGGCCACATGATCGCCGGCCTTCAGGCCCTTTGCCCGGAAGAGCTGCGCGAGCCGGTTCGATCCGGCCTCGAGCGCGCCGTAGGTCACGGTGTCGCCGCTCCCGGCCATCACGTAGGCGGGCTTCTCGGGCGTTACCCGGGCATGGACGGAAGGGTGCATGAATACAGTCTCCCCAGCTGCTTCCAAGCCTATGTAGCACCGGGTTTACCGTGCGGTAAACGCAGAAGCGGAAAGCCGATTTTCCTGCGATCTGCCCGACATCATGCAATCTGCGCATAGCTGCGGCGCAGCATACTTGTATTTGCAACCAACATCGCTGACGGCTATAACGCGCCGCAACAAGCCTTGCTGCGTTGCAGCATTATCTGCCCGGGGAGACATTATGGCGCATGGATACGGCAAGACGGCCCTGATCACCGGCGCATCCGCCGGAATCGGCCGCGAGCTGGCACGGGTGTTCGCGGAACGCGGCTACAACCTGGTGCTGGTCGCCCGGCGGGCCGAAGCGCTGGAACAGCTGGCGGCGGAACTCTACGACGCCTGGGGCACCACCGTCACGGTGCTGCCGAAGGATCTGTCCCGCCCCGCCGCACCGCAGCAGATTTTCGACGCCGTGCGCGACGCGGGCATCCATGTGGACGTGCTGATCAACAACGCCGGCTTCGGCGCCTTCAAGGGCTTCACCGACACGCCGCTGGCGCGGGTTTCGGGCATGGTCCAGCTCAACGTGGCGGCACTGACCGCCATGTGCCACCTGTTCGCCGGGCCGATGATCGAGGCCGGCGAAGGCCGCATCCTCAACGTCGCCTCGGTCGCGGCCTTCAGCCCCACGCCGAACGCCGCCGTCTACGGTGCCAGCAAGGCCTATGTGCTGTCCCTGAGCGAGGCGCTGAGCGAGGAGCTCAAGCCGCACAACATCACTGTGACGGCGCTCTGCCCCGGCCTCACGGAGACCGAGTTCTCCCAGGTCGCCACGGGCAAGGCGGGAAACCCCGCTGTGCCCGACTTCATGAAGCTCGACGCACGCCAGGTGGCGCAGGAGGCGTTCGACGCCGTCCACGCCGGCGAGGTCGTGAAGATCAACGGGCTGGTCTACCAGCTGGGCGTGGAATGGCTGCGCTACACCCCGCGCTTCATGGTCCGCAGCATCGGCGGGCTCTACGGCAAGCAGCTCGAAGACGGTTTCTGAGACGGATAAGGCAGACATCATGAGCACGTCGATCGAAAAACTCTCCGGCCTCGACGCCAGCTGGCTGCACTTCGAAACCGAGGACGTACCGCTGCACGTGGCGAGCTGCCCGATCTTCCAGCTGCCGCCCGGCGTCGATCCCGACGCATTCTTCGCCCAGGTCAAGGACCTGGTGAAGGAGCGGGCGCCGGCCTTCAAGAACTACCGCATCCGCCGCATCGATACGCCCTTCAACCTGGACCACCCGGTCTGGCACGACGACGTCTCGAACATCGACTTCGACTACCACGTCCGGCGCGTCCGCCTACCGCGCCCCGGGTCCCTGGAGCAGCTCGAAGCGGCCTGCTCGCGCATCGCCGCGGCGCCCATGGACATGAACCGGCCGCTCTGGGAGTACCACCTGATCGACGGCCTGCAGGGCAACCGGGTGTGCCTGGTGATCAAGATCCATCACGCGGTGATCGACGGCGAATCGGGCGTCATGCAGCTCGACCTGATGCTCGACCCGACGCCCGAGCCGCGCCGCGAGCCGCCGCGCGACGACCTGCCCGCCGGCACCGGCGAGCCCAGCATGCTGGAACTGCTGAGCGACGCGTTCCTCAGCTTCATGCGCCAGCCGCTGACCATGCTCGAGGCGCTGCCCCGCATGGCACAGGCCGCCAACAACTACTCCAGCATCATGCTCGACCGCATGAGCCACGGTGAGCGGATCAACCGCGCCGCGCCGCCGACACCGTTCAACAAGTCGATCTCGCGTAGCCGCCGCTACGTCATGGGCACGGTATCGCTGCAGGAGGCCAAGGACATCAAGACCGCGCTGGGCGTCACCCTGAACGACGTGGTGATGACCGCCTGCAGCGGCGCGCTTCGCCGCTACATGGAGCGCACCGGCGGCGAGCTGGACGACGAACTGCTGGCCATGGTGCCCGTCTCGCTGCGCAAGGACAGCGCCAACAAGGACCATCTCGGCACCCTGGTCACCGGCATGGTGTGCGGCCTCGCCACCGACGTCGAGGATCCGGTGGAACGCGCCCAGGCCATCAACCGCGCGAGCCGCGCCTCGAAGGCCGAAGTGGAGGCGACCAAGGGCGCCATGATCCAGGACTACAACATCGCCGGCGCACCCCTCGCCCTGCGCCTCGCCTCGCAGCTCTACGGCGGGCTGCGCCTCGCCGACCTGCACCGGCCGATGTTCAACGTCACCATCTCCAACGTGGCGGGCCCGCGCAAGCCGCTCTACCTGAACGGCGCCCGGATGCTCCACTATCACCCGCTCTCCCTCGTCACCCACGGGCTCGGGCTCAACATCACCGTCCAGAGCTACTGCGACACGCTGAATTTCGGCCTGATCGCCTGCCCGAAGCTGCTGCCCGACCTGGCGCAGCTGCGCGACGACCTCCTCTCCAGCTTCGCCGACCTCCACAGCGAGGTGCTGGGCGGCGAGAGCGCCGGCAAGGCCCGGCCGCATACCGTGCGCGGCTTCTACCAGCCGAGGGCCGGGCGAACCGCTCCCGCCAGCGCCAAGGTCCGCCGCCTGACGCGGCCGCGCGCGAAGAAGGGTGATGCGTAAGGCCATGGCGGAGCACGGATTCATGAAGGGCGGATACGGCCAGTTCCGGCTCGGCGGCGACATCCTGCTGGCGGGCTACGAGTACCTGAGCCAGTTCGTTTACGGCCCATTCGCGCTGAGCGTGGCGCGGCGGCCCGCCGAACCGCGGGCGGTGATCACCATTCCCGGCTTCACCGGCACCGACCAGACGGTCGCCCCGCTCAACGAGGCGCTCGACAGCCTCGGCTACGTCACCGAGACCTGGGGGCTGGGCATCAACCGCGGCATCCCGAGCCGGCAGTATTTCGAGCGCCAAGCCGGTGCGATCGCCAGGCGGGCGTTCCGGCTGGCGGAGCGGACCGGCGGCGCCGTGGCGCTGGTGGGCCACTCGCTGGGCGGCATGTACGCCCGCGAGATCGCCCGCCGCCACCCCACGCTGATCGACCGGGTGATCACCATGGGCAGTCCGGCCCATGTGCCGCCGCTCGAAAACGACGTCGCCGCCGAGGAGCCGCAGGCAAGGCGGCGGGACCGTCCGCTCGGCCGGCGCGACCGGGACCACGTCTTCAGCGAGGAGCCGCCGCCCGGCATTCCGCTGGTCGCCCTGTACAGCCGGCTCGACGGCATCGCGCCGGTACGGACCACGCAGATCCCGGGCTCCTTCCTCGCCGATCCCGACGGCACGCCGCGGGAAAACGTGGAAGTCCTGTGCTCGCACCTGGGAATGGCGGTGAACCCGCTGATCCAGATCGTGGTGGCGGACCGGCTCGCCGAGCCGCTGGAGGGCTGGAGACCGTTCGAGGCCTCGCGCTATTTCCCTCTCCCCCTCCGCCTCGCCCACAGCGTCTTTTATCCCCCTATCGACGACGGAGCACGCGCATGAAGGAAGATCCCGTCATGCCGGTCAGCGTCTGCGACGAAATGGACACCTCCCGGAGCGACATGAGCGCCGATTTCAATCTCAACGAATACATCCCCTTCCTGATCAACCGGAGCGCGACGCGGGTGGCGGCCGCCTTCGGCGCGGGCCTGAAATCCCGCGGCATCAACATCACCGTATGGCGGCTGCTCGCGTCGCTGCACCAGCACGACAGCCAGCGAATCGGCGAACTCTCGGAATTCACCGGGATCGAGATGTGGACCGTTTCCCGGGTGGTAACACGGCTCGAGCAGGAAGGCCTGGTCGCCCGCAGCCGCGGCGACGACGATGGGCGCGGCGTGGTCGTATCCCTGACCCCCGAAGGCGAAGCCGTCGTGGCCGGGCTCCTGCCCGAGGCCAAGCGGTACGAGTCCGTTATTCTGGAAGGGTTTAGCCAAGAAGAGACGAGCTGCCTCAAGACCCTTCTCGACCGGCTGTTCGTCAACATCCAGCGCTAGCGCGCCGGCGGCCGCGAAAAGGGAAAGCGGAATCGTAACAGAGACTTAATGAAGGGCTTTGGCTTTCCCTGTTTGCGGAGCCCGATAACTTCAGTATAGCATTACCGGGGCGGTGCTGCTTGGGCAGTGCCCATGGGCATCAAAGGGAAGCAATCTCTAGGACGTTTCCGTGATGAAACGGTTGACTTTGCGAGTTAGGGCCGGACTTGGAAGGGACATTGGCCAACACCACAGATAGCAGGTGGTCGGACCTGTGCGGGACTCTGTTCGGAGACATCTCCGAAGGAGCCTTCGCCTTCGACCGCAGCCTGCGGCTGGTGGGCTGGAACCGCGCCATGCCGCGGCTGCTCAAATTGCCCGCGTCCCTGCTGGACACGACGGTCTCGGTCCGCGAGATCATGACCTACTGCGCGCGCCGCGGGGATTTCGGCCCGGGCGCCTTTGAAGCGCTGCGCGACGCGGCGATAGAGCATCTGTGCGATGCCCACACCTCGTTCATCGCCTGGCCGGTGGACGCCGGCAACGCCCTGCGCATCCGTTCGCGCGACGTCGGCGACGGCGTGACGGTCGCGCTGGTAACCGAGGAAGCGCCCGCCGCGGCGCTGACCGGGGCCGAGGCAGAAGGCCAGCGGCTGGAGACCATCATCCTGAGCCAGATCCGCGAAGGGTTCGTGGTGACCGACGTGGACGGCATCGTCACCGCCTGCAATCGGGCCGCTTGCGAGATTCTCGGCCTGCCCGAGGACAAGCTGATCGGTGTCTCCACCTTTTCCTTCCTGCCGGCCGGCCCCGAGGCGAAGGCGGTGGAAGACACCATCCGCCGCACCATGGACGACAACGCCACATGGTCTGCCGAGACCGAGGTCGTCTGGCCCGACGGCCAGCGCCGCATGGTGGAATCGTCGGTGACGCCCATGCGCGGCCAGGACGGCCGCGTCATCGGCCGCATCGGCGTGATGCGCGACGTGACCGACCGGCGAACCGCCGAGCGCCAGTCCCGGGAAGCCGAGACCAAGTTCCGCAACCTGGTCGATGGTTCGCTCCAGGGGGTGTTGATCCATCGGCGGGGCCGCATCGTCTACGTCAACCAAGCGGTGACGCAGATCTTCGGCAGTTCGGCGGACGAACTTGCCGGCCGGTCGGTGGAGACGCTGATCCACCCCGACGACATGGCGCGCTTCCGTGACAGCACCCGCAAGCCGGTGTCTCCGGCGTTCAAGATGCGCGGACGGCGGCGGGACGGCTCGCTGGTGTGGGTCGAGGTGAACGCCCGCGCCGTGGACTGGGAAGGCGAGCCGGCGCGGCAGGTCACCATCGTCGACGTGACCGAGAAGCACCGCGCCGAGGAAGCCCTGCTGCACGCCCAGAAGCTGGAGTCCCTGGGCCAGCTCACCGGCGGCATCGCCCACGACTTCAACAACCTGCTGGGGGTCATCTCCGGCAACCTGGAACTGCTGCGCGAGCAGCTCGACGCCAAGGGCGACCAGCTCAGCTACATCGAAGCGAGCCTGCGCTCGGTGCGCCGCGGCGCCGAGCTCTCCAAGCGCCTGCTGGCCTTCGCCCGCAAGCAGCCGCTGAAGCCCGAGCTGACCAACCTCAACGAGCTTGTCGACTCCATGACCACCATCCTGCGCCGCACCCTGGGCGAGACCATCAACGTGGAGCCGCGGCTCGCCTCCCATCCGTGGCCGGTGCTGATCGACCCGGGCCAGATGGAGAACGTGCTGCTGAACCTGGCGCTCAACGCCCGCGACGCCATGCCGCAGGGCGGCCGGCTGCTGCTGGAGACCGCCAACCTGACGCTGGCGGAGAACCTGGTGAAGGACCCCACGGTGATCCCGGCCGGCGACTACCTGAAGCTGACCGTACGCGACACCGGCATGGGCATGACGCCGGACGTGCTGGCGAGCGCCTTCGAGCCATTCTTCACCACCAAGGAAGTGGGTGCCGGCAGCGGCCTGGGTCTCAGCATGATCTACGGCTTCGTGCAGCAGTCTTCGGGCCACATCCATATCGACAGCGCGCCGGGCGCCGGCACCACCGTCCACCTCTACCTGCCGCGGGCCGCCGAGGTGCTGCCGGAGCGGCGGCGTCAGCTGTCCAAGGGATCGAGCCCCTCCGGCAACAACGAGGTCGTCCTCGTCGTCGAGGATGACAGCGACCTGCGGGACCTGGCCGTGCTGCTGCTCAACCGCATGGGGTACCGCACCCACGAGGCGGCCGACGGCCAGATGGCCATCGCGCTGCTCGACAAGCTGCCCCACATCGACCTGCTGTTCACCGACCTTGTGCTGCCGGAAGGCATGAGCGGCATCGAGATCGCCAAGGCGGCGCGCCGGCGCTTCCCCGGCCTCAAGGTCCTGTTCACCTCCGGCTACGGCGAAAGCGCGTCGTTCCAGGAACTGCTGCCGCCGGACACCACCGTCGAAATGATCAGCAAACCCTACCGCCGCGAGGCGCTGGCCAAGCGGCTGCAGCAGGTGCTCAGCAGCTAGCGGTCGCCCACAGGCGCCGGCCGGCCCTCGCGGGCGCGCGGCGGGCGGCACGACGGAAACCGCCGCTGTGCCGTACCTGACGGAACTCCCGCAGCGTCGCCCTTCCACCCACGATCAGGAATCCCGCCATCACGGCCAGCATCGCCCAGCATCCGAGATGAACCAACTCAGCACTCATGACATCACACCCCTTCGTTCACTGTTTGTTCTGAAATACCACATCGATGGGGTGAGGACAAGAGTGTTCCACGAATGTTCCCGTTCGGCAAGCCCGGCGAGACGCGTCGCCGCATCGGCCGGAATCCTGGTGGCCCTGGCGCTGCTTGCGCTGCCGCTGGCCGCCCAAGCCGGCGACGACGGCATCCAGGGCGTGTGGCGCGAGCCGGACGGCGGCCGCATCGAGATCTCGGCCTGCGGCGACCTGATCTGCGGCCATGTCCTGGCCGACGACCCGCAGCCTGCTGACGGGTCCGACTACACGGGCTATGCCGTCCTCACCGGCTTCCAGTACGAGGGCGACGGCCGGTGGGCCGGCGGCACCGTCCACGACCCGCGGGACGACAAGGCCTACCGCTCCCACCTGACGCTGCTCGACGAAAATCGGTTGAAAGTCAGCGGCTGCCTGTGGATTTTCTGCGGGTCGCAGACTTGGACGCGGGTAGAGTAGCTGCATGGTCGACATTCCCTTCGTGAGAGACATCCGGTTCGAGTACGGCGTGGTCGAGCGCATCGCGCCGGGCATCCGCCGCGTCATCGCCGACAACAAGGGGCCGTTCACCTACACCGGCACCGGCACCTACATCATCGGCGAGGGCAGCGTGGCGGTGATCGACCCCGGCCCGCGGATCGAGTCGCACATCGAGGCGATCCTGGCGGGGCTGAAGGGCGAGACGGTGAGCCACATCCTCATCACCCATACGCACCTGGACCATTCGCCTGCCGCCGCGCCGCTGAAGGAGGCCACCGGCGCCGAGACCTGGGCCTACGGCCCGCACGGCGGCGACAGGCGCGGCGAGGCGGTCGAGGAAGGCGGCGACTGGGCGTTCCAGCCCGATCACCTGGTCAAGCACGGCGACGTGATCGAGGGCGACGGCTGGTCGATGGAGGGCGTGTTCACCCCGGGCCACACCTCCAACCACATGTGCTTCCAGTACCGCGAGGCGAAGGCGCTGTTCACCGGCGACCACGTGATGGGCTGGTCCACCTCGGTGATCTCGCCGCCCGACGGCGACATGAAGGCCTACATGGACAGCCTGCGGCTGCTGCTCGACCGGGACGACGCGGTCTACTGGCCCACCCACGGCCCCGCCATCACCGACCCCAAGCCGTTCGTGCGCGCCTTCATCGCCCACCGCGAGGAACGGGAGGCGCAGATCATGGCCTGCCTGCGCTCCGACGCCCGCTACATCCCGGCCATGGTCAAGATCATGTACGCCAATGTGGGCGAGCACCTGCATCCAGCGGCGGCCCGCTCGGTGCTGGCCCATCTGGAACACATGGTCGATACCGGCCGCGTGGTGGCATCGACGCCGAAGCCCACCCTCCATTCGCTCTACACCGCGGTGAGCCGCTGATGCCGTTCCTGCCCAATTCGCTGGAAGCCCGGGACATCGGCAACCTGGTGCATCCCTACACCAACCTGGCGCGCCACCCGGAGATCGGTCCGCTGGTGATCGACCGGGGCGAAGGCATCCATGTCTGGGACACCGACGGCAAGCAGTACATCGAGGGCGTGTCCGGCCTGTGGTGCGCCTCGCTGGGCTACGGCGAGAAGGAACTGGTGAAGGCGGCGACCGAGCAGATGGAGAAGCTCGCCTTCAGCCACCTGTTCCAGAGCCGCAGCCACGCGCCTGCCATCGAACTGGCCGAGAAGCTGAAGTCCGTCGCGCCGTGCGACACCGCCCGGGTGTTCTTCGTCGGCGACGGCTCGAGCGCCAACGACACCGCCATCAAGCTGATCTGGTACTACAACAACGCCATCGGCCGGCCCGAGAAGAAGAAGATCATCGGCCGCCTGAAGGCCTATCACGGCGTCACCGTGGCCTCCGCCAGCGTCACCGGCCTGACCCACAACCACCGCGACTGGGACCTGCCGCTGCGCGGCTTCCTGCACACCGACTGCCCCCACTACTACCGGGAAGGACTGCCGGGCGAATCGGAAGAGGAATTCGTCGACCGCATCATCGGCAACCTGGAGCGGCTGATCGAGAAGGTCGGCCCGGACGAGATCGCCGCGTTCTTCGCCGAGCCGATCCAGGGCGCCGGCGGCCTGATCGTGCCGCCGAAGGGCTACTTCCCCAAGCTGCAGGCGGTGCTGAGGAAGCACGACATCCTGCTGGTGGCCGACGAGGTGATCACCGGCTTCCTGCGCACCGGCAACTACTGGGGCTGCCAGACCGTCGACATGCAGCCGGACATGGTGACCTGCGCCAAGGCGCTGTCGTCGGCCTACCTGCCGATCGGCGCGGTGACCATTCCGTCCTTCATGCACGACGCCATGGTGGAGCAGTCGCGCAAGATCGGCACGTTCGGCCACGGCAACACCTATTCGGGCCACCCGGTGTGCGCCGCCGTCGCCCTGCGCACCCTGCAGATCTACGAGGAGCGCGACCTGCTCGCCCATGTCCGCCGCCTCATCCCGCGCTTCCAGCAGCGGCTGGCGGCCTTCGCCGATCATCCCCTGGTGGGCGAGGCGCGGCTCGGCGCCGGGCTGATGGGCGGCGTGGAGCTGGTGGCCGACAAGGCGACGAAGCAGGCCTTCGACCCGTCCCTTACGGTCGGCCTGAAGGCCATGGCTGCCTGCGCCGAGGCCGGCCTGATGGTCCGCGCCGTCGGCGACGTGGTGATCCTGTGCCCGCCGCTGATCATCACCGAGGACCAGGTGGACGCCATGTTCGACCGGCTGGCCAGCGCCCTGGACTGCTTGAAAATCCAGTAAATCCAATCACCTGAAGAACGTGGAACGCTGCCTTTGCAGCGTCGTTCCGCGGTCACGCAATCCTGCCCTTCGTCGAATTTCCTTGTTAATGGTTATGTCATACCCAAGATATCCGGCCACGTTTGGCAACGTGTTGCCGGGGAGCGGGCCAACGCCCGGAAAAGGACCATGAACACGACCGTACTGGACAAGCCCCGGGCCGATCTCAGGCCCCTCGACGTCACCGAGATCGATCCGTTCATCGACCTGAAGGCGGAGATCGACCGGCTGCGCAGGCAACGTAACGCCGTGATCCTCGCCCACTACTACCAGGACGCAGAAATTCAGGACATCGCCGACTTCGTCGGCGACAGCCTGGACCTGTCGCGCAAGGCCGCGGCCACCGACGCCGACGTGATCGTGTTCTGCGGCGTGCGCTTCATGGCCGAGACGGCGAAGATCCTGAGCCCGCAGAAGACCGTGATCCTGCCCGACATGGCAGCCGGCTGCTCGCTGGAGGACAGTTGCCCGCCGGACGAGTTCCGCCGGTTCCGCGAGGAGCATCCGGACCACGTCTCGCTCACCTACATCAACTGTTCGGCCGAGGTGAAGGCGCTGTCCGACATCATCGTGACGTCGAGCAACGCCGAGTACATCGTCTCCCAGATCCCCGAGGACAAGCCGATCCTGTTCGCGCCCGACCGCTATCTGGGCGCCTACCTGGCGCGCAAGACCGGCCGCGACATGACCCTGTGGCAGGGCTCGTGCATCGTCCACGAGCAGTTCTCCGAGCGCGAGCTGGTGAAGCTGATGGGCCAGCACCCCGGCGCGCCGGTGCTGGCGCACCCGGAATGCCCCGGCCACATCCTGCAGCACGCCGACCATGTGGGCTCGACCTCGTCCATCCTGAACTACGTGAACGGCTCGGACGCGGACACCTTCATCATCGCCACTGAGCCGCACATCATCCACCAGATGCGGAAGAAGGCGCCGGACAAGACCTTCATCGGCGCGCCCGGCCAGGACGGGGCCTGCAACTGCAACAACTGCCCGTTCATGGAGCTCAACACCATGGAGAAGCTCTATCTGTGCCTCGCCAACATGGCGCCGCAGATCGAGGTTCCCGAGGAGGTGCGGGTGAAGGCGCTGCGCTCGGTGCAGCGCATGCTCGACATGTCGCCGCCCGCCCGGCCGGCCCGGCATGAAGCCGTCGCCTGAGCCCGGGCCGCTGACGGCGGCCCAGCTCGAGGACTTCATCGACCGCACCCTCGCCGAGGATGTCGGCGCGGGCGACGTGACCGCCGAGGCCACCATTCCCGCCGACGCCCGGTTCCGGGCGAGGATCGCCGCGCGGGAGCGGATCGTGGTGGCCGGGCTGCCGGTGGCGCTCGCCATCGTGCGGCGGCTGGCGCCGGACGCGGCCGTCCACGTGGCGGTCGGCGACGGCGGCGTGGCCGAGCCGGGCGACGCGGTGGTGCGCATCGACGGGCCGGCGCGCGCCCTGCTGACCGCCGAACGCTCGGCCCTCAACATCCTGCAGCACCTGTCCGGCATCGCGACGCTGACCCGCCGCTACGTCGACGCCGTCGCCGGCACCGGGGCGAAGGTGCTCGACACCCGCAAGACCATTCCCGGCCTGCGCCTGCTGGAGAAGTACGCAGTGAAGATGGGCGGCGGCACCAACCACCGCATGGGCCTCTGGGACGCGGTGCTGATCAAGGACAACCACATCGCCGTGGCCGGCGGCGTGACCGCCGCCATCCGCGCCTGCCAAGGCCACACCGGCCTCAAGGTGCAGGTGGAATGCGACACGCTGGAGCAGGCCCGCGAGGCCGTCGCGGCCGGCGCCGACAGCCTGCTGCTCGACAACATGAGCCTGGCCGAGCTGCGCGAGGCGGTCGGCTTCGCCGGCGGCCGGGTGCCGCTCGAGGCCTCCGGCGGCGTGCGGCTCGACACCATCCGCGGCATCGCCGAAACCGGCGTGGACTTCATCTCCGTGGGCAGGCTGACCCAGTCGGCCCCCGCCGTCGACTTCGGCATGGACTTCGAATCGGTCGATTAGCCCTTTTTTACAAGGGCTTAGATACGACTATCAGAGTCAACAGGTGACAGCGCCCCTGCCTTTCCGCGATAATGCGGCTTCCTTATTCGCAACGGGGAGAAGTTTCGATGACCGCACCCGATCCCGTCTGGGCCGCCACGGGCGCCGACAAGTGGCCGACTCCCGAGTTCAAGGGCCACAAGATTCCGGGCTACCGCTACAACTCGAAGGAGTTCTTCGAGGACGAGTGGGAGTACATGTGGACCAAGGTGTGGCTGCTGCTCGGCCGCGCCGACGACATTCCGGAGCCCGGCGACTACCAGATGGAGGAGGTCGGCCCCGAATCCATTCTCATGGTGCGCCAGCAGGACGGCTCGGTGCGGGCGTTCTACAACGTCTGCCAGCATCGCGGCGCCCGGCTCGTGTTCAACGACCTGGGCACGGTCGACGCCTTCACCTGCCCCTATCACGGCTGGCGCTGGGAGATCGACGGTCAGCTGACCTTCGTCTACGACCCGGAGGATTTCCCCGAGGGCGACCCGTGCGGCAAGCTGACGCTGAATGAAATCCGCTGCGAGGTGTTCGCCGGCTTCATCTGGGTCAACATGGACCCTGACTGCGCCAGCCTGAAGGAATATCTCGGCCCGCTCTACGACGAATGGGCGGCCTACGAGATCGACCACTGGAAGCGCTTCCTGGCGCAGACCTGCACGGCGCCGATCAACTGGAAGGTCGTGCTCGACAACTTCAACGAGTCCTACCACCTGCCCACGGTGCACCCGCAGGCCGCCGGCAAGACCGAGGAAAGCTACCTGTCGACCCAGTACGACATGTGCGCCGAGGGCCACGCCCGCATGTGGATGCAGTCCGGCAAGCCGTCGAGGCAGCAGGAGTGGAACGGCGGCAAGGTGAAGATCGAGCCGGTGCTGGAGAACCAGCTCCGCCTGTGGGAACTGGACCCGGACGACTTCCGCGGCGGCCGCGAGTACGAGACCCGCGAGGCCATCCAGCAGCAGATGCGCAAGCTGGGCCCGGACCGCGGCTACAAGCACTTCGACAACCTGAAGGACCACCAGCTCACGGACGTCTACCACTACTTCCTGTTCCCGAACTTCGCGGTGTCGCTGTGGGCGACGGGCTTCCATTTCCTGCGCGCCCGGCCGCATCCCACGGATCCGACCCAGTGCGTGTTCGACCACTGGTGGTACGCGCCGGTGCCCAAGGACAAGAGCACCCCGATCTACACCACCAAGGGCGTGTTCAAGCCCGACGACGAGTGCGAGCACGAGGTGTTCAACTACGGCGAGCAGAGCCTCGGCCTGCTGATCGACCAGGACATGGGCGTGACCACCGGCCAGCAGCTCGGCTTCCGCAGCCGCGGCTACAAGGGCGTCTACCTGTCCGGCCAGGAGTTCCGCATCCGCCGCTACCACGAGGTCATCGACGAGTACATCGAGGGCAAGGGCTACCGCGTGGTGCCGAAGCAGAGCGACGCGATCGCCGCCGAATAGGCCTCGTCGCACCGCCTTCCGGAAGGGGACGCCGCGGCGTCCCCTTCTTTTTTGCGTCCCGCACGCCCCGACCTGTCAGTCTCGATAGGTGACGCGGCGGCCGCGAGCCGACAATAATCCTGACCGGGAAACGATCGTCGGGCGTGAACGGGAGATCACGCCATGACAAAGCACACCGCCGACTGGTACGCCGCGCCACCCGCCAGGTGGCCGCAGCCCGTTCTCAAGGGCCACACCATTCCGGGCTACCGCTACACGTCCAAGGCCTTCGCCGACCAGGAATGGGAGAAGATGTGGACGAAGACCTGGCTGCTGCTGGGCCGGGAGGACGAGATTCCCGAGCCGGGCGACTACCAGATGGAGGAGATCGGCCCCGAATCCATCATCATGGCGCGCCAGCATGACGGCTCCATCAAGGCGTTCTACAACGTCTGCCAGCACCGCGGCGCGCGGCTCGTGTTCAACGAGGCCGGCAGCGTCGACGCCTTCACCTGCCCCTATCACGGCTGGCGCTGGGAAATCGACGGCCGCCTGACCTATGCCCAGGACGCCGAGGACTTCCCCGAGGGCGACCCGTGCAAGAACCTGGTGCTGGAGGAGGTGCGCTGCGAAACCTTCGCCGGCTTCATCTTCGTCAACATGGACCCGGACTGCGTCGGCCTGAAGGACTATCTCGGCCCGGTCTGGGACGACTGGGCGCCCTACGAGATCCACACCTGGAAGCGCTACCTGGCGCTGACCGCGCGCCTGCCGGTCAACTGGAAGGTGGTGCTGGACAATTTCAACGAGTCCTATCACCTGCCGACGGTCCATCCCCAGGCGGAATCCTCGGTGGAGGAGAACTACCGCTGGACCCAGTTCGACATGTCGGAGGAAGGCCACAACCGGATGTGGATGCGCGCCGGCGCGCCGTCACACATCCTGGAGACCAAGGGCGGCGTGACCATCCTGGACGGCCTCGCGCAGCAGCTGCGGCAGTGGGACCTGGACCCCGCCGACTTCGCGGGCCGCGAATACGAGACCCGCGAGGCGCTGCAGCGGCAGATGCGCAAGCTGGGGCCGGAACGGGGCTACGCCTACTTCGACAACCTCCGCGACCACCAGCTCACGGACGTCTACCACTACTTCCTGTTCCCCAACTTCGCCGTGTCGGTGTGGGCGGACGGCTTCCACTTCCTGCGCGCCAGGCCGCACGCCACGGATCCGGAGCAGTGCGTGTTCGACAACTGGTGGTACGCGCCGGCGCCCGAGGGCGTGACGACGCCGGTGATGACCGCCGGCGGCATCGTCGAGCGGGACGCCGAGGTGGAGCACGAGGTGTTCGACTTCGGCGAGAAGTCGCTCGGCGTGCCGATCGACCAGGACATGGCGGTGACGCCCGGCCAGCAGAAGGGCTTTCGCAGCCGCGGCTACACCGGCGTCTACCTGCCGCGCCAGGAGCACCGCATCCGCCGCTATCATGAGGTGCTGGACGAGTACATCGAGGGCAAACGCCCGGCGCCCCGCCTCGCCCATCAGGTCGCGGCCGAATAATCCCGGATTTTACGCGCTTCGAAGGAAGGGGCGCTTCGGCGCCCCTTCCTGCGTATCGGTGCTCGTATTGCTTTGGTGGCTATGGGTGGATTGTGTTGAAAAACTCCGACTTGCGGCGGTAGCGGCGCGCTGATTCAATTTCCCGGCGATGTGGGAGATTGGCTGATGATGGGTGAGCGGACCGTGATGCAGGAGGCGC
>WGNW01000110.1 GCA_016124315.1 Alphaproteobacteria bacterium
AACGTGATCGCGGTGATCGGCGACGGCGCGATGAGCGCCGGCATGGCCTACGAGGCCATGAACAACGCCGGCTCCATGGACAAGAAGCTGATCGTCATCCTCAACGACAACGACATGTCGATCGCGCCGCCGGTGGGTGCCATGAGCGCCTATCTGGCCCGCCTGCTGTCGTCGCGGCAGTATCTCGGACTGCGCGAGATCGCCAAGCAGATCGCCAGCCGGTTCCCCAAGTCCATCGAGCGCAGCGCCAAGCGGGTCGAGGAATACGCCCGCGGCATGGCCACCGGCGGCACCCTGTTCGAGGAGCTGGGCTTCTACTACATCGGCCCGATCGACGGGCACAACGTCGACCACCTGCTGCCCGTGCTGAAGAACGTCCGCGACGAGATCGACGGCCCGGTGCTGGTCCACGTGGTGACCCAGAAGGGCAAGGGCTATCCGCCCGCCGAAGCGGCCGCCGACAAGTATCACGGCGTCTCCAAGTTCGACGTGGTGACCGGCGCCCAGGTGAAGGCCAAGGCCAACGCGCCGGCCTACACCAAGGTGTTCGCCAAGGCGCTCATCCAGGAGGCGGAGAAGGACGACCGGATCGTCGCCGTCACCGCCGCCATGCCGTCGGGCACCGGGCTCGACCTGTTCGCCAACCGGTTCCCCGACCGCTGCTTCGACGTCGGCATCGCCGAGCAGCACGGCGTCACCTTCGCCGCCGGGCTGGCCTCGGAAGGCTACCGGCCGTTCGCCGCCATCTATTCGACCTTCCTGCAACGCGCCTACGACCAGGTTGTGCACGACGTCGCCATCCAGGGCCTGCCGGTGCGCTTCGCCATCGACCGCGCCGGCCTGGTGGGTGCCGACGGGCCGACCCATGCCGGCTCGTTCGACGTCACCTACCTGTCGACGCTGCCGGGCTTCGTGGTCATGGCGGCGGCCGACGAGGCAGAGCTGGTGCACATGGTGGCGACCGCGGCCGCCATCGACGACCGGCCCTCGGCGTTCCGCTACCCGCGCGGCGAGGGCATCGGCATCGAGATGCCCGAGCACGGCGTGCCGCTGGAGATCGGCAAGGGCCGCGTGGTGCGCGAGGGCTCGTCGATCGCCATCCTGTCGCTGGGCACCCGGCTGCAGGAGGCGCTGCTGGCGGCCGACATGCTCGGCGCCAAGGGCTTCTCCACCACGGTGGCCGACGCGCGCTTCGCCAAGCCGCTGGACCACGACCTGATCCGGCGCCTGGCGAAGGAGCATGAGGTGCTGCTGACCATCGAGGAAGGCTCCATCGGCGGCTTCGGCGCCCACGTCATGCACTTCCTCGCCGAGGACGGGCGGCTCGACAAGGGGCTCAAGCTGCGCAGCATGATCCTGCCCGACCGCTTCATCGACCAGGACAAGCCCGAGCTGATGTATGCCGCGGCCGGCCTAAACGCCCAGCACATCGTCGAGAAGGCGCTCAGCGTGCTGGGCCTCGACACCGCCGTCATCGCCGACGTTCTGCGCCAGCAGAGCGCCTGATTTCTCTTGCGCTGCCGCCCTGTTGCGGGGCGGGAAGGCCGTTCCACACATGGCGAAGCTGCGCGTCGACATCATGCTGGTGGACCGCGGGCTGGTGGAGAGCCGGGCCAAGGCCCAGGCGCTGATCATGGCCGGGGCCGTCTATTCAGGCACCGAGCGGATCGCCAAGCCGGGGCAGACCCTGCGCGAGGACGCGCCGCTCGAGGTGAAGGGCCGCGACCATCCCTGGGTCAGCCGTGGCGGCCTGAAGCTGGAGCACGCGCTGAAGCATTTCGGCATCGGCCTCGAGGGCAGCACCGTGCTCGACGTCGGCGCCAGCACCGGCGGCTTCACCGACGTGGCGCTGCACCACGGCGCGGCGAAGGTCTACGCGGTCGACGTGGGCCACGGCCAGCTCGCCTGGTCGCTGCGCCAGGATCCGCGCGTGGTGGTGCTGGAGAAGACCAACGCCCGGCACCTGACGCATGAGCAGGTGCCGGAAGCCGTCGACGCTGTGGTCTGCGACGCCAGCTTCATCGGCCTGCGCACCGTGCTGCCCGCGCCGCTTTCCCTGGCGGCGCCCGGCGCCGTCCTCGTCGCCCTGATCAAGCCCCAGTTCGAGGTGGGCAAGGGACAGGTGGGCAAGGGCGGCGTGGTCCGCGACCCGGCGCTGCACGAGGAAGTCTGCGCCACCATCCTGGCGTGGCTCGGCGAGCAGCCCGGCTGGAGCGTCCTCGGCCTCACCGAGAGCCCGATCACCGGGCCGGAAGGCAACAAGGAGTTCCTCGTCGCCGCCCGCCACGGCGCCTGATAGGATCGCCGCAGAAAGGCACCCCCCGTGATCGTCGCCGAGGCCGTAACCTACGAATATCCCAACGTCCGGGCCCTGTCCGGCGTGAGCTTCTCCGTCGGCCAGGGCGCGATTGCCGCGCTGATCGGCCCCAACGGCGCCGGCAAGACCACGCTGCTGCGCTGCCTCGCGGCGCTCGACCGGCCCTATTCGGGCACCATCGCCATCGACGGCATCGATACCGCCGACCATCCCCGCGAGGTGCACCGGCGGATCGGCTACCTGTCGGACTATTTCGGGCTCTACGGCGACCTGTCGGTGGAGCGCTGCCTGCGCCACGCCGCCCTTTCAGGCGGCGTCCCGCCGGCCGAAGTGAAGGCCGCGGTGGCGCGGGCCGCCGAGCGGGTCGGCCTTGACGACCGCATGCGGGACGCGGCCGGCACCCTGTCCCGCGGCCTGCGCCAGCGCCTCGGCATCGCCCAGGCGATGATCCACGACCCGACCGTGCTGCTGCTGGACGAGCCGGCGTCCGGCCTCGATCCGGAGGCGCGCCATGCCCTCTCCGAGCTGTTCAAGGCGCTGCGCGACCAGGGCATGACCCTGCTGGTCTCCTCCCACATCCTGTCCGAGCTGGAGGACTACGCCACCGAGGTGCTGTTCATCCGCGACGGCCGCCTGCTCCAGCATGCGCCGCTGGGGGCTTCGACGGCGACCACCGTCCGCCTGCGCGTGGAGCTGGCGCACCCGGTGGCCGACCTGGCGTCGCGGCTGTCGGGCATCGCCGGTATGGCGGTGGAATCGGCCGACGAATCGGGTGCCGTCGTCGTCGCGTCGGCCGAACCGGAGGCACGCCGCGTGCTGCTTGCGGCGCTGCTCGCCTCGGAGCTTCCGGTCTGCGGTTTCGCCGAGCTGCGCGAGCGCCTGCAGGAATCCTACCTGACCTTCGTCGACGGGCTGGAGGGCAAGCCGTGAACCCGGAACTGCTGCGCAACGTCTGGAACGAGCTGACCTGGCGCCGGCTTGTGGCGATGCCGCTGATCCTCGCGGCGCTGCTCTCGATTCCGTCCGGCAGCGAGCCGGTGGCCGATCTCGCGGGCGTGCTGTTCCTGATCCTCGCCGTGCTGTGGGGCACGCGGCAGGCCGCCGACGCGGTGCCCACCGAGGTGGCCGAGAGCACCTGGGACTGGCAGCGCCTGTCGACGCTGAACGCCTGGCAGCTCACCTGGGGCAAGCTGCTGGGCGTCACCCTATTCAGCTGGTACGGCGCCGCTATCTGCCTGGCCGTGCGCCTCGTCGCCCGGTTCAAGGTGTTCGGCCTGGCGGCCATGGTGCACGGCACCCTCTACCTGGCCGGCGCGGCGCTGCTGGGGCAGGCGGTGGCGTTCCTGCTGGGGCTGCAGACGGTACGGCTGCGCGGCCACCGTACGCGGATGGGCACCCTGGTCAGTCAGGCGACCGGCGTGGTGGTGGGCTACACCGCCGTGCGCTACGGCGCCCACATTCCCGGCGCCGGCATCGGCTGGCTGTTCCCGGGCGGCCCCGGCGGGGTGCTGGAGTGGTACGGGCTGGCGATGACCGGCGCGACGGCGGCGAGCCTGACGCTCGCGGTCTATCTGGGCTGGACCCTGCTGGGCGCCCAGCGACTGATGATGCGCGAGCTGTCCTACCGCACCCGGCCTTGGGCGTGGCCGGCCTTCGTGCTGTTCTCGGCCTTCTTCATGGCCGGCTTCGTCCCCGCCGGCGACGACGTGCCGCGCTTCGCCGCCGACCTGGCGCCGGCCGGCCGGCTGATGATCGCGGCGGCGGTCTCGGCGCTGCTCACCTACGCGGCGATCTTCTGGGACGACAAGGATCCGGTGGTGTTCCGCCGGCTGCTGCGCCTCGCCGAGGCGGGCGAATGGGCGGGATTCGCCTCCCACATGCCCACCTGGCTCACCTCCTACGGCATCACCGTGCTGCTCGGGCTGGCGCTGATGCTGACCGGCGGCGGCACGGTGGCGGGCGTCACCCTGTGGGCGGCGATCCTCGGCGCGCTGCTGTTCATGGCCCGCGACATGGCCATCGCGCTCTACTTCTGGCTGTCACCCACGCCGGCCCGCGCCAACGTGCTGACGGCCATCGTGCTGGGGCTGCTCTACTGGGTGCTGCCGGCCGCACTGGGCTTCAGCTCGCCGCTGCTGTTCGTCTTCATCCCGTTCGCGCCCGCACCGCCCGTGTCGGTGCTGTCGGCGGCGGTGGTGGAGTTCGGGGCCCTCGCATTGCTGCTGGCCTGGCGCTGGCGCGATCGCTTCATGCTGAGGAACGCCTGAGCGCATGGCCGGCGGCGGGACCATGGAGGCCCGTGTCGGGGCCCTCGGCGCGCAGGGCGACGGCATCGCCGAGACGCCCGAGGGCCGGCTGTTCGTGCCGTTCACCGTGCCCGGCGACCGCGTGCGCGTCCGGCCCGGCCAGCGGCGGGGCGAGGGCCGGGCGGCATCGCTGATCGAGGTGGTCGAGAGCGGGCCGGGCCGCGCCGATCCGTCCTGTCCCCATTTCGGCGCCTGCGGCGGCTGCGCGCTGCAGCACCTGGCGGCGGCGCCCTACGCGGCCTTCAAGCGCGAGCAGGTGGTCCGCGCCCTCGGCCACCACGGCCTGGGCGAGGTGCCGGTCGGCGAGCCGCTGATCGTGCCGGCCGGCGCCCGGCGCCGCACCGCGCTGTCGGCGAAACGGGCGGGCGGGCGGCTGCTGCTGGGCTACCAGGAACGGGCCAGCCACCGGCTCGTCGACGTATCGCACTGTCCGGTCATCGTGCCCCAACTGGAGCGGCTGCTGGCGCCCTTGCGCGACCTGCTCGGCGGCGTGCTCGCGCCGGGCGGCGCAGCCCGGGTTTCGCTGACCGCCACGGCAACGGGCGTCGACGTGATCCTCACCGCCGACGAGCCGCCCGACCTTGCCGCCCGGGAACGCCTGGCGGCTTTCGCCGAAGCGCACGACCTTGCGCGGATCGGCGTGGAGTCCGCAGCCGGCTACGAGCCCGTGGCCGCCCGGCGCACGCCGATGGTGGCATTCGACGGGGTGCAGGTGCCGCTGCCGCCCGGCGCCTTCCTGCAGGCCACGGAGGCCAGCGAGGCATGGATGATCGGGGCGGCGCGCCGGGCCGTCGCGGAGGCGACCCGGATCGCCGACCTGTTCGCCGGCTGCGGCACCTTCACCGCCGCGCTTGCCCGGGACGCCGAGGTGTGGTCCTACGAGGCCGATGCAGCCATGCTGGAGGCGTGTCGCCAGGGCCTCAACCGCGCCTCGGGGCGGCGGCCGGTCACGCCGGTGCGGCGCGACCTGTTCCGCGACCCGCTGACGGCGGACGAGCTTGCCGCGTTCGAGGCGGTGGTGATCGACCCGCCCCGCGCCGGGGCCCGGGCCCAGAGCGAGCAGCTCGCCCGCTCGGCCGTGCCCGTCGTCGCCGCCTTCTCCTGCAATCCGGGCACCTTCGCGCGCGATGGCCGCATCCTGGTCGACGGCGGCTACCGGCTCGAGGGCGTGACGCCGGTCGACCAGTTCCGCTGGTCCGCCCACACCGAGCTGGCGGCCATATTCCGGAAAGGGTGAGACCGGCCGCTACCGGCCGCGGCCGTAGCTCGCCACCAGATAGTCGACGATGACCTTCTTGTCGTCCGGCGCAAAGGGCTCCAGGTTGCACTGCTTGACCATCTGGTCGACGGCCATGTCCCATTGGGTCCGGGTCAGGTTCTGCCGCTTGATCCAGCCGATCTTGAAGCAGTCCTTGAAGGCGTAATAGGTCTCCTCCCGCCCCGGTCCGGGCTTCAGGCCCTCGAACTGGTCGTTGTTGTGCAGGAAGGTGCGCTCCTCGGGGATCGGGTTGTCGAAGTCGTGGATGGTCTGCGCCTCGGCTGCCGGCGCCAGCACGAGCAGCGCCATTCCCAGATAGACAGACTTCATCGCCCTCTCCCTTCGACCGCCCGCCTCAAGCCTACTCCAGAACGCCCGGCCCGGCCATCGGGTTCACCGCCGGACGGCGGCCAAGTCCGCCGTCAGGGCACGTTGGCGCCGTACTGCTTCGACAGGTAGTCGAGGATGATCTCCCGCGTCTGCGGGTCGAGGGGCTCGTAGGGGTGCTCCTTGAGAATCCGGTCGATGGTGGCGGACCATTCGTCGCGGGTCTTGCGGGCCTTCTTGATCAGCGGCACGGAGTGGCAGGGGCTGCAGAAGTAGTAGGTCTCCTCCCGGCCGTAGTCGGGCCGCAGGCCGCCGTAATCGAGCGGCGTGGGCAGCTGCTTCTCCGGCGGGATGGGGTTCTGGAAGGTTTCGTCGATGGGCTTGGTGGCCGGGTTGCCGGTACCGGGCGCGGCCGGGTTCACCGCGTCGCCTCTCTGGTCCTGGGCGTGCGCCCCCGCGCAGAGAGCCGCCAAGCCCAGGCTGAACGCGACCGCCCGAAACGTCTTCATGCCCGATCCTTCCGAAAGTCGCCGCGAATGCCTGCGGCCATCCTACCTGAAGTAGGTCCGCGGTCCACGATTGTCAGCCGGTCTGGGCCCGGTGGCGCAGCATGTGGTCGGCCAGCACGCAGGCCATCATCGCCTCGCCCACCGGAACCGCGCGGATGCCGACGCACGGATCGTGGCGCCCCTTGGTGACGATCTCGGTCTCCTCGCCCTCCACGGTCACCGTGCGGCGCGGCGACAGGATCGACGAGGTCGGCTTGACGGCGAAGCGCACCACCACGTCCTGGCCGGTGGAGATGCCGCCCAGGATGCCGCCCGCCTTGTTGGACAGGAAGCGCGGCGTGCCGTCGTTGCCGGCGCGCATCTCGTCGGCGTTGGCCTCGCCGGTCAGCGTCGCCGCCTCGAAGCCGCTGCCGATTTCCACGCCCTTGACGGCGTTGATGCTCATCATTGCCGCCGCCAGGTCGGCGTCCAGCTTGCCGTAGAGCGGCGCGCCCCAGCCGGCCGGTACGCCCGAGGCATGCACCTCGATGACCGCGCCCACCGAGCTGCCCGCCTTGCGGATGCCGTCGAGATAGTCCTCCCAGACCGCGGCGGCCTTGGGGTCGGGCGACCAGAACGGATTGTTGCCGGTTTCCGACCAGTCCCAGCTGGCCCGGTCGATGGCGTGCTCGCCGATGCGCACCAGGGCGCCGCGGATCAGCACGTCGTCGCCCAGGACGCGGCGCGCGACCGCGCCCGCCGCCACCCGCGAGGCGGTCTCCCGCGCCGAGGAGCGCCCGCCGCCCCGGTAGTCGCGGATGCCGTACTTGGCCATGTAGGTGTAGTCGGCGTGGCCGGGGCGGTACTTGGCGGCGATGTCGCCGTAGTCCTTCGAGCGTTGGTCGACGTTCTCGATCATCAGCTGGATCGGCGTGCCGGTGGTCTGCCCCTCGAACACGCCGGACAGGATGCGCACCTCGTCCGGCTCGCGCCGCTGGGTGGTGAAGCGCGACTGGCCGGGCCGGCGCCGGTCGAGGAACTGCTGGATGAACGCCTCGTCCAGCGGCAGCCGGGGCGGCGCGCCGTCGACCACGCAGCCGATGGCCGGTCCGTGGCTCTCGCCCCAGGTGGTGACCCGGAACAGATGGCCGAATGTGTTGTGAGACATGGCGCGCGGGCGGGCCGGGGCTTACGCCGGTCCGCCAATGACGATGTCGGGCGCGGACTCGTCCTTCATGCCGATGATGTTGTAGCCGCTGTCCACGTGATGCACCTCGCCGGTAACGCCGGTCGACAGGTCGCTCAGCAGGTAGAGGCCGGAGCCGCCGACCTCCTCGATGGAGACGTTGCGGCGCAGCGGCGAATGGTACTCGTTCCACTTCAGGATGTAGCGGAAGTCGCCGATGCCCGAGGCCGCCAGTGTCTTGATCGGCCCGGCGGAGATGGCGTTGACCCGGATGTTCTTCGAGCCCAGGTCCTTGGCCATGTAGCGCACCGACGCCTCCAGCGCCGCCTTGGCGACGCCCATGACGTTGTAGTGGGGCATCACCTTCTCGGCGCCGAAATAGGTCAGCGTCAGCAGGCTGCCGCCGTTCCGCATCAGCTTCTCGGCGCGCTGGCACACGGCGGTGAACGAGTAGCACGAGATGTTCATGGTCATCGCGAAGTTCTCGGGCGTCGTGTCGACGTAGCGTCCCTTGAGCTGGTCCTTGTCGGAATAGGCGATGGCGTGGACCACGAAATCCAGCGTGCCCCAGCGTTCCTCCAGCGCCGCGAACGTCGCGTCGATGGTCTCCGCCTGGGTCACGTCGCACTCCAGCACAAGGTCGCTGCCGACGGTCTCCGCCAGCGGCCTGACCCGCCGCTCCAGCGCCTCGCCCTGATAGGTGAAGGCCAGTTCGGCCCCATGCTCATGCAGTTTCTGGGCGACTCCCCAGGCGATGGACCGGTTGTTGGCGACTCCCATGATGAGGCCCCGCTTCCCGGACATCAGGCCGTTCGTTGCAGTCATTGGCTCTTGCTTGCAGGTACTGAAGAAAGGAAGCGCATCGTACACGAATGGCCGGGTCCGTCAAACGACGCGGGCGGCGCGCGGCATTACCGGCCGTGCGGCCAATTGACACCTTCGGGTGGAGCGGATACCACTTTTACTGAAGCCTCATTGCGGCTTCTGCTGTTGTTGCCGATTACTAGTTGACTGAGGGGGAACGAAGATGCGGTTGATCGCAGTCGCAGCGGCCCTGAGCGTGGCCCTGTCGGCCGGCACGGCCCTGGCGCGCAAGACGCCGGAAGAAAACCTTGAAATACCCATGTGCCCGCGGGTGCTGGGCACAGTCGCCATCAAGGATTCGCAGAATGAATGGTGGCGCCAGTACAATCTCGGCAATCCCGCCGCAGTCATCAAGCTCATCGTCATGAAGTCAGGCTGCTTCCAGCTGGTCGACCGCGGCCAGGGCATGCAGATGATGAAGGAAGAGCGTGACCTGATGGGCGGCGACGAGCTGCAGCGCGGCTCCGACATCGGCAAGGGCCAGATGGTGGCGGCCGACTACTTCATCCTGCCGGACCTGGTGACCCAGGACTCCAATGCCGGCGGCAGCGCCATCGGTGCCGGCATCGGCGGCGCCATCGGCGGCGGCTTCGGCGCCATGCTGGGCGGCATCAAGACCAAGAAGCTCGAGGCCCAGGCGCTGCTCACCCTGACCAACGCCCGCACCGGCGTGCAGGAGCTGATCGCCGAGGGCACCTACAAGAAGACCGACGTGTCGTTCGGCCTGGGCGCGGGCGGCTGGGGCGGCTTCGGCGCGGCCCTGGCGGCGGCCGGCGGCGGCTACGCCGACACCGACATCGGCAAGGTGATCACGCTGGCCTACATCAAGGCCTACAACAACATGGTCGTCCAGATGGGCGGCCTGACCGACAACCCGAAGATGGCGGCTCCGCTGCCCGCCCAGCGCCTGCTGGAGCCGGCGCCGCTGCTGTCGCAGCCCGATCCCGCCTCGCAGCCCGTGCGCGGCCTGCGCGCCGGCACGCTGCTCTATCCCACCGGCAACAAGTCCGGCCTGTACTGGGAAGTGGACGAGCCCAACGGCGAGCGCGGCTGGGTGTCCTCCGAGATGTTCGAGCTGGCCAAGTAGCGGTCCGGCCGATTGCCGACAGGGAAAAGGGGGCGCGAGCCCCCTTTTTCGTGGCCGTCCGGCAGCCCGCTCAGTTCTCCTCGATCAGCCAGGTGCCGTCCGGCGCACGGCAGGCGGTGCCGTAGCCGGTGGAGGTGCGCTCCTCCACCACCACGGTCTGCTGGAACTCGCGGCAGGTCTTGCCGCGCATGGTGAAGGTCGGTTGCGGCGTGATGCTGCCCCGGCTGCCGGTGGCGCCATTGGCCCATTTCACCGGCTTGCCGGCCTCGCCGGTCTCGAGCGCCCGCTGGGTGGTCTGCTCCAGGATGGGACGGTCGGCGGGCTTGAGCATCTGCGCCGCGGCGCCGCCCACCTCGTGTCCGGCCACCTTGCCGCTCTGGCGCGGTACCACGGTCGGCGGCGGCGGGGGCGGCGGCGGAAGCTCGGGCGCCGGCCCCGGGCGGGGCGGCAGAGGGGGCGGCGGGGCTTCGCTCGCCGGCCGCTCGTATTCGCCGACGCAGGCGGCAAGGGCGCAGCTGAGGGCCGTCAGACTCAGGAGCCGGTGGATGCGCATGGAACCTCTCGGGCTGGTGCGGTCGGGAAGGCCGGACGGGGCCGCGGCGGGCTGCAGTCCGGTCGTCTAGGGCAGAAGGTGGCCCAAACGGGCCGCTCGGGCAACCTGCCTGCTTGGCGCTCGGGCCGGAAGCCGCTAAAACCGTCGGCGTCGTCGTTCCCGCCCGCGGTAGTCCATGTCCTCCGAAACCGATCCCTTCGCGCATTTCGAACAGTGGTACGCCCAGGCCCGCGAATCGGAGCCGGACGTCCCCGAGGCCATGGCGCTGGCGACCGTCGACGCTTCGGGCGTGCCCGACGTGCGCATGGTGCTGATGAAGGCGCACGGCCCCGACGGTTTCGTCTTCTACAGCAATTCGGAAAGCGCCAAGGGCGAACAGCTGGCGGCGAACCCCCAGGCCGCGCTGTGCTTCCACTGGAAGAGCCTGGGACGCCAGGTGCGGATTCGCGGGCCGGTCGAGCAGGTGAGCGCCGCCCAGGCGAACGCCTATTTCGACAGCCGCGACCGCGGCAGCCGCATCGGCGCCTGGGCGTCGAAGCAGTCCCGCCCGCTCGAGGGCCGCTTCGCCCTGGAGAAGGCGGTGGCGTCCTACGCCACCCGCTACGCCGTGGGCCGCATCCCCCGGCCCGACTACTGGAACGGCTACCGGGTCGTCCCCCACAGCATCGAGTTCTGGCAGCACCGCGACCACCGGCTGCACGAGCGGCAGCGGTTCTCGCGCACCGCCGACGGCTGGAACGTGGAATGGCTCTATCCATGAGGGAAAGGCGCCGATGAGCGAGCTGGAGCGCGCCGCCATCGACATCCGCGAGGCCGCGCCGCTGATGAAGCGTGCCGCCTACGCTTCCCTCTCGGTGGCCGCCCTGCTGATCGCCGTCAAGTTCGCCGCCGGCCTCTACACGGATTCGGTCGCCATCCTGTCGTCGCTGGTGGATTCCGGCCTCGACCTGATGGCCTCGGCCATCAACCTGCTCGCCATCCGCCATTCGGTCACCCCGCCCGATCGCAACCACCGCTTCGGCCACGGCAAGGCCGAGGCGCTGGGCAGCCTGATGCAGGGCGCGGTGATCACCGGGTCCGCCGCCTTCGTGCTGATGGAGGCGGTGCAGCGCCTCATGTCGCCGGAGCCGGTGCGCAACGCCCAGGCCGGCATCCTCGTGATGGCCTTCTCCATCGTCGCGACCATCGGCCTCGTCACCTACCAGCGGCGGGTCATCCGGCGCACGGGCTCGACCGCCGTGTCGGCCGACTCGCTGCACTACACCGGCGACCTGCTGATGAACGCCAGCGTGATCGCGGCCATCGTCATCTCAGCCTATACGGGCATCCGCGTCGCCGACCCGCTCTTCGCCATCGGCATCTCGGGGTGGCTGGTGTGGAACGCCGTCTCCATCGTCCGGCTGTCGTTCGGCGTGCTGATGGACCGCGAACTGCCCGACGCGGACCGGACCACCATCAAGCAGCTGGTGCTCGCCCAGCCCGGCGTGCTCAGCATGCACGATCTGCGCAGCCGCTCGTCCGGTCCCAACGTCTTCATCCAGTTCCATGTGGAGGTGGACCGGCAGATCTCGCTGCTCGCCGCCCACGCCATCCTCGACAGCATCGAGGACGAACTGCTGGAGCGCTATCCCGGCGCCGAGGTGATCATCCACGCCGATCCCGAAGGGGTCGTGGAGCGCCGCGACCATTTCGAGAGGTAAGCCATGATCGACGTCTACGGCATCAAGAACTGCAGCACCGTCAAGGCGGCGCGCGACTGGCTCGACGCCCAGGGCATCGACTACCGCTTCCACGACTTCAAGCTGGAAGGGCTCGATGCCGCGACGGCCGCCCGCTGGATGGCGGAGATCGGCCGCGACACGGTGGTCAACCGGCGCGGCACCACCTGGCGCAAGCTGACACCCGAGCAGCAGGCTGTCGCCGGCGATGAAGACGCGGTGGCGCTGGTGGTCGCCCAGCCGTCGCTGGTGAAGCGGCCGGTGTTCGACACCGGCTCGGCGCTGTTCGTCGGCTTCGGCGAGGAACAGAGGCAGGCCCTGCTCGCCAAGTGATGCTACCCTTCTCCCGGCGCCCGGGCGGTGCAAGGGGAGGGACACCATGGACGGCGACGAGGACGGGATCGAGGGCGGCCTGCGGTTCAGGGCGGCGCTGGTCGCCGTCGGGCTGCTGCAGGGCGTCGGCTTCTACCTGCTGGCCGAGGCGGACTGGACGTCCCATACGCCGCTGCTGATCGCCGCCGTCACCTTCTGCGTGCTGGCGCCGGCCACGTTCGAGCTCACCTTCGGCCTGGGCCCGCTTGTCCGCGCCGGCGCGGCGGCGCTGGGCCTCGCCGTGCCGCTGGCGCTGCTGGGCCTGTGGGCCGATTACCGCCTCACCGGCGGCGGGGCGGTGCCGTTCGCCGACCACCGCCCGGTGTTCTACGGCGCGGTGGCCATCACCGCCTATATCGCCTGGCCCTACCTGCAGGCCTGGGTGGCGACGGGCCGGGCGCGGTTCCCCTATCCCCTGCTGTTCCGCTTCGCCTGGAGCAACGCGCCGGTCGCCGCGGTGGCGGCGGCCTTCCTCGGCGTGTTCTGGCTGGTGCTGTGGCTGTGGGGCGCGCTGTTCGGGCTGGTCGGCGTGAACTTCTTTCGCCACCTGTTCGAGCGGGCCGAGTTCGCCTGGGTGTTCTCGGGCGGCGTGTTCGCGCTGGGCGTCGCCATCGCCCGCGAGAACGAGCGCCTGGTGCCGGCGCTGCGCCGGGTGGTGCTGATGCTGTTCCAGGTGCTGGCGCCGGTGCTGGCGGCGGTGTCGCTGCTGTTCCTCGCCTTCCTGCCGTTCACCGGCCTCGATCCGCCGTGGGGCACCAAGTCCGCCACCGCCGTGCTGGTCTGCCTGATGTTCGCACTCACCCTGTTCACCAACGCCGTGGTGCAGGACGGCGGGCACCCCCTGCCGTTCGGCCGCTGGATGGGCTGGCTAATGGCGGCGACGCTGCTGGCGCTGCCGGTATTCGCCGGCATCGCCCTCTATGCCATCCGGGCCCGGATCGGCCAGTACGGGCTGACGCCCGAGCGGTTCATCGCCCAGATCATCGTCGTGGTGGCGGCGGCGCACGTGCTCGCCTACGCGGCGGGCGTGGTGCTGCAACGGCGGCACTGGGCCGGCTTCGTCGTCCGGATCAATCCCTGGGTCGCGCCGGCGGTGGCGCTGGTCGCCGTGCTGCTGCAGACGCCGCTGGCCGACCCCTACGCCTTCAGCGCCCGCGACCAGGTTGCCCGGCTGAAGAGCGGCAGGGCCGACGCCACCGGCTTCGACTACGCCTTCCTGAAGTTCCGGCTGGGCCAGCCGGGCCGCGACGCGCTGAAGCGGCTCGCGGCCCTCTCGAATCATCCGCAGCAGGCGGTGATCCGGGAGAAGCTTGCCAGGATCGCCCAGGCCGACACCTATTATCGGGCGACCCTGGACCAGGCGCCGACCGAATCCGAGATCGGCGTCCTTCGGTCGCGGCTGGTTGTCCGGCCCGAGGGCGCGGAGGTGCCCGACGCCGTGCTTGAGCAGGTCATGAGCGACCATCACTGGTTCGCCGACCGCTGCCATGACGACGACAACGCCTGCGGCGTCCTGGTGGCCGATCCGGACCGGGATGGTCGGTCCGACTACGTTTTCATCTCGCGGCGACCGGGGGCGCAGCTGGCGGTCGGGCAGCGGGACGGCAGATGGCATACGGCGACGTTGAGCGCCTCCGGCGATGCTGCGGAGACCTGGGCTGCCTTCATCGCCGGGGATATCGAATTGGTGGAACCGGCGTATTATGATATCCGCATCGGTAAGAATCGTTTGCATTTCTGAGCGGAGACCGCCGGGCCGTGCCGTCCAACGAACCCCAACGAACCCTGATCCTCACCGGCGCGAGCCGCGGGATCGGGCACGCCACCGTGAAGCGCTTCTCCAGCGCCGGCTGGCGCGTCATCACCTGCTCGCGCATGTCGTTCTCCGAGGACTGCCCGTGGGAGGGCGGCGAGGAGAACCACGTGCAGATCGACCTGGCCGACCCGGAAAGCCGGGCTCGCGGCATCGAGGAGATGCGCCGCCGGCTGAATGGCGGGGCGCTCAACGCGCTGGTGAACAACGCCGGCATTTCGCCCAAGGGGCCGAACGGCGAGCGGCTCAACTCCATCGAGACGCCCGTCGACGCCTGGTACAAGGTCTACGAGGTCAACCTGGTGGCGCCGCTGCTGCTCGCCCGCGGCCTGCTGGAGGAGCTGAAGGCGGCGCGCGGCGCGGTGGTCAACGTCACCTCCATCGCCGACACACGGGTCCATCCGTTCGCCGGCACCGCCTACGCCACCTCGAAGGCGGCGCTCAACGCGCTGACCCGCGAGATGGCGGCCGATTTCGGCCCGCACGGCGTGCGCGTCAACGCCATCGCGCCCGGCGAGATCGACACCTCCATCCTGTCGCCGGGCACCGACAAGATCGTACAGCAGATTCCCATGCGCCGGCTCGGCACGCCCGAGGAGGTCGCCAAGGCGATCTATTTCCTGTGCTCCGAGCAGGCCAGCTACGTCACCGGGGCGGAACTGCACGTCAACGGCGGCCAGCACGTCTGATCTCGCGGGTTCTCTCGCGGCCGCGTGGGCGCTAGTGTAGGCGCCCCATCATCGAAGGTCCCGACATGTCCCGCGAAAAGATCAAGCTGAACCCGCTGCAGAACAAGACGCTCGCCCTGATGCAGGAGCTGGCGCGCCACCGCGAGACCTCGATCCTCGACGAGGCCAGCGGCGAGGTGGTCATCACCCAGATGCCCCACGCCCATGGCGACCACGTGCATGTGGGCGACTACGTCGTCTCGACCAAGGACGTCAGCGGGTTCTCCAACGAGGCCGTGTGGGTGGCGCTGGAGCGCAAGGGCCTCGCCAAGTCGCACTTCCCCATCGCCATCACCCTCACCAAGGCCGGGCTCGACTACGAAACCGGCCTGCTGAAGGCCGAGAAATCGGACCATTGAGGCCGTGTTCCGGCCTGTCGCGACGGCATTCATCGGCCTGACGGCGCTGCTGTTCGCGCCGGCCGCCGGCATCGCCGCGCCGGCCACGAGCCAGGCCGCCGCCTCCTGCGCAGGGGCTGCGCCGGCCAAGGCGATGATGGACTGCCTGCTCGACCGGGCCGAGGAGCTGCTGAAGGCGCCGGCCACCCTCGCGAACGACAAGCAGTCGGCCGACGTGCTGTGGGTGCTGGTCGCCCGCATCGCGGAAGAGGCGGGCGAGCCGGACCGCCTGCGCGGCGCCGTCGACCACATCGGTGACGCGGGCGCCAAGCGCATCGCACAAGGCCGGCTGGGGGCCGTGCTGGCGCGCAAGGGCGATACGGCGGGCGCCGACGCTGTGCTGAAGGCGCTGCTTGCGCAGGCGCCACCCGAAGGCCAGACCGTAGATGTCGCGCCGGCCCACGTGCTGGCGGCGCTGAACGACACGGCGCGGATCCGCGCCTATCTGGACGGCCTGCCGGCGCCGCGGCGCGCCGACGGCCTGCTCGCCATGATCGCCGAGTTGGAGAAGGCGGATCATTTCGACCGCGCCCAGTCGCTGCTCGACGATTATGCCGGCAAGGTCGACGCCTCCGCGGTGCCTATCGTGGTGCACCTGCCGGCGGCCCTGGCCTTCGTCGGGAAGGGCCAGCTTGAGGCGGCGCTGCGCATGGCGAGCCTGCTGCCCCAGGCCGACAGGCTGCGGGTGCAATCCCGGGTCGCGCTGGCGCGGGACAAGGACGGCCGGTCGGCCGAGGCCGTTGCGGCGGTCCGCAAGATGATGGCGAACTCGCCCCGCTCGACGGACCCGCAGCTGGCGGCCGCGGTCCTCGCCGCGCGGCACGGCAATTTCGACGACGCCCAGGCCAAGTTCCCGCTCACCATGAGCTACGACCCGGTGCTGCTCGACGAGTTCTGGCGCCTGTTCGCGGCGGCAGGCCAGGCCGACATGGCCGCCAACATGATCGACACCATGAACAGCGGCAAGGACCGGGTCGCCGGCTATGCCAAGCTCGCCCTCGACGTCGCCGGCAAGGACCCGGCCAAGGCGGCCGAGCTGCTGACCAAGGCGCGGGCGGTGGTTGACCTGGTGCTCGACCAGCCCCACGGCGCCGCCCAGCAGCTGATGAGCTTCGGGCCGGCGCTGGTCGACATGGTCCGTGCCTATCTGGCCCTTGGCCAGGTCACCGATGCGCGCGCCCTCGTCGACCGGCTGGAGAGCCGCTTCGCCGCCGATCCGTACGGCCTGCTGCGTTCCCGCGCCACCGAGACGCTCACCGCCACCAATCAGGCGGTGTTCGCCCATCTGCTCAAGCGCGGGAAGGCCGACGCGGTGCGGGCCGCCATCGACGGCAAGCGCTGGCGGGGGACGGCGGCGCGCAATGCCTTCGCCGAGGCCGGCCGGTTCGCCGAGGCGGCCCGTGTCGCCGAGCAGCCGGGGCGCCCGCCGGTCGCCAAACTGGGTGACTTTCTCTCGGTCGCCCAATACATAGCGGAGAAGTGAAAAGTCATCGGTGAACGACTCACCTTCCACCCAGGGGACAGACGCATGAGCTACGAGACACTCAAGACCGAGGTGAAGGATCGCCTCCTCACCATCACGCTGAACCGGCCCGAGCGCCTCAACGCCTTCAACTTCGAGATGCAGCGCGACCTGGTGGACATCTTCCGCAAGGTCAACGACGACGACGAGGTGCGCGCGGTGATCGTCACCGGCGAGGGCCGCGGCTTCTGCGCCGGCGCCGACCTGGGCGCGGGCGGCTCCACCTTCGACACCGACAAGCGGCCGAGCATCGACAAGGTCGGCCCCGGCGGCCTGTGGCGCGACGGCGGCGGCCGCGTCAGCCTGCAGATCTTCGAGTGCCTGAAGCCGGTGATCTCGGCCTGCAACGGCCCGGCGGTGGGCGTCGGCGTCACCATGCAGCTGCCCATGGATATCCGGCTAGCCTCCACCGAGGCCCGCTACGGCTTCGTCTTCGCCCGGCGCGGCCTGGTGATGGAGGCCTGCTCCAGCTGGTTCCTGCCGCGCCTGGTGGGCATCGAGCAGGCGGCCAAGTGGTGCTATTCGGGCCGCGTGTTCCCGGCGCAGGAGGCCTATGAGGGCGGCCTGGTGTCGGAGCTGCTGGCGCCCGAGGACCTGCTGCCCCGCGCCCGCGAGATCGGCCGCGAGATCGCCGAGAACACCTCGGCCGTCTCAGTGGCCCTGATGCGCCAGATGATGTGGCGGATGATGGGCGAATCCCACCCGATGGCCGCCCACAACGTCGACAGCCGCGGCATCGCCACCCTGGGCAGGATGGCCGACGCCGCCGAGGGCGTCACCTCGTTCCTGGAGAAGCGCCCGGCCGACTACAAGCTGAAGGTGTCCGAGGACATGCCCGGCTGGTTCCCCTGGTGGGACGAGCCCCGCTTCGGCTGAAGCTTGGGGAAGGGGCCTGCGGGCCCCTTTCTTTTGGCGCGCGGATGGCTTGGGCGGTTGGCGCCATTGCCGCAATTCCAACCGTTTCCCGTTGTCGGTGGGCCGGGCTGCGTCGTCGCGCGTTCGGCGTCCGCTATTTCTCCTGCAGCAGGGCGTAGGGCGTCGGACCGAAGCCCGCGGTCGTTTCGAGGACCTGCTGCGAGACGTCGCCGCAGAGCCAGAGGTTCTCGATCCGGCCCAGGCTGAACAGCCTGACGCCCAGGTCGCCGATCATCCTGGCGTGGGCAAGCAACGCGTCGGAGTCGGCGAAGGTCTCCAGCACCACGGCTTCCGACGTCTCCTCGTTCAGGAACCATTCGTATTCGAGCGTGTGATGGCCCTTGTCCCGGACGATGTCCATGATCTGGGCGCCGACAGCCTTGAAATCGTCGATCTGTCCCGCGTCGATGGTCATCCGGAAAATCAGCCGAACCTTGTCCATGCCGTTTGTCTCCATTGTTCGCCCGCCGAATGGCCGCGATCATCCCGCGCCGACGGAGCCGTCCCTTCATGACAGTTTACATAATCGCGGAAACGCCGCATCGTAATCCGGTGGACGGGCCGGAGGAAAACCACTTTCGAGAACTGTTTCCGTGAGCCGGGGGTATCGGGACCAACAGATTGGAAGTCACCATGATAATTCGGCAAGACCAGACACCGACGATGACAACGGTTCGCGGCCGGTGGGTCGCTGCAATGGCGGCGCTGGTGCTGGGCGCGGGGCTCGCCTCGGCCGCCCTGGCGCAGGAGGCCGCCCCGTCGCTCGGTTCCAACATGATGCCGGACCGGACGCCGCCCGAGATCTGCCGCATCGCCCAACTGGACTGCGCGAAGTCCGGCTCCAAGTGCAACATCAAGTTCCGCAACCGCACCGGCGTCCAGGAACCGACCGGCTGCTACGGCAAGAGCGCTGCCCAGGCGACCAAGGTGCGCGTCGCGGCACAGGACGTGAACGGGAAGGACCTGGGCAACGATCTGACGATCGAGGCCGGCGCCACCAACACCATGAACCTGGAGAACAAGAAGAAAACGGGCTTCATGTCGATCCGGGTGTCGTCGCCCGACAACATGCTGGCAAAGGACGTGAGCCTGAGTTGCGCGCAGATAAAGCAGATTCTCGCGAAGGATGCGACCTGCAAGGTCTATATCGACTACAACGAGAATTCGGACAAGGAGACGGACAAGTTCCACGTTGCGCTGGTCTGCAACGGCGGCGAGGTCTGCGTGCGCCAGGCGCCCTAGCGGCGGCCCGGCGCCACCGGACATATCCGGAGCCTGGGGAAGTCTCCCTCAGCAGCAGGCGGATCTTGGCGGCTCTGCTGTCGCTTCCGGCGAACAGCAGGCGGACCCCGGCGCGGCCGCGGGGTCCGCGTCCTCGCCGTAGACCGGGCTCTCGCCTGTCGTCAGGAACGTCTCCCAGGCGATTCCCTCGGGATCGTGCACCCAGGTCTTCTGCGACCTGGCGTAGCAGCAGGTGGTCTCGCCCTGCTCCAGCAGCGGACGCCCGGCGGTCTGCAGGCGGCCATGGACCTCCTTCAGTTCCTCGGGGCTCTCGACCTGGATGCCCAGATGGTCGATTCCCGTCCTGCCACCCCGCGAGGTGATGGCGAAGTTGACGCGCGGGTCGTCGAGCATCCATTTCGCATAGTCGTCCTTCACCACGGAAGGTCGGGCCGCGAACAGGGCCGTGTAGAACTGTACGGACTGTTGCAGGTCGCTGACGGCGACGTTGATGTGCATGCGCTTCATCGGGACGGCTCCTTCTCGATGGACCGGCCGCGCCCAGTCCAGCGGACGAGGCGGTGTCGCCCATCGCGGTATTAATTTCTACATTTCCAGATATATAGAAATATAGGCGCCAAGTCAATGCGTTTCGGCCATGGAGCGTGCGCTCGCCACGAAAAAGGGGCGCCGCGGCGCCCCTTCCGGTGTTGGCTGTCGCCGGACCTATTCGGCGGCGATGGCGCTGGAGCGCTTGGGCGCCGGGCGCTTGCCCTCGATGTATTCGTCGATCAGCTCGTGGTAGCGGCGGATGCGGTGCTCCTGCTTGGCCAGGTAGACGCCCTTGTAGCCGCGGCTGCGGAAGCCGAGCTGCTGGCCGGTGGTGATGCCCATGTCCTGGTCGATCAGCGGGCTCAGGCTGCGGTCGAGATAGTCGAACACCTCGTGCTCCACCTCGGCGTCCCGCTCCACCGGGCCGTTGATGGTCATCACCGGCGTGGTCACGCCTTCGGGCGCCGGCGCGTACCACCAGTTGTCGAACAGGCACTGGCCCGGGTCGGTGGGGTGCGGCCGGGCGCGTAGGAAATGGAAGCCGTCGGGCCACACCGAGACCGCGAAGTTGGGGAACAGGGTGTAGTGGTAGGTGTCGGTGAGCTGGTGGTCCTTCAGATTGTCGTAGTGCTTGAAGCCGCGGGCCGGACCCAGCTTGCGCATCTGCTGCTGCAGCGCCTCGCGGGTCTCGTATTCGCGGCCGCCGCGGAAGTCCTCGGGGTCGAGTTCCCAGTCCTTCAGCATCTCGGCGAGCGGCTCCTTGAGGATTTCCTGGCCCTTCTCGAGCAGCGAGTGGGACGGCGTGCCGGACTGCATCCACATCCGGTTGTGACCCTCTTCCGACATGTCGAACTGGGTCCAGCGGTAGTTCTCCTCCACCATGGAGTCGGTCTGCGGATGCACCGTGGGCAGGTGGTAGGATTCGTTGAAGTTGTCGAGCACGACCTTCCAGTTGCAGGGCACCCGGGCGGTCAGCGCCAGGTAGCGCTTCCAGGTGTGGATCTCGTAGGGTGCCCAGTCGTCCCAGATCGGGCCGAGATATTCCTTCAGGCTGACGCAGTCGGGGTCCATGTTGACCCAGATGAAGCCGGCGAAGGTCTCGCAGCGGATCTCGTTGAGCGTCAGCTTGCCGCAGGGGTCGCCCTCCGGGAAGTCCTCCGGGTCGTAGACGAAGGTCAGCTGACCGTCGATCTCCCAGCGCCAGCCGTGATAGGGGCAGGTGAAGGCGTCGACC
>WGNW01000009.1 GCA_016124315.1 Alphaproteobacteria bacterium
CAGATCGAGGACGCGGCCGACTTCGGCCTCGAAGGGTTGCAGCGTGTCGCTCATGGCCCCTGGTTTCCCAAGAAAATCGCGGCGGTTGAAGCGGATGCGCGCCATTTAGGAACCCGCCGCGGGTGCTTCAACGGTCCCGGCGCCGGCTCGAGCGGCACTCCGAGCGGCCCCGAGGCTTGCGCGCCGTTCCACCGCGAGCCGGCGTTTGTGCTATCCGGGTGCAGGATGTCGGAGCCCTTGGGAGGGCAGGATGCCGCGACGATCGAAGATCACCCTGGAAAAGAAAAAGATCCGGCTGAGCCGGCTGGGCGATCACGGGACCGTCGGCCATTCGGCTTATCTGAAGGAGCTGGCCGACCTGCAGCTCAGGCTGCAGCGCATCCAGCAGGCCTATCTTTTTACCGGCGACAGCGCGGTCGTCGTGTTCGAGGGCTGGGATGCCGCCGGCAAGGGCGGTGCCATCCGGCGCATGTCGGCCGTGCTCGACCCCCGCGGCTTCAAGGTGTGGCCGATCGCGGCGCCGCGGGCGTTCGAGAAGGAGCGCCACTATCTGTTCCGCTTCTGGGAGCGCCTGCCGCCGCAGGGCGCCATCGCGGTGTTCGACCGCTCCTGGTATGGCCGCGTGCTGGTCGAGCGCGTCGAGGCCATCGCCGCCGAGCACGAGTGGCGGCGCGCCTATGGCGAGATCAACGAGTTCGAGCGCTTCCTGCTCGACCACGGCACGCGCGTGGTGAAGCTCTTCCTGCACATTACCGAGGACGAGCAGCTGCGGCGCTTCGAGGAGCGCCTGCGCAATCCCCTGAAGCGCTGGAAGCTCAGCTACGAGGACTTTCGCAACCGCCGCCACTGGCGGGACTACGAGCGGGCGATCGAGGACATGGTGGAGCGGACCTCGACGAGGGGTGCGCCCTGGCACGTGATCCCGGCCAACGACAAGAAGCATGCGCGCCTCGCCTGCCTGCGGGCCATCACGGAGGTCCTGGCCGCCGGCGTGGATCTCCGGCCGCCGCCGCTCGACGAGCGGGCAGTCGACGAGGCCAAGGCGATCTTCCGTCTCGACGCGCATGCTCTGGACGACGTCGTCCCCGCCGAGCCCGACCGGCGAGAGGCGCCCCTGCTCGAGCCGCCATGGTCCCGGGCGCGCTGACGGGCAGGGCCCTGTGGGCACGACCCTCGTGAGTCGGCTGCGCTCCCCGGTTTGCCGTGGCGCGCCGATCACCTACGATGACGGATCGGAGAGAGGCTGGTCGGACCCACCATCGGCGAAAGGGCGGGCTTGGTGCGCGTGGCATCGGCAGAGCTGACGGGGATCGAGGCCAACGGATCGCAGGAGCGGGCACGATTCCGCGAGCTGCAGGCGGGCTTCGCCGAAGCCTGGCCCCACCTCGCGGCCAATCCGAAAGCGCCGCGCACCGTGGTGGTCCTGCCCAGCCTGAGCCTCGATACCGGCGTGCTGGCCCGCATCGCGGGCGCGCATCACTATGAGGAGCGCATGCTCTGCATGCTGCTGCTTCTGCGGCTGCCGCGCACGCAGCTCGTGTTCGTCTCGAGCCAGCCTGTGGCGGAGTCGACCATCGAGTACTATCTGGGGCTGCTGCCGGGTGTGCCGCACGCGCATGCGCGCGCACGCCTGCACATGATCTGCTGCCACGACGCCACCGAGCATCCGCTCGCCGAGAAGCTGCTCGGCCGGCCCCGGCTGGTGGAGCGCATTCGCGAGCTGATCCGGGATCCCGCATCGGCGCATCTGAGCTGCTTCACGGTGTCGCCGGCCGAGCGGACGCTCGCCGTGCGGCTGGGCGTGCCGATCTATGGCTGCGATCCGGATCTGGCGGATCTCGGCTCGAAGAGCGGCAGCCGGAAGATCTTTCGCGAGGCCGGCATCGGGATGCCGGCCGGCGTGGAGGATATCACGGACGAGCAGGCCCTGGCCGAGGCCTTGGCCGAGCTGCGCTCGCGCGATCCCGATCTGCGCCGCGCCGTGGTCAAGCTCAACGAGGGCTTTTCCGGCGAGGGCAACGCCGTCTTCTCGTTCGCGGGCGCCCCCAGCGGCTCCGGCCTGCGCCGCTGGGTCGCCGGCCGGCTGCCGAGGCTGGGCTTCGAGGCCCAAGGCATGGAGTGGGAGACCTATCGGGCCAAGCTCGGCCAGATGGGCGCCATCGCCGAGGCCTTCATCGAGGGCCGGGAGAAGCGATCGCCCTCCGCACAGTACCGGGTCGAGCCGGACGGCACGCTGGACATGGTCTCGACCCACGACCAGGTGCTGGGCGGCCCCTCGGGGCAGATCTTCCTCGGCGGCGGGTTCCCGGCCGATCCCGCCTACCGCCTGGAGATCCAGGCGGCCGGCCGCGAGGCGGCGCTGCGGCTGCGCGAGCACGGGGTGCTGGGCCGGTTCGGCATCGACTTCATCTCGGTCCAGCGCGGCCGCCATTGGGAGCACCACGCGATCGAGGTCAATCTCCGCAAGGGCGGCACCACCCATCCCAATCTCATGCTGCAGTTCATGACCGGTGGGACCTACGAGCCGGCGACCGGCACCTTCGCCACGCCCACGGGCCAGCTCTGCTGCTATCATGCGTCCGACAACGTGCAGGCTGAGGCCTATCGCGGCCTGACGCCCGACGATCTCGTCGACCTCGCGGTCCTCGAGGATCTGCAGTTCGACCCGGCGCGGCAGGAAGGGGTGGTGTTCCACCTGATCGGGGCGCTCTCGGAATTCGGCAAGCTCGGCATGGTGGCGGTCGGAGCGACGCCCGAGCGGGCAGGGGAGCTGTTCCGGGCGACCATCGCCGTCCTCGATCGGGAGACCGGCAACGCGAGCGACCCCGCCGGGACACCCTGAGCCGGCTTTCGGCTACGGCCCGGCCACGACCGTGTCGACCTTGGCCTCCACGAGCGCCCTTGCCAGCTCCGACGGCGGCTCTGCGTCGGTGACGAGGATGTGCACGGCCGACAGCGGCACGATGTGGGCGAAGGCGGCGTGGCCGAACTTGCTCGCATCGGCCAGCACGATCGTGCGCTTGGCCGCAGCGATCATGTCGGCGATCATCGTGGCCTCGGCCAGGAACGACGTCGAGAGGCCGGCTGCCGCGGTGATGCCGCCCACACCGATCACCGCCGTGTCGGCGCTGATGCCGGGGACCGAGGCGAAGCGCACCTCGCCCAGGGTCACCTGGGATTCCGACCGGTACTGGCCGCCCAGCACGTAGACGTCACGCACGGCCTCCCCGCCCAGGACCGAGGGCAGGCTCAGATTGTTGGTCACGACCGTCAGGCCGCGCCGCGGCGTGAGCTCGGCCGCGAAGGCGCGTGTCGTCGAGCCCCCGTTGATGACCAGGGTCTCGTTGTCGTTGATCAGCATGACGGCGGCACGAGCGATGCGGCTTTTTGCCGGCCCTTCCGTCATCAGCCGCTCGGTGAAGGGGGTGTCCCGCGCGGCCAGCTGATCGGCGGGCACGGCACCCCCATGGGTACGGGCGATGAGGCCCTTCTCGGCCAGAAGGTCGAGATCGCGCCGGATCGTGTCGCTCGATACCTCGAACAAAGATGCAAGCTCGCTGACGGTGACCTGGCCACGCATTCTAGCCAGCCGCACGAGCTCGGTCCGTCGCCGCGCCGGCAGGGCATTGTCTCGCGAATCGGCTTCGCTCATCGGTCGGCCTCCTGTGGCCCGGGTCCTTCGAGATTCATAGGACGGACCGCTTGACGATGCCACAATCGCCTGCATATTCTCCGCACGAACACGCACAACAGTGCGAAAAACTGCATAACAGCGCAGGTCTCGGAGGTTGAGATGACAGACAGCAAGAAGCCGGGCGCATCCCAGGCGGGGGCCGAGCCCATGGTTCGCCGCGAGTTCATCAAGCGCTCGGGCGTGGCCCTGGCGACGACCGCCGGGGCCGGGATCGCCACGGCCGGCGCGCCGCGGCGCGCGCACGCGGCCGGGCGCACCGAGATCACCTTCGCGAGCGCCAAGTTCTTCGGCAAGGAAACGATCGCGCAGGTGGTCGACGCCTTTAATCAGTCGCAGGGCAAGATCCACGTCACCTATGTCGAGCTGCCGCCGCCCAGCTCCTCGACCGAGGTGCACCAGTCGCTGGTGCAGCAGCTGGCACGGCGCAACGGCAATCCGGACGTCTTCACCCAGGACATCGTCTGGATCGCGGAGTTCGCCGCGGCCGGCTGGGCGCTAGCACTGGACGACGTCGTCGATCAGGCGGCGCGCAAGGCCTATTTCCCCGGCATCGTCGAGGCCTGCACCTGGGACGGCAAGCTGACGGCGCTGCCCTGGTTTCTCGATTCGGGCATGCTCTACTACAGGACCGATCTTCTGGGCGACGCCAAGCCGCCGGAGACCTGGGAGCAGCTTGTCGAGACCTCGCAAAAGCTGACGAAGGACGGCAAGGCCCGGTTCGGCTTTCTCTGGCAGGGCAAGCAGGCCGAGGTGCTGGTCTGCGACCTCGTCTCGTTCATCACCTCCAACAACGGCAAGATCCTTGCGGCCGACGGCAAGACCGTCGAGGTGGCCGAGCCCGCCGTGGTCGAGGCCGTGCAGCTCATGCACGACACGATCAACAAGTACAAAATCAGCCCGCAGGACGTGCTGAGCTGGGACGAGGAGCCGTCTCGGCGGCCCTTCACCGCCGGCCAGGCGGTCTTCCTCCGCAACTGGTCCTATGTCTGGTCGATCGCGCAGGACAAGTCGGAGTCGAGCGTCGCGGGCAAGGTGGGCGTGGCGCCGCTGCCGCATTTCCCGGGCGGCAAGAGCGCTGCCTGCCTCGGCGGCTACCAGTACGGCGTGAATGCCGCCACCAAGAACCGCGACGCGGCGGTCGAGTTCGTCACCTGGATGTCCTCGCCGGCGACCCAGCTGCGCTTCGCGACCCAGCTCGGCCTGGCGCCGACCCGCCCGGCCGTGTTCGACGAGCCGTCGCTCCTGAAGGCGCAGCCCTTCATGGGCACGCTCAAGCCCGTCTTCGTCGGCGCGACGCCACGACCGGTCACGCCCAAATACTCGCAAGTGACGCTGGTGCTGCAGTCGGAGGTCTCGAAGGCCCTCGTCAGCGGCGACGTCAAGAGCGCGATGGCCAGCGCCAAATCGAAGATCGAGGCGATCGTCAAGGCCTGACGAAGGCGGCATGACGGGGTCGGAACGATGATGGCCGAGGCTCTGGCTCCGCGCCTCGCCGGAGGTCGGGAGCGCTGGCGGGTGGGCTCATGGCTCACGCCGCTCCTGCTCCTGATCCCGGCCTGCGCCACGATGCTCGGGGTCTCGGTCTATCCGATCCTGAACGGCCTCTGGCTCTCCTTCCGCGACACCTCACTGATCTCGCAGACCGACAAGTTCGTCGGCGCCGCCAACTATGTGAAGCTCCTGGCCGACGGGCAGTATTGGAACGCCTGGATCCATACGGTCGTCTTCACCGGCGCCTCGACGCTGTTCGAGACGATCCTCGGGCTCGGCATGGCGCTCGTGTTGAACGAATGGTTCGAGGCCAGGGGTGCGGTGCGTGCCGCGATGCTGGTGCCCTGGGCCATCCCGACCGTCGTGACCTCCCAGATGTTCGGCTGGCTGTTCGACGGGCAGAACGGCCTCGTCAACCACATCCTGGTCGGCTCGGGCCTGATCTCGCACAATATCGGCTGGTACAGCTCGCCCGACTACGCGCTCCTCACCATCATCATCGCTGATGTCTGGAAGACCACGCCCTTCATGGCGCTCCTTCTGCTGGCGGGGCTGCAGACGATCCCGCGCTCGCTGGCCGAGGCCTGCTACATCGATGGCGCCAGCGCCTGGCAGTATTTCTGGCATGTGCGCCTGCCGCTCCTGATGCCGACGCTGCTGATCGCGGCCCTGCTGCGCGCCCTCGACGCCTTCCGCATCTTCGACCTCGTCTATGTGCTGACCGGCGGCGGCCCCGCCGACTCGACCGAGACGCTCTCGACGCTGACCTACAAGACGCTCTTCTCGGCCCTGCAGTTCGGCTACGGCTCGGCGCTGGCGACCGCGATGTTCGTCACCGAGGCCCTGATCGCCCTGGCGTTCGCCCTGTTCCTGATCCCGCGGATGCGGCGGACGTCGGCATGAGCGCGAGCCGCTCCCTCATCCTGCCGCCGGAGCCGCGCCCGACCGCGAGGCAGCTGCTGCGGCGCTGGGGGCTGCGGCTGGCGGCGTTCCTCATCGCCGCCTGGTCGCTCGGCCCCTTCCTCTGGCAGGTCAGCACGGCCTTCCAGCCCGATGCCCTGCTGATGGCCTCGCCACCGCACATCCTCCCCTGGCCGGGAACGCTCGAGCACTTCTATAACGTCTTCGCGGTCAAGCACTTCCAGTACTACATTCTGAATTCGGCAATCGTGGCCCTGGCGACGACGGCATTCTGCCTCGTCTTCGGCCTTCTCGCCGCCTACGCGCTCGCCCGCTTCGACGTGCGCGGCCGCTTCGGCGTCCTGGGCGTCATCCTCTCGATCTCGATGTTCCCGCAGATCGCCATCGTGGCGCCGCTCTACCTCTTCATGTCGAGCGTCGGGCTCCTCGACACCTACACGGTGCTCGTCATCGTCTATCTGGCCCTAGGCCTGCCGCTCGTCGTCTGGGTGCTCTTCGGCTACCTCCAGTCGATCCCGCGCGACCTCGACGAGGCCGCCAAGATCGACGGCGCCGGGCCCATCCGCATCCTCGTGCAGATCATCCTGCCGATGGCGCTGCCGGGCGTCGTCACCACGGGGCTCCTGGCCTTCATCGCCGCCTGGAACGAGTTCATGTTCGCCCTGTCCTTCACCTCGGGCATCGCGCACCAGACGATCCCGGTGGGCATCGCCAACTTCCAGAACCTCTACTACGTGCCCTGGGGCGACGTGGCAGCCGCCTCGACCGTGGTGACGGTGCCGCTCGTGCTCCTCGTGCTGGGCTTCCAGCGCCGCATCATCGACGGCCTCACCCAGGGAGCGGTCCGGGAATGAGCGCGGGCTGCTGGCAGCGCCGCTACGACGCCCTGGCCAGGCTGCTGCCCGAGCTGGGGCGAATGGCTCGGCCGACGTTGTGCGGCTTCAGCGTCTGCGTCGACGTGTATCTGCGCCTCGAGCAGGCGGATGCCCTGCTGGACGCGCCGGCCGGCACGGCCGCCGCGACGCTGGCCCGCGAGCTCGTGGGGCGGGCGGGACGCGGCGTGGGCGGCGAGCTGCACATCGATTGGCCCGACGGCCCCGCCTGGCTCGACGCACGGCTGCCCGGCCGTTTGGGCCTCGGCGGCACGGCCGCCCAGGCGGCGCAGGCGCTGGCCATGCTGGGCGCGCCGTCGCTTTTGTCGCTGAGCGATCGGAGCCCGCGGCAGCGCGGGCTGATCGACCCCGCCGTCAAGGTGGCGACCGCAACCGGCATGACCTCCATTGCCTTGGTCGAGAGCACCGAGGGCCACAAAGCGCCCCACTACATCTTCGAGTTCACGGCGGGCACGTGCGTGGGCGAGGTGGTGCCACCGCGCTCCTCGCGGACGATCGTCCGCTTCGGCGACGATCCGCTCGAGATCGATCCCTGGTTTCCCCAGGCGAGCCTCGCCCTGGCGCCGGCCGCAGGTGCCGGCATCCTCTCGGGCTTCAACGAGGTGCCCGCGGCGGAGCTCGAGAGCTCGCTCGAGACGGCAGCCGGCATCGCGCGAGCCTGGCGCGAGGCTGGGCTCGAATGGGTCCATCTCGAGCTCGGCGACTCGCCCAGCGTCGGCTGGATGGGCCGCGTGCTCACCGTGCTCGGGGCCGAGGCCACCTCACTGGGTCTGAGCCTCTCCGAGCTGGACCAGCTCGTGCCCGACGGACGCCCCGTGGCGGACCGCCTGCGCGCGCTCGCCGAGCGTCTTGGTCTCGCACGCGCCACGGCCCACGCCGACCATTGGGCCGCCAGCGTCACCACCGCCGATCCCGATCGCGAGCTGATGGCGCTGATGGCCGGATGCCTGCTGGCCGCCACCCGCGCCGAGCATGGCGGGCTCACAGTACCCGAGGGATGCCCGCCCGGTGCCGTCTTCGGCGAGACGCCGCTGCCGCCGATCGCGCGTCACGGCCGCTGGAGCACCCTTTGCTGCCCCTCGCCCCATCTGGCGCGACCGGCCGCCACCATCGGCCTCGGCGACACCTTCCTCGCCGGCAGCCTTCTCGTTCTGGGCCAGGCGAGATCGCCGGTCCCATCGCCCTCCCTTCCACCCGTTCCAGAGGTATGCCCATGAGCTCGCAGAACACCAGCCGCCCCGCAAAGGCGGTCCTGGACCCCGGCAAGGCACGCGGCCTGCAGCGCGTGACATCGCACGACGGCTTTTTTCTCATCTGTGCGCTCGATCATCTCTCGGACTTCCAGCAGCTGCTGGCGAAGGACCCCTCGACCGTCGACTACCGGATGACGGTGGAGGCGAAGCTGGACCTGATCCGCACGCTGTCTCCGGAGGTGAGCGCCTTTCTGCTCGACGCGCGCTTCGGCCTTGCCCAGGCCATCCTCTCGCGCGCGCTGCCGGCCAATATCGGCATGATGGCGAGCGTCGAGGACGAGGACTACGACCACGGACCGGGCGAGCGACGCACGCGCTTCCGCACGGACTGGGGCACGCGGCGCATCAAGATGATCGGCGCCGACGTCTGCAAGCTCCTCTGGTTCTACCGGCCCGAGGCCGAGACGGCAGCGCATCAGCGCGACGTCGTGGCGAAGCTGGTCGAGGAGTGCGCGGCGCTGTCGCTGCCGCTCGTGGTCGAGCCCATCTGGTACCCGCTGGCGGGCGAGAACCCGAAGAGCCCCGAATGGCGCAAGCGCCGTGTGGAGGGCATCATCGAATCCGCGCTCGAGTGCGAGCGGCAGGGGGTCGACATGCTCAAGGTCGAGTTCCCGGGCTATGTCGAGACCGAGGAAGGGCGCGCCGCCGCGGCCCTGGCCTGCAAAGAGCTCGACGCCGGCGTCTCGGTGCCCTGGGTGATCCTTTCGGCCGGCGTCGGCTACGACGCCTTCAAGGCTCAGGTGCAGATCTCCTGCGCCGCCGGCGCCTCGGGCTTTCTCGCCGGCCGCTCGATCTGGCGCGATGCCGTCTCGACGCATGAGCCGGGCGCGCGCAAGGCTGCGGCGGCCGACGCCGTGCGCCGGCTGGCCGAGCTGGCCGCGGTGACGCGCGCGCATGGCCGGCCCTATGCCCCGGCGCTCGACGGCGCGGCGCTGATGAAGGCCGTCCCCGAGCACTGGAACCGCGACTGGCAGGCCTGACGGCAGGCCTTTCGGTCGATCACACAGGGGCCGGCCCGGTGCTGGCCCCCGTGGGCGTGTCCGGGGGTGTGACCGCGGGCTCCGGGAAGGCCAGGCGGACGAATCCGACCGGCTCGACGAAGCCTTTCAGCCGCGCCTGCTCATGGGTGGGCGCCAGACCTTCGAGCATCGGGACGACGTCCGGGTCGGCGGCCAGGGCATCGGAGAGGACGACGTCCTCGCCGCGGCTCTGCCCCTGCAGACGCGCGGCGAGATTCACCGTAGTGCCGAAATAGTCCAGGCGATCGTTCAGCGTGACGGCGATGCAGGGGCCAGCGTGCAGGCCGAGCTTGAGGACGACGGGCCGGCCGGTCCGCGCGTTGAGGCTCTGCACCCGCTCCTGCATGGCGATCGCCGCCTCGAGCGCCCGTGTCGGCTCGTGGAAGGCCGCCATCACCGCGTCGCCGATGGTCTTGACGATGGCGCCGTCATGCTCGCGGACGATCGCCGCCAGATAGGCGAAATGCTCGCGCACGAGATGATAGGCCCCGGCATCGCCGATCGCCGTGTAGAGCGCCGTGCTGCCGCGCAGGTCCGAGAAAAGAAGCGCCACCCGCTCGATGCCGACCTCGTCGCCGGGCCTCAGGACCTCGGCCGAGAAGAGGTCGCGGAAGGCCTGGAAGCTCGCGGCCCGGTCGGCCGTCAGCACGTCCCGGGTCCAGCGCCGGTCCTCGATCACCACCGTCCGGGCTTTTTGCGAATGGTTCTCGAGGGCGAGCGTTCCGTCGCCGGGCGGCGGGCCGCTCTCGACCCCGCCCTCGACGACGGCGACCGCGGGAAAGCCGCCCTCGCCCACATCGACGTCCTGCTGGCCTCCCGCCTCGAGGGTCCTGAGGCGCCACAGGCCGGGGCCGGGCACATCCCGGACGATCCGCCGCTCGCCGGGCTCCAAAGTGAGATGCGCCCAGATATGTGGCGTGGTCATCGGCCCCAACAGACAAAACTCGCCCGAGGCGGTCGGCCGGATCGCCTCGTCCGGCGCGAAGCTCAGCTCGACGTTGCGGGCGAAGTCGCGGCCATAGTCGATGTTGCAGGTGCCGCAATGGGCGCCGCTGGGCAGCCGGTCGAGGCTGGCGCTGTCGGCCTTGGCGCCGCGGCAGCGCGGGCAGAGCAGGCTCCAGCGGAGCTGCAGCAGGCCCAGCCGCGTGGCCTCGAGACAGAGCTCCACGGCGTGGCGCGGCGGCACGTTCCAGCGCCGGGCCAGCGCCAGCGGCCGAAGATGCTCGAGCTCCGTCTCGGGACCGCTCAGCACGAGGTCGACGAGCCGCCGGGCCAGATCGTGACCGTAGGCGTCGGTGTCGAGCTCGCGGCCGATCCGGAGCGCACGCTCGCGCGCCACGGCCGGCAATCTCGGCGGCGGTGGCTGGAAGGGCAGCTCAGCGCTGCCACGGGCAAAGGCTTCTGCCTGGGCCGCGAGCCGGCGAAAGCCGCGCTCGGCACCCCGCATGAAGCCCGCCGCCAGGATGAGCCGCCCGAGCACGCCGCGCGGCTCGACCTCGAGGCGGTAGTAGCCGTGGCAGCCGGCACCCTCGGGCGTCAGGTCGAAGCGGGCCGTGAGGCTGCGGAACGGGCCGCCGTGGAAGAGACGCGCATGCTCGAACCAGCGCCCGGTGATCCAGTTGCAGGGAAGGTCGTCCCACACCAGCTCGAACGGGCCGAACCGCGCCCGGGCGACGAACACGACCGTGCCGTCGGGAGCGACCCGCTCCTCGATCCGTTGTCTCGGCAGGCCCGAGGCCTCGTTGTAGCGGCGCGTGTCGGCGAGCGCCGTCCACATGCGGGCAGCGGGGGCCGCGAAGCTGCGCATGAAGGTGCGGGCGACGGAGGACGATCGCGAATCTTTTTGGCGAGCCCGTGATCCAGGGATTGCGCTCATTGTTCTGCAATACCCCTGCATCTAGGGATGGCAAAGGCGCATAGCCCCTTGCCAAGCGGGCTTGCGCGAACGATGGTGATGACATGGCTCGAGTGTGCTCGAACCACTCCCGCGTCGTGGCGGTCTTGGGTCCGACCAACACCGGTAAGACGCATTTCGCCGTCGAGCGGATGCTCGCGCATCGCTCCGGGATGATGGGCTTTCCCCTCCGGCTCCTCGCCCGCGAGATCTACGATCGCATCGTCAGCCTCAAAGGTGCCGCCTCCGTTGCCCTGATGACTGGCGAGGAGAAGATCGGCTCCGATACGGCTCCCTACATCGTCGCCACGGTCGAGGCGATGCCGATGAGCCGCGACACCGCCTTCCTCGCTGTCGACGAGATCCAGCTTTGCGCCGATCCGGAGCGCGGCCACGTCTTCACCGACCGGCTGCTCAATGCCCGCGGCTATGAGGAAACGATGTTCCTCGGCGCCGAGACCATCCGCCCGATCCTGAAGCGCCTGGTGCCCGAGGCCGAGGTCATCACCCGGCCGCGCTTTTCCATCCTTGCCTGCAGCGGTCATCAGAAGCTCAATCGCCTCCCTCGGCGCAGCGCCATCGTCGCCTTCACCACATCCGACGTTTATACGTTGGCCGAGGTCATCCGGAGGCAACGTGGCGGCGCCGCCGTGGTGCTGGGTGCCCTCAGCCCCCGCACCCGCAACGCCCAGGTTGCGATGTACCAGGCCGGCGAGGTCGACCATCTGGTCGCGACCGACGCGATCGGCATGGGCCTCAACATGGACCTGGCCCACGTCGCCTTCGCCAGCGTGCGCAAGTTCGACGGCCGCGAGGACCGCCGCCTGACGGCACCCGAGGTGGCGCAGATCGCCGGCCGCGCCGGCCGGCACATGGCGAACGGCACCTTCGGCACCACCAATGGCTGCGAGCCGCTGGACGACCGCCTCGTCGAGGCGGTGGAGAGCCACAGCTTTCCGCCCTTGAAGGCGTTGCGCTGGCGCAGCTCGGATCTCGACTTCCGCAGCCTCGACGCGCTGCAGCGCAGCCTCGAGGCACCGCCGCCCACGACGGGGCTGATCCGCACGCGGGACGCGCTCGACGACCGCTCGCTCGCGATGCTGGCACGACGCGACGCCGTTCGGGCACGCGCTGACAGCCAGGATCGCGTCCGCCTCCTTTGGCAGGTCTGCCAGATCCCGGACTTCCGCAAGACGCTGACGGATGCGCATCTGCACCTCCTGGCGACCGTCTACCATCACGTGACGAGCGGCCGTGGCCAGCTGCCGAACGACTGGGTGGGCCGGATGATCGCCCGCCTCGACCGCGTCGACGGCGACATCGACACGCTGGTCACGCGCATCGCCCATGTGCGGACCTGGACCTACCTCTCGCACCGCGACGACTG
>WGNW01000002.1 GCA_016124315.1 Alphaproteobacteria bacterium
ACCGCGCTGGGCGCCGGGATCGGCCGCGACGACTTCGACATCGAGAAGATCCGCTACCCCCGGATCGTGATCATGCCCGACGCCGCCGTCGACGGCGCCCACATCCGCCCCCTGCTGCTGACCTTCTTCTACCGGCCGATGCCGGTGCCCAGCGCCGTGATCCGCGTGCCCATCTCCTGGGAGCTGAGCATCCGGTCGACCCGGGCCCGCTCCACGTTGAGGATCTTGCCGCGCAGCGGCAGCACCGCCTGGCGCGCCCGGTCGCGGCCCTGCTTGGCGGAGCCGCCGGCGGAGTCGCCCTCGACGATGAACAGCTCGGAGAGCGCCGGATCGCGCTCCTGGCAGTCGGCCAGCTTGCCCGGCAGGTTGGCGACGTCGAGCGCGCCCTTGCGGCGGGTCATCTCGCGCGCCTTGCGCGCCGCCTCGCGCGCCAGCGCCGCCTCCATCACCTTGCCGACGATGGTGCGGGCGTCCTGGGGATGCTCGTCCAGCCACTGGCCGAGCTTCTCGTTGATCAGGCTCTCGACCACGGTGCGCACTTCCGACGATACCAGCTTGTCCTTGGTCTGGGACGAGAACTTGGGATCGGGCACCTTGACCGAGAGCACGCAGGTGAGCCCCTCGCGGGCGTCGTCGCCGGTCAGCGGCACCTTGTCCTTCTTGGCGCCCATCTCCTGGTTGGCGTAACTGTTGACCGTGCGCGTGAGCGCGGCGCGGAAGCCGGCCAGATGGGTGCCGCCGTCGCGCTGCGGGATGTTGTTGGTGAAGCAGAGCACGTTCTCGTGGTAGCTGTCGTTCCACTGCAGCGCGGCTTCCATGGTGATGCCGTCGCGCTCGCCGGTCACCCGGATCGGCGGCGTGTGCAGCGGCGTCTTGGTGCGGTCGAGGTACTGCACGAAGGCGGATACGCCGCCCTCGTAGAACAGGTCGGCCTCGCGGTGCTCGGCATGGCGCAGGTCGCTGAGGTGGATGCGCACGCCGGAATTGAGGAACGCCAGCTCGCGCAGCCGGTGCTCCAGCGTGTCGTAGTCGAACACGATCTGCCGGAAGGTCTGGGTCGACGGCAGGAAGCGCACCTGGGTGCCCGTCTTGCCCTCGGACGGCCCGACCACCCGCAGGTCGCCCTGCGGCTCGCCGTGGTGGAAGCGCATGTAGTGCTCCTGCCCGGCGCGCCAGATGCGCAGGTCGAGCCATTCGGACAGCGCGTTCACCACCGAGACGCCGACGCCGTGCAGGCCGCCCGACACCTTGTAGGAGTTCTGGTTGAACTTCCCGCCCGCATGGAGCTGGGTCATGATCACCTGGGCGGCGGAGACGCCTTCCTCGGCGTGGATGTCGGTGGGGATGCCGCGGCCGTTGTCGGTGACCGAGACGCTGCCGTCCGGATGCAGCACGACCCGGATCGCGTCGCAGTAGCCGGCCAGCGCCTCGTCGATGGCGTTGTCGGTGACCTCGAACACCAGGTGGTGCAGGCCCGAGCCGTCCTCGGTATCGCCGATATACATGCCGGGCCGCTTGCGCACGGCATCGAGCCCGCGCAGGACCTGGATGGAATCCGCGCCGTATTCGGACTCCTGCCCGGTCGAATCCGGGATGTTGTCGTCTTCGCCGTTAGCCATCACTGCCAGTCACCTTGCCTTGCGCCACGCTCAGGAATTGCGCGGCTCCCGTCAGACTTTCGAACAGCGCCCGGTCGGTCCCCGTAAGCCAGGCCTGGGACCCGAGCGCGACAATCTCCTCGAACAGGGCCGCGCGCCTCGCCTGATCGAGATGCGCCGCGACCTCGTCCATCAGCAGCAGCGGCGGCGCGCCCCGGTGGGCCGCCTGCAACCGCGCGTCCGCCAGCACCACCGCCACCAGCAGCGCCTTCTGCTCGCCGGTGGAGCAGAGCGCGGCGGGCAGGCCCTTGACCAGGTGGGTCACCTCAAGGTCGGCCCGGTGCGCGCCCTCCTGGGTGCGTCCCGACTCCCGGTCACCCGGCCGGTTGCGGCGCAGCAGGTCCTGCAGCCGCGTCTCCACCTCCACCGCCGCCAGTTCGTCCAGCGCCTCCTCGGCATAGCCGCGCGCCCGCAGGTCGGCGCCGGGAAACGGGCCGATGCCCGCCGCCAGGGCGCCGCGCAGCCGCATCACCGCCTCGCGCCGCGCCGCGGCGATGGCCACGCTCTGCTCGGCCATGCGCGCCTCCAGCGCCGCCAGCCAGGCGTCGTCCGCCGGGCCGTCCCGCAGCAGCTTCAGCCGGTCGCGCATCACCCGCTCGTAGGCGGCCACCCGCCGGCCGTGCTCCGGGTCGTAGCCCAGCACCAGCCGGTCCAGGAAGCGCCGCCGGTCCGAGCGCCCGTCGCTGAACAGCCGGTCCATCTGCGGCGTCAGCCAGACCACCCGCACCAGCTCGGCAAGCGCCGCCGGTCCGCGCGCCGGCGCGCCGTCGATGCGCACCACCCGCCGCTCGGCGGTCTCGTCGTCGCCGCCGTCCGGCGCCCGTCCCTCGATGCCGGTGCCGACGGCGGCGCTGCCTGCGGGCGTCTCGATCCGTGCCGCCACCGACCAGCCGCCGCCGCCGCCGATCCGCGCCAGCTCGGGCAGCCGCGCGCCGCGCAGCCCGCGGCCCGGCGTCAGGTAGGACAGCGCCTCGAGCACGTTGGTCTTGCCGGCGCCGTTCGGGCCGGTCAGCACCACCGGGCGCGGCCGCACCTCGACCCGCTCCGCCACGTAGTTGCGGAAGTCGGTCAGGGTGAGGCGCGTCACCGCCAACGGCAACGGCGCGGCCTCGGGGCCCGCGGCCCCCCCGGCATTTCGCTCGGCCTGCAACATGCGTTCTCCGGGTGCCGCGGCTAGACGCGCATCGGCATCAACACGTAAAGCGCGGCCTCGTCGCCACCGTCCTGCACCAGGGTCGGGGCGGCCGCGTCGGCAAACGAGACCCGCACCACGTCGCCTTCGATCTGGCCCATGATGTCGAGCACGTAGCGGGCGTTGAAGCCGATCTCCATGGCCTCGGACGCGTAGGCGGCCGCCAGCTCCTCGGTGGCCGAGCCGCTCTCGGGGCTGTTGACCGCCAGCGTCAGCCGGTCCTGCTCCAGCATCAGCTTCACCGCCCGCGACTTCTCGCTGGAGATGGTGGAGACGCGGTCGATCGCCTCGGCGAACAGCTTGGCGTCGACCTCCAGTTCCCTGTCGTTGTTGCTGGGGATCACCCGCACATAGTCGGGGAAGGTGCCGTCGATCAGCTTGGAGGTGAGCACCGCGTTGGCGAAGTCGAAGCGGATCTTGCTCTCGGACAGGCTGACCTGGACGTTGCCGTCCGCCTCCTCCAGCAGCTTGCGCACCTCCTGGACGGTCTTGCGCGGCACGATGACGCCGGGCATGCCGGCGGCGCCCATGGGCATGGGCAGGCGCACCCGCGCCAGCCGGTGGCCGTCGGTGGCGACGCCGATCAGCATGGGTTCCTTGCCGTCCGCCACGTGCAGGTAGATGCCGTTCAGGTAGAAGCGCGTCTCCTCGGTGCTGATGGCGAAGCGCGTCTTGTCGATCAGCCGCTTCAGGTCGTCGACGGGCACCTGGAAGCGGTGCGGCAGCGCGTCCTCGGCCATCACCGGGAAATCCTCGCGCGGCAGGCAGGCCAGCACGAAGCGCGACCGGCCGGCGCTGAGGGTCAGGCGCTGCTCGCCGCCCTTGTATTCAAGCTCCACCTGCGCGCCTTCCGGCAGCTTGCGCACGATGTCGTAGAGGGTGTGGGCGGGGGTGGTGATGGCACCCGGCGCCGCAACGTCGGCGGCGACGGTCTCCACCACCGCCAGATCCAGGTCGGTCGCCGTGAGATCGAGCCGCCCCTCGGCCGCTTCCAGCAGCATGTTGGACAGGATCGGGATGGTGGTGCGCCGTTCGACGACGCTTTGCACGTGCCCCAGCGACCGCAAGAGCGCCGCGCGTTCGATGGTCAGTTTCATGGGCCCTGGTTAGCTAGAGGTTGCCGACATTGCAGGCTGTAAGCCCCTGTTATCTTTATCTATTCTCCAGGGATGGCTGGGCCGCGCCTGAAGCCCGGCAGACGGCCCGAAACGGCCGTGCTCAACCGGACCGAGACTTTAGCAGAGGAGGACTCGAAAGGCACGAAAAACTGCGGCATTCCGCGGGATCGACGGGTTTCGGGCGACCGGCGCGCCGGCTCAGTTCTCCAGGGTGCGGCGCAGGTTCTCGATGTCCTGGTCGAGGCTGCTGTCGACCTCGCGCAACTCCTCGATGCGGCGGACCGCATGCATCACCGTGGTGTGGTCCCGGCCGCCGAACTTGCGGCCGATCTCCGGCAGGCTGCGCGAGGTCAGCTGCTTGGCGAGGTACATGGCGACCTGGCGTGGCCGGGCGACGGCACGGGCGCGCCGCGCCGACAGCAGGTCGGACAGCCGGACGTTGAAATATTCCGCCACGTGGCGCTGGATCTCCGAGATGCTGACCCGCCTGTCGTTGGAGCGGATCAGGTCCTGCAGCACCTCCTGGGTCATCTCAAGGCTCACCGGCCGGCCCACCAGATCGGCGTAGGCAGTCACCCGGTTGAGGGCGCCCTCCAGCTCGCGCACGTTGGAGACGATCTTGCGCGCCAGGAACTCGACCACCTCCTTGGGCATGTCCGGGCAGCCGACCTGGTCCAGCTTGGAGTGCAGGATGCCCAGCCGCAGTTCGTAGTCGGTGGGATGGATGTCGGCCACCAGGCCCCAGCCCAGGCGCGACTTGATTCGGTCCTCGATGCCCTCGAGGTCCGAGGGCGAGCGGTCGCCGGAGATCACCACCTGGCGGCGCTGGTCGACCACCGCGTTGAAGGTGTGGAAAAACTCCTCCTGGGTGGCGTCCTTGTGGGCGATGAACTGCACGTCGTCGATCATCAGCACGTCCACCGAGCGGAACTGCTCCTTGAAGGCCATGGTGTCCTGGAAGCGGATCGCCCGGATGAACTGGTACATGAACTTCTCGGCCGACAGGTAGAGCACCCGCCGTCCCGGCGTGCGCGCCCTGATCTCGGCGGCGATGGCGTGCATCAGGTGGGTCTTGCCCAGGCCGACCCCGCCATAGAGGAACAGCGGGTTGAACTGGACCTGGGGATTGCACGCGACCCGCCGGGCCGCCGCGTGGGCCAGCTCGTTGGACTTGCCGACGACGAAGCTGTCGAAGGTGAAGCGCGGGTCGAGCGGCGCGCCGTAGCTGTCGCCGGCCTCGTCGCCGTCCGCCTCGTCGTCGGCCGGCACCGGCGCGGCCGGACGCGGCGCCTCGACGGCGACCTGCGACGGGGCCGCCTGCACGTTGACCACCAGTTCGACCTCGATGGGCACGCCGGTTTCCTGACGCCAGTGGTCGGCGATCCTGCCGAGGTAATGCGTCTTGACCCAATCGCACATGAAGCGGGTGGGCACGGCGACCAGAATGCGGTCCGCCTCCGCCCGCAGCAGCGAGAGCGGCTTCAGCCAGCTGTCGAACGTGGCGTCGCCGAACTCGCCGCGCAGCTTGACGCGGATCCGCTGCCACGCCTCAACCCAAGGCGTCATCACGGCCATGCCCACGGCATCATGCATCGTCCCCCCGACTCGGCGGGTTTCGCTGGTCACTCATGCGCTCCACTAGTTCTGGATCCAAGGCAACCCGCGAACCTTCCACCCGTTGACCCGGCCTCGATGCCGGTCGGGGTCGGGGTCGCCTTCGAAGCCCTCCGAGATATTGTAGCAGCGCTCGTAGCCGCGCTGGGTCATCAGCTTGGCCGCAGCCGCCGATCGGGCGCCCGAGCGACAAAGGAAAAGGATCGGCACGCCATGGTCGATCCCGAGGTTATCGAGTTCCTCGGCGAATCGATCGTTTCGGGTGCCGTCCGGAAATTGCTGCCACTCGAGAAAAACCGGTTTTTTATTCAATGGCGACAGATTCGCGACGCCGACATAGGTCCATTCGGCGCTCGTGCGCACGTCCACCAGCACCGCCGCGGGCTCGGATTCCAAGAGATTCCACGCGTCCTGTGGGGACAAGTCTCCGGCGTAGGCCGCCATGTTGCGTCAGTCCTCCCAAAAGATTGCTCACAGATACACCGTATCTGTCTAGAAGCGTTCAAGCTTCAGAAAGTATTGGAGCGGGTTCGTAAAGACAAACCTAAAACAAGCCGCAGGTACAGCTCTTATGTTACAGGTTTGTTACTTGCTGGGACCCGCCCACCATCGAGTCTGGTAGGAGAGAGTAGCAAATATTCCGGCCATGGCAACCTTCGCGGTGGCGGCCGGAGGAATTTATGACGGAACTATGTAAGGCATGTTACGCCACCTACCAGATATGGAATACCCGGCGGCAGCGCTTTCATGGAGGGAGGTCGTTGCAGCCGCAAGCAGCCCAGCCGGGCCGCTCGCGCGAGTCGCGCGATCAGCCCTTCAGGGCGCGGACCCGCTGGCTGAGGCGGGAGATCTTGCGGGCGGCCGTGTTCTTGGCGAGCACGCCCTTGGACACGCCCCGCATGATCTCCGGCTCGGCGACCTTCAGGGCCTCGGCGGCCTGCTCGGCCTGGCCGGCCGCCAGCGCCTTCTCCACGTCCTTGATGAACGTACGGATGCGGCCGCGGCGAGCGCGGTTGACATCGGTCCGGCGGAGGGTCTGGCGGATGCGCTTGCGCGCCTGCGGCGAATTGGCCATTGGTGTTCCGTCTCAACGCTGAATTCACGAGTAGGGCGCGGCTTATAAGCCCTGCGCCCCGACCCGTCAACCATTGGATAGCCGGGGCTGGAGGCTCACCGGTTCTTGAACTGGGCGGTGCGCTTCTCGGCGAACGCGGCCATGCCCTCGGTCTGGTCGTCGAAGGCGAACAGCGAGTGGAACACCCGCCGCTCGAAGCGCACGCCTTCGGCGAGAGTCGTCTCGTAGGAGCGGTTGATCGACTCCTTGGCGATCATCACCGCGGGGCGCGACAGGTCGGCGATCTTGGCGGCGACCTTCAGCGCCTCGTCCAGCAGCTGGTCGTTGGGGACGACGCGGCTCACCAGGCCCGAGCGCTCGGCCTCCTGGGCGTCCATCATCCGGCCGGTGAGGCACATCTCCATGGACTTGGACTTGCCGACGAATCGGGTCAGCCGCTGGGTGCCGCCCGATCCCGGGATCACGCCCAGGTTGATCTCGGGCTGGCCGAACTTGGCGCTCTCGGCGGCGAGGATGAAGTCGCACATCATGGCGAGCTCGCAGCCGCCGCCCAGGGCGTAGCCGGCAACCGCCGCGATCACCGGCTTGCGGGTGCGGGTGACCGTCTCCCAGTTGCGGGTGATGAAGTCTTCCATGAACACGTCGATGTAGCCCTTGGACTGCATCTCCTTGATGTCGGCGCCGGCGGCGAAGGCCTTCTCGCTGCCGGTGATCACCGTGCAGCCGATGTCGGCGTTGGCCTCGATCGACATCAGCGCGTCGGTCAGCTCGTCCATCAGCTGGCCGTTGAGCGCGTTCAGCGCCTTCGGCCGGTTGAGGGTGATCAGCGCGACCTTGCCGCGATGCTCCAGGATGATGTTCTCGTAGGACATGGGATTCCTCCAGAAATGGCTGGCGTCCTTTTGACAGAGCTTGCCGCGGCTTGCAAGGCGATGGCCGGCGGCCGGCGCGGCGCCTAGCGCTGGTGGCGGCTGCAGTAGAACGTCGACCGGCCGCTCTGGACGATGCGCGCGATGGTGCCGGAACAGCCCGGTTCGCCGCATGGGTCGCCTTCCCGCCCATAGGCCCGCCAGCTGTGCTGGAAATAGCCCAGCTCGCCGTCGAGCCGCGCATAGTCGCGCAGGCTGGAGCCGCCCGCCTCGATCGCCCGTTCCAGCACGTCGCGGATCGCCGGCACCAGCCGCTCGGCGCGCTGGCCGGGAATGGTCATGGCGAGCCGGCGGGGCGAGATGCCCGACTGGTGCAGCGCCTCGCAGACATAGATGTTGCCGAGCCCGGCGACGATGCGCTGGTCGAGCAGCGCGGCCTTGATCGGCGTGCGCTTGCCCAGCAGCGCCTCGGTCAGATAGTCGGCGGTGAACGCCGGCCCCAGCGGCTCGGGCCCCAGATGGGCGAAATAGGGATGGGCGGCGAGATCCTCGCGGCGCGCCAGCGTCATGAAGCCGAACCGCCGCGGGTCGTGGAACACCACGCGGCTGCCGTTGCCCACCTCGAACACCACGTGGTCGTGGACGTGCAGGGCCGGCGGCCCCTCCGTCCCGCCCGGCGCCCACAGGTTGAGCCGGCCCGACATGCCCAGATGCATGATCAGCACCTGGCCGTCGTCCAGGTGGACGACGATGTACTTGGCGCGCCGGTCGATCCGCTCGACCCTGCGGCCGGCGAGGCGCGCGCCCATGTCGGCCGGCAGCGGGAAGCGCAGGTCGGGCCGGCGCGCGGTGACGCGGGCCAGCACGCGGCCCTCCATGGCCTGGCGCAGGCCCCGGCAGACGGTTTCGACTTCGGGCAATTCGGGCATGGCTGGCGCGGTATGGCTTCTGGCAGCTAAGGGTCCGGTGGGTTAAGGTGCGCCGCATGATAGAGGATCAAGGCGAAAACGCAGCCCCTTCCGAGGAAGGCGGCGCCAGCTTCGGCTTCCGCGAGGTCAGCCCGGGCGAGAAGACCCGGCTGGTGCGCAGCGTGTTCGATTCCGTGGCGACCCGCTACGACGTCATGAACGACGCCATGAGCGGCGGCGTCCACCGCCTGTGGAAGGCCTCGATGATCGACTGGCTGCGGCCGAGGCGGGGCATGCGCGTCCTCGATGTGGCAGGCGGCACCGGCGACATCGCCTTCCGCATCCTGGACGCCGCCAACCGGGACCTGCCGGGCGGCGCGCGCCCCGCCGCGGTCACCGTGTGCGACATCAACGAGGCCATGCTGCGGGTGGGCCGCGACCGCGCCGTCGACCGGGGCCGGCTGGACAATCTGGACTGGATCGTCGGCAACGCCGAGGCGCTGCCGTTCGACGGCGCCTCCTACGACGCCTACACCATCGCCTTCGGCATCCGAAACGTCACCGACATCCCCGCCGCGCTGCGCGAGGCGCGCCGCGTGCTGAAGCCGGGCGGCCGCTTCCTCTGCCTCGAGTTCTCGCAGCTCTCGGCCAGGGCGCTGGAGCCCGCCTACGACTTCTACTCCTTCCGGATCGTGCCCCAGCTCGGCAGGCTGATCGCCGGCGACGCCGAGTCCTACCGGTACCTGGTGGAGAGCATCCGCCGGTTCCCCGGCCGGGAGGTGTTCGCCGGAATGATCCGCGAGGCGGGGTTCGGCCGGGTCGACTCGCGCCCCCTCGCCGGCGGCATCGTCGCGCTGCACTCGGCCTGGCGGGTCTGACCGGCGCCCATGTTCGCCGCCGCCGGTCACTTCCTGAGGCTATTCCGGATCGCCCGCACGCTCGCCCGGCACGACGCCATGTTCCCGCTGGAACTGCTGGCGATGCCACCGGCGATGCGCGCCTCGCTCAAGCTGCTCACGGTGTTCAACCGCCGGCACGACAACGAGGGCGTGCCGCCGGGCGAACGGCTGGCGCGGGCGCTCGAATCCCTCGGTCCCACCTTCATCAAGCTGGGCCAGGCGCTGGCCACGCGGCCCGACATCGTCAGCGGCGACGTCGCCGAATCGCTGACCCGGCTGCAGGACCGGCTGCCGCCCTTCCCGGGCAGCGAGGCGCGGGCGATCATCGCCGAGGAGTTGGGCCGGCCGGTGGAGGCGCTGTTCTCGTCGTTCGACGACGAGGCCGTGGCCGCCGCCAGCATCGCCCAGGTCCACCGGGCGGTGACCGCCGACGGCGTGCCGGTGGCCGTGAAGGTGCTGCGTCCCGGCGTACGCCAGGCCTTCCGCCGCGACCTCGCCACCTTCTTCTGGTTCGCCCGGGTGGCGGAATCGCGGGTGCCGCTGTCGCGCCGGCTGCGGCCGGTGCGAGTCGCGGAGACCTTCGCCGAGACCATCGCGCTGGAGATGGACCTGCGTTACGAGGCGGCGGCCGCCAGCGAGCTGCGGGAGAACATGGCGGGCGAGGCCGGCTTCCGCGTGCCGCGGGTGCTCTGGCCCACGACCGCCGAACGGGTCCTGACCACCGAATGGATCGACGGCATCCCGATCGGCGACCGGCAGGCGCTGCTCGCCGCCGGCGTCGACATGCGGGCGCTGTCGACCGTGCTGGTGCGGGTGTTCCTGCTGCAGGTGATGCGCGACGGCTTCTTCCATGCCGACCTGCACCAGGGGAACCTGTTCGTCGACGCCGACGGCAGTCTGGTGGCCGTCGACTTCGGCATCATGGGCCGGCTCGACCGCAAGTCCCGCCGCTACCTGGCGGAGATCCTGCGCGGTTTCCACAGCGGCGACTACCGGCGCATCGCCGAGGTCCACTTCGAGGCCGGCTACGTGCCGCGCGGCAAGAACATCAACACCTTCGCCCAGGCGCTGCGCGCCATCGGCGAGCCCATCGCCGGCCGGCCGGTGCGCGACATCTCGTTCGGCCGGCTGCTGGCGCAGCTCTTCCAGGTCACCGCCACCTTCGACATGCGCACCCAGCCGCAGCTGCTGCTGCTGCAGAAGACCATGGTGATGGCCGAGGGCCTCGCCATGCACATCGATCCGGAAATCAACATGTGGGACGTCTCTCCGCCGGTGGTGCAGAGCTGGCTGGCGGACAACATGGGACCCGAGGCCTATCTCCGCGAGGGCGCCGAGGCGGCGCTGTCGCTGCTGCGCTACGCGCCGCTGATGGCCGAGGAATTCGACCGGCGCCTCGGCGCGGTCACCGCGGAGGGCGTCCGCCTCCATCCGGACTCGGTGCGGATGATCGCCGGCGAACGGGCGAAGGGCGAGATGGTGAAGGTGCTCGCCCTGTGGACCATCGCGCTGCTGCTGCTGATCCTGCTCGTCGTGGCGGACTAAACTACGTCTTGCAAGTTTGCAGTGGGTTAACTAGCCTAACTACAGTTTAACACCGTAAATTTGGCGTTCATGCACCAGAAGCGCGTCCTGCTGATCATCGGCGGCGGCATCGCCGCCTACAAGGCCCTCGACCTGATCCGCCGCCTGCGCGAAAGGGACGTGCGGGTGCGCGCCATCCTGACCAAGGCGGGCGGCGAGTTCATCACGCCGTTGTCGGTGGCGAGCCTGAGCGGCGAGAAGGCCTACACGGAGCTGTTCTCGCTCACCGACGAGGCGGAGATGGGCCATATCCGCCTGTCGCGGGAGGCCGACCTGGTGCTGGTGGCGCCGGCGACGGCCGACCTGATGGCCTCCATGGCCCACGGCATCGCCCGCGATCTCGCCACCACGGCCCTGCTGGCGACCGACAAGCCGGTGATGATCGCCCCGTCCATGAACCTGCAGATGTGGAGCCATCCCGCCACCCAGCGCAACCTGCGCACCCTGGAGGCGGACGGGGTGCTGCGGGTCGGTCCGGGCAGCGGCGACCTGGCCTGCGGCGAGGTGGGCGACGGCCGCCTCGCCGAGGTGATGGACATCGTCGCCGCCGTGGAAGGCTTCTTTGCCGGCGCGGTGGCCGCACCGGGCCCGTCCCGGCCGCTCGCCGGCCGCCGCGCCCTGGTGACCGCGGGTCCCACCCACGAGCCCATCGACCCGGTGCGCTACATCGCCAACCGGTCGTCCGGCAAGCAGGGCTACGCCATCGCGCGGGCGCTGGCGGCGCTGGGCGCCGACACCACCCTGGTCTCCGGACCCACCACCCTGCCCGACCCGCCGGACGTGTTCACCGTCCGGGTCGAATCGGCGCGCGAGATGCTGGCGGTCTGCGAGGCCTCGCTGCCGGTGGACGTGGCGGTATGCGTGGCCGCCGTCGCCGACTGGCGGGTGGAGGACGATACACGCCAGAAGATCAAGAAGAACGGCGGCAGGCCGCCCACCCTGAAGCTGGTGGAGAACCCGGACATCCTCGCAGCGATCGCCGGGCGGGCCAACGACCGGCCGCTGCTGGTAGTGGGTTTCGCGGCGGAGACCGAGCAGGTGGTCGACTATGCGCAGCGCAAGCGGGAGAAGAAGGGCTGCGACTGGATCGTCGCCAACGACGTCTCGCCGGAGACCGGCATCATGGGCGGCGACAGCAACATGGTGCACCTGGTGACGGCGGACGGCGTCGAGGACTGGCCGCGCGCGAGCAAGGCGGATGTGGCGGCCCGGCTCGCCGAGCGCATCGCCCTGCGGCTCGGGGAGACGGCGGCCTGATGCGCGTTCCCGTCGGTTTCCGGTTCCTGCCCCATGGCGAAGGCCTGGCCGCGCCGTGCTACCAGAGCGCGGCGGCGGCCGGCGCCGACCTGAGCGCCGCGGTGACCGAGGACGTGGTGCTGGTGCCCGGCGAGCGCCGGCTGGTGCCGACGGGCATCGCCATTGAGCTGCCGGAGGGCTTCGAGGCCCAGGTCCGGCCGCGCTCCGGCCTCGCGCTCAGGCACGGCGTCACCGTGCTGAACGCGCCGGGCACCATCGACGCCGACTATCGCGGCGAGATCGGCGTCATCCTGGTCAACCACGGCCAGGCGCCGTTCACCGTGCGGCGCGGCGACCGCATCGCCCAGATGATCGTGGCCCCCGTGGCGCAGGCGGACTTCCGCGAGGCGGCGCTGGGCGAGACGGCGCGCGGCGCCGGCGGCTTCGGCTCGACGGGTGCCGGAGGCGAGGCATGCTGAAGCTGTCGCGCAAGACCCTCTACGCCCTCGAGGCGGTTGTCGACATCGCCTACAACGCCCGCGCCGAACCGGTGCAGTCCAAGGAGATCACCAAGCGCCAGGGCATCCCGCAGCGCTATCTGGAGCAGGTGATGCAGCAGCTGGTCCGCGCCGGCATCCTGAAGGGCGTCCGGGGCCCGCGCGGCGGCTACCTGCTGGCGCGGGAGCGGCGGCGGGTCACCGTGGGCGAGATCGTCCGGGTGATCGGCGCCCTGGAGGACGATGCTGGAACCAATGGCTATGCTTCAGAGTCGGCCATGGGGCAGAAGATCATCGCTCCGTTGCTCGACACCGTGCAGCGGGACATGATGGAGCGCCTCGACGCGGTCACCGTCGAGGATCTGTGCAGCGAAGCCGCCGGAACCGGCGTGCCGCGGGAGACCAAGGACCGACTCGACTTCACCATCTGAGTACCCCGGGGAATACAGGAGAACCGAATGTCCATCAGCAAAACTGGCACCAAGGGCCGGGGCAAGATCTACGATTCGATCACCGAGACCATCGGCGACACGCCCCTCGTACGGATCGACCGCCTGGCCGAGGCCCACGGCGTGAAGGCCCACCTGCTGGCCAAGCTGGAGTTCTTCAACCCCATCGCTTCGGTCAAGGACCGCATCGGCGTGGCGATGATCGAGGCCATGGAGGAGGCGGGCGTGCTCAAGCCCGACACCGTGATCGTCGAGCCCACCTCCGGCAACACCGGCATCGCCCTCGCCTTCGTGTGCGCCTCCAAGGGCTACCGGCTGGTGCTGGTGATGCCGGAGAGCATGTCCATGGAGCGGCGCAAGATGCTGCTGCTGCTGGGCGCCGAACTGGAGCTGACGCCAGCCGCCAAGGGCATGCGCGGCGCCATCCAGCGCGCCGAGGAGTTGCGGGACAGCCTCCCCAGCGCGGTGATCCCGCAGCAGTTCGACAACCCGGCCAACCCCAAGATCCACCGCATCACCACTGCCGAGGAAATCTGGAACGACACCAAGGGCGGCGTCGACGCGGTGATCTCCGGCATCGGCACGGGCGGTACGATCACCGGCGTCGGCGAAGTGCTCAAGGCCCGCAAGCCCGAGGTGCGCATCGTCGCGGTGGAGCCGGAGGACAGCCCGGTGCTCTCGGGCGGCCAGCCCGGCCCGCACAAGATCCAGGGCATCGGCGCCGGCTTCATCCCGTCGATCCTCAACACCGAGATCATCGACGAGGTGCTGACCATCGGCAACGAGACGGCCTTCGCCTTCGCGCGCGAACTGGCCCGCAGCGAGGGCATCCCGGTGGGCATCTCCTCGGGCGCGGCGGTCGCCGCCGCCGTCGAGGTGGGCAGCCGGCCGGAAATGGAAGGCAAGAACATCGTCATCATCATCCCGTCCTTCGCCGAGCGCTACCTGTCGACACAGCTCTTCGAAGGGCTTTGATGGACTTCAGCGACGACCAGATCGAACGCTACGCCCGCCACATCATCCTGCGCGAGATCGGCGGCGCCGGGCAGCAGAAGCTGCTGGGCGCGCGGGTGCTGGCGGTGGGCGCGGGCGGCCTGGGCTCACCGCTGCTGATGTACCTGGCGGCTGCCGGCGTCGGTACCCTGGGCATCGTCGACGACGACGCGGTGTCGCTCTCCAACCTGCAGCGGCAGATCCTGCACCGGACGCCGGACGTGGGCCGGCCCAAGGTGGAGAGCGCCGCCGAGGCGCTCCGCGCCCTCAACCCGGACGTGCGGGTGGATGTCCATCCGACGCGCCTGACCGCCGGCAACGCGCTGGAGCTGGTGTCGGCCTACGACGTGGTGGCCGACGGCAGCGACAATTTCGACACCCGCTTCCTGGTCAACGACGCCTGCTACCTGGCGAAGGTCCCGCTGGTCTCCGCCGCCATCGGCCAGTTCGAGGGCCAGCTCTCCACCTACAAGGCGTACGAGGCCGGGCTGCCCTGCTATCGCTGCGTGTTCCCGGAAAAGCCGCCGCCCGGCACGGTGCCGAGCTGCGCCGAGGCGGGCGTGATCGGCGCGCTGGCGGGCGTGATGGGGTCGTTGCAGGCCGTGGAGGTGATCAAGGAGATCGTCGGCATCGGCGCGAGCATGGCCGGGCGACTGAGCATCTACGACGCCCTCGACGCCCGCTTTCGCACCCTGAAGCTGCGGCGCGACCCGGCCTGCCCGCTGTGCGGCGAGCACGCCACCATCCACGACCTCGCCGCCCACGCGGCCTAGGCGGAGACGCCCCTTGACCGGCATCGCCAAGCTCTCCCTGGTCATCCATGCGGGCGACTTCTCCCGCGTCCACTACGCCCTGGTGATGGCGAGCGCGGCGGCGGCCGTGGGCAAGCCGGTCACCATCCTCTGGGCCGGCGGCTCGGTGCGCATGCTGGCGAAGGGCTGGGTGAAGCCCGACGAGGACCACCGCGTCAAGGCGCTGCGGGTCGCCGGCTTCGAGGACCTGCTCGCCGCCTGCCGCGACCTGGGCATACGCATGCTGGTGTGCGAGACGGCGCTCGCCCTGGCCGAGCTGAAGCCGGAGCGGCTGCGCGACGACCTGACGCTGGAGACGGCCGGCGCCGTGACCTTCCTCAACGATGCGGCGGCGACCGGCGAGATGCTTTTCGTATAGGATCGGCCTATATTGTGCTGGCGTTGACAGCAATGCTGGCGAGAGATCATGGGAACCCTGACCATCCGGAAGCTGGACGACGACGTCATGCGGGATCTGGCCATCCGTGCGGCGAAGCACGGCGTCTCCCGTGAGGAGGAGTCGAGACGTATCCTGACGGACGCGGTGCGCCGGGCTCACAGCGGCGAAATCTGGGAACGACTGGCGCGCCTGCGCGACGAAACCCGCGGCACCCGTCAGACGGACAGTGCGGAACTGCTGCGCGAAATGCGGGACTCGCGTTAGTGGATGGCGCGGTCATCGATGCCAGCGTCGCCGTAAAGTGGACGCTGGACGAACCGAACAGCGACGAGGCCCTGCTGCTGGCGAGGCATGTTCCCCTGGCGGCGCCTGGACTGCTGCTGGTCGAGTGCGCCAATGTCCTCTGGATCAAGTCCCGGCGGAGCGAGATCACGGTCGATCAGGCGCAGGAGCGATACGAGCAGCTGGCCAGCGCCCCGATCGACTATCTGGAGGACCGGGATCTCCTGCCGGCGGCGCTGAGTCTGAGCGGGCGGCTCGACCACCCGGTCTACGACTGTCTTTACGTTGCGGCGTCCGTCGCCCTGCAGGCGCCGCTGGTCACGGCGGACGGCAGGCTCCGGCGAAAGCTGCTGGAAACGGGTCCGGCGGAGTTCCCGTGCCTCCTGCTGAGCGAGTTCGCTCTCTAAAGCAGGCCCTCGAGCACGCGGTCCGGCGGCGCGTGGCCGTCGACGAAGGTCTTGATGTTGATGAGCACCTTCTCGCCCATGTCGATGCGGCCCTCGATCGTGGCCGAGCCCATGTGCGGCAACAGCACCACGTTGTCCATGGCGAGCAGCTTGGGATTGACCGCCGGCTCGTGCTCGAACACGTCGAGGCCGGCGCCCGCCAGCTCGCCGTTGCGCAGCATGCGGATCAGGGCGTTCTCGTCGATCACCTCGCCGCGCGCCGTGTTGACGATGTAGGCGTGGGATCGCAGCAGCGACAGCCGGCGCGCCGATAGCAGGTGGAAGGTGGCCGGCGTGTGCGGGCAGTTGACCGAGACGATGTCCATGCGGGCGAGCATCTGGTCCAGGCTCTCCCAGTAGGTCGCCTCCAGCTCCTGCTCCACTTCCTCCGGCACCCGGTTGCGGTTGTGGTAGTGGATGGACATGCCGAACGCCTTGGCGCGGCGGGCGACCGCCTGGCCGATGCGGCCCATGCCGATGATGCCGAGGCGCTTGCCCCAGATGCGGTGGCCCAGCATGCCGGTGGGCGACCAGCCGTGCCAGTCGCCGTCCCGCAGCACCCGCTCGCCTTCGGTGAGGCGGCGCGGCACGGCCAGCATCAGCGCCAGGGTCATGTCGGCGGTGTCCTCGGTCAGCACGCCCGGCGTGTTGGTGACGGTGATGCCGCGCTGGCGGGCGGTGGCCAGGTCGATGTGGTCGACGCCGGTGCCGAAATTGGCGATCAGCCGCAGGTCGGCGTTGGCCTGCACCAGCACGCCCGCGTCGATCCTGTCGGTGACCGTGGGCACCAGCACGTCGGCCTCCTTGACGGCGGCGACCAGATCGGCGTGGGTGAACGGCTTGTCGTCCAGGTTGAGCCGGACGTCGAACAGCTCCATCAGCCGCGTCTCGATGGGATCGGGCAGCTTGCGGGTGACGACGACCTTGGTCTTTCTATACGTCATCGAAGCGCCCTCCACGGCGACGGTATGCGGGAAGCCGGAGAGCGGCGGGCTCCCCTCGCGGTTTGTCTAGCAGAAGAACCGGGCGGTTTCAAACCTGCAAGCCATGTGCAGGAGCGTGGCTGCTTGACCGGGATCGGGGTCGGGCATAAACCTGTTGGCCAGTCCCGGGAACAGTGGCCGCGGAACCGTTGCGAACCGTCTGCAAAGCCTTGATCGCGCTCGCCGTGGGCATCATGCTCCTGGCCCCGGCGATCGGCCGCGCCCAGGAGGCGGCCGACGACGAAGGCGCGGTCACCGGCCTGCCGATCCCGCGCTTCGTTTCCCTCTCCGCCGACCGCATCAACATGCGCGTCGGACCGGGCATGCGCTACCCCATCGAGTGGGTGTATGTCCGCCGCGGCCTGCCCGTGGAAGTGGTCGCCGAATACGAGCTGTGGCGCAAGGTCCGCGACGTGGACGGCGCCGAGGGCTGGGTGCTCAAGCACATGATCTCGTCCAAGCGCAACGCCATCGTCACCGTCGCCGTGGCCACCCTGCGCGGCGCCCCGGAGGACACCGCATCGCCCGTGCTCTACGCCAAGAAGGGGGTGCAGGGCCGGCTGGTGGAATGCAAGAAGGAATGGTGCCGGCTGCAGGTCGACGGCGTCGACGGCTGGCTGCGCAAGTCGAGCCTGTGGGGCACCTTTCCCGAGGAAAAATTCAACTAGCCGTTCGTCGGCCGTTCCCGGCCTATCCCGACGCCCGCCGGAGATCGGCCAGCGGCAGCGCCGGCTCGAGCACCTCGCGCAGCGCGCGGCGCTGCACCTCGGGGGTCCAGTGCTCCCGGTCGAAGGCGGCCTGCACGGCGATGCCGTAGATGGTAGTCATCACCTTCTGGGACAGGTCGCGCGCCTCCTCGGCGCCGCAGCCCAGCGTGCGCAGCATCGCCTCGATGGTCTCGCGGGTCTCGCGGGAGTGCAGCTTCTGCTCGCTGGCCAGGTCCGGATCGAACAGCGCCTCGGTCCAGAAGCACAGCCAGACCACCCAGTCGTCCCACTGCTCGGCGGCGATGGGCAGGATCTTGTCCAACGAGGCGAGCTTCTCGCCAGGATCGGCGCCGGGCGGCACCGCGCGGCGGCTGACCGCCCGCGCCAGCACGAAGCGGTAGGTCTCCAGCAGGATCGACGTCCGGTTGGGAAAGTAGTGGCTGATGGCCGTCGTGCTGCAGCCCAGCGCGGCGGCCAGGTTGCGGAAGGTTACCGCCGACATGCCGCGCTCGGCGATCAGCGCGGCGGCGGCGCGGGCCACGTCCTGGCGGCGTTGCGTCTGGTCGACATCGAGGGGCACTGTCGGTCCTACGATCTAAGATGCGTGTTGTACAACATTCGTCTTATGATAGACTGATCCTGCTAGAGCCGTTTAGCACAATTTCCGGGAAGACCATAAGCGGGTCGGCCGCCGTGCCCGATTCGCGATATGCTCGTCCATCCCCGCAAACCGAGGGACCCACGCCGTGACCGCCACACCCGACCTGCTGCAGGAATCCCAGATCGCCGACTGGGCCGACACCGCCGACGTCATCGTCATCGGCTATGGCATTGCCGGCGCCTGCGCCGCGCTGGAGGCCCGCCGGGCCGGCGCCGACGTGCTGGTGCTGGAACGGGCCAGCGGCGGCGGCGGCGCGAGCGCCCTGTCGGCCGGCATCTTCTACCTGGGAGGCGGCACCGCCGTGCAGAAGGCGGTGGGATACGAGGACACCGCCGAGGACATGTTCCGGTTCCTGATGGCCAGCACCGGGGCGCCCGACGCGGTGATGGTGCGCCGGTTCTGCGACGCCTCGGCCGGTCATTTCGACTGGCTGGAGGCGCAGGGCGTGCCGTTCGAGCGGACCTACTACAAGGACAAGGCGGTGATCGCGCCCACCAGCGACTGCCTCGCCTCCACCGGCAACGAGAAGGTCTGGCCCTATTACCACATCGCCAAGCCGGTGCCGCGCGGCCACAAGGTGGCCAAGGTGGGCGACGGCGGCGGCGCGCTGGCGATGAACGCGCTGATCGACCGCTGCGCCGAGGAGGGCGTGCGCGTGTCGTGCGACACGGAGGTCAAGGCGCTGGTGCGGGACGGCGCCGGCCGCATCGTCGGCGCGCGGGTGCGCCGCGACGGCGGGCTGGTGGACCTGCGGGCGCGCCGGGCGGTGATCCTGGCCGCCGGCGGCTTCGGCATGAACAAGGAGCTGCTGCGCCGCTACGCGCCTCAGCTGCCCGAGACGGCGGTGGCCCTGGGCATCCCCAATAACGACGGCGCGGCGCTGATGCTGGGCCTGTCGGCCGGCGCGGCGACCCAGGCCATGAGCGGCACCATCGCCACCGCCTCGTTCTATCCGCCGGGCCAGCTCATCAAGGGCATCCTGGTCAACCGGCGCGGCGAGCGTTTCGTCGCCGAGGATTCGTATCACGGCCGGACGGCGGAACATGTCGCCGAGCAGCCCGGCGCGGCCGCCTGGCTGATCGTCGATTCGGAGATCTTCGCCTATCCGGAGATCGGCCACCGGCTGGTGGACGGCTGGGACTCCATCGAGGAGATGGAGGCGGGCCTGGAGCTGCCGCCGGGCGCGCTGCAACGGACCATGAAGGCCTACAACGAGGCGGCCGCCGAGGGCCGCGACCCGCTCTACAACAAGCACCCGGACTGGGTGAAGCCGCTCGACAAGGGGCCGTTCGCCGCCTTCGACGTCTCCTACGACAGCTCGGAGTATCATTTCCTGACTCTGGGCGGCATCAAGACCACCGCCGAGGCCGAGGTGCTGGACGGGACGGGCACGCCGATCCCCGGCTTCTACGCCGCGGGCGCCTGCGTCTCCAGCATCCCCCAGGACGGCAAGGGCTACGCCAGCGGCCTGAGCCTGGGTCCGGGCTCCTATTACGGCCGGATCGCGGGAATCAACGCAGCGCGGGCGACCCTCAACGCCTGAACCCGACCGGGCACGGCGAAACAAATCCGGGGCGGGGGCGTTCGAAGGGGCGTCGGCGGACCGCGCGTCGCGGTCCGCGCCGGCCACGGAAGGAGCGCCCCATGAAGCAGCCCCCGTTTCCCCGCTCATCCTGCCGCGCGGCGCTCGCCGCAGCGGCGCTGCTCTCACTCTCGGCCGCCGCACCGGCAGTGGCGGACGGCTGCGCCAGCTACGGCCCGCCGGCGGAAGGCTTCGTCGGCATGCTGTCGGCCCTGCAGATGTCGGGCCCGCCGGGCTACGGCAAGACGCCCGACATCGACACGGTCGAGACCGTGCCCGTGCTGCAGCTCAGCCCGCCGATCTGCGTGGCGCCGAAGCCGGGCGGCGCTCCCGGCGACGTGGCCGAGCAATCGGTGGACACGGTGGAGCTGGCCGCCGCGCCGGGTGCGCCGATCCCGAAGGACCTGTTCGGCACCAAGGTGATGGTGAAGGGCACGCTCAGTCATGCCTCGGGACCGGACCACCCCACCGCGGTGGTGCTGCGCGTCATCGGCGTCAGGCAGGTGCTGAAGGAGGACGCGCCGGCCGGCGCGCCGTAGCCCGGCCGTCCTCGCCTATCCGCGGGCCTCGCGCACGAAGGCGGCCACCCGGTCCGGATCCTTGCGGTGGCTGCCGTCCGGCCGGTCGGTGCGCGTCTTGCTGTCGACGCCCGCCGGCCGCACCGCGGCGATGGCCGCCACCACGTTCTCGGGGCCGAGGCCGCCGGCGATGATCACCGGGATGGCGACCGCCTCGACGATGCGCCGGTCCAGCGCCCAGTCGTGGGTCACCCCCTGGGCGCCCACTTGGGCGTCGCCGGGCTTGTGGCTGTCGAGCAGCAGGAAGTCGGCGGCCCCTTCGTAGGCCCGCGCGAGGTCGACGCTCTCCGGCCCGGTGACCGGGATGCTGCGCATCAGTCGCACGCCGGGAAGGCCGGCCTTCAGCCGGCGCAAATCGTCGGGCAGGACGAGGTCAGGCGCGGCGCCGAGGTGAAGGATGGACGGCATGAGCGCCGCCGCGGCGCGGAAGGCGAAGTCGAGGTCGGCGCCCAGCACCAGCAGCGAGGTCCGCGAGGGCTCGGGAACGGCCGCCACCACCGGCGCTGCCGCATCGATCGAAAGCTCCCGGGGGAAATCGCCCTTGCCGACCAGCACGCCCACATGATCGACACCCGCTCCCGCCACCGCCCGTGCCTCGGCGGCGGTGGCGATCTCGTAGACCTGGACGATCAACGCCGGCAGCCCGGTCGAGGTCAGTCGAAGTCGGCGGCCAGCGCCTCGCGGGTGGCGGGCGGGATGGCCGCCATGTGCTGGTAGCCCTCGTGGCCGATGCCCAGCACCGCCTGCTGGGACATGTCCCTGAAGGCGGCGATGTCCTCCGGCGTGAACGGGAAGTGCAGGAAGTGCACGGACGACGTCTTGCCTGCCGCCGTGGTGCGGTCGACGTCCTCCTCGGCCCGCGCCTTCACCACATGGTCGCCGACGGTGATGGTGATGGTCTCCTCCACGCCGCCCAGCTTGCCGAGGATGCGGCGCCGCCGGGCCTCGTCGTTGATCTCGATCATCATGGTGGCGACCAGTTCGTTGCCCTGCGGGATGAGCGGGTTGTAGGCCGCCAGCTCGTCGGCGATCTGCTCCTCGCCACCCTTCTCGATGTAGAGCATCTCGTGGATCTGCAGCCACATGGTGTCGAAATTCTCGAAGTAGAAGGTGGCGTAGGGGCCGACCTCGAGCCGGCGCGCCTTCTTCTTCTCCACCAGCGCCGCGCGCTTCTCCTTGCGAATCCTGGCGTAGTCGGCGACCGACATGATGTCGTCACGGGTGATCTGCTTGGGTGCGGTCATGTCATCCTCTCTTTCCTCGGGCCGCGGCGCGCCCTGTCGTCGCGCCGACGGCCGGACGCGCCCTCAGGGCGCCGGGAGTTCGATTCCGTAGGCCAACGCCATCAGCTCCATGGGGTGCCACGAGCGGGCGGGCGTCTTGGCAGCGTCGATGCGCTCCATGCCCTGGACGATGTGCTCGGCCGCCAGCGGGCATTCGCTGGACACGAACGCCTTCTCCTGCCGCACGGCGTTCTGCGCCACCGGCTTGCCCACCTTCATGGCGACCTCGAAGTTCTCCTTCATCATGCCCCAAGAGCCGCCGTGGCCCGAGCAACGCTCGATCACGGCAACGTCGGCGTCGGGGAGCATGCGCAGCATCTCGGCCGGCTTGGGGCCCATGTTCTGCGCCCGCGCGTGGCAGGCGAGGTGCATGGTCACACCCCCCGGCAACGGCTTCAGCCCCTCGGCGAGGCCGTGCTTGCGGGCAATCTCCACCACGTACTCGCTGGCGTCGAAGGTCGCCCCGGACAGCGTCTTGACGTCCTCGTCGTCGGGCAGGATCAGCGGCCATTCGAACTTCAGCATCAGCGCGCAGGACGGCACGAGGGCGACGATGTCGTAGCCCTTCTCCACCCAGGGCTTCAGCTCGGCGACCACGGTCCTGGCGTTCCGCGCGACGCCCTCGATGTTGCCCTGCTCCATCAGCGGCATGCCGCAGCACTTGGGGTAGACGACCTCGGTCTCGACGCCGTTCCTCGCCAGCACCGCCTGGGTCGCCTGGCCGATGGACGGATTGTTGTAGTTGGCGAAGCAGGTGGCGTAGATCACCGCCTTGCGCCCATGAGCCGGCGCCTCCCGGTTGACGGGCGGCGGATGCTTCTTCGCCCGGCGCACGAAGGTGTCGCCGTGGAACTTGGGGACCGCCGCATTGCGGTCGATGTCGGCGACCTTCTCCATGACCGGCCGGGTCAGCCCGTTGCCGGTGCGGGTCGCCCAGTTGGCCACCGGGGCCACGGCGCCGAACAGCTTGCCGTTGCGGTCGGTCTCGACGAGTTGCTCGTGGACGAAGTCGGTGTGGCCGGCCTTCCGCTCCGCCGCCCGGTACCGCAGCATCAGGTGCGGAAAATCCAGGTTGAACTCATGGGGCGGCACGTACGGGCACTTGGTCATGAAGCACAGGTCGCACAGCGTGCAGGCGTCGACGACCGGCTTGAAATCCTTGCTGTCGACCGAATCCAGCTCCATGGACTCGGATTCGTCGATCAGGTCGAACAGCCTGGGGAAGGAGTCGCAGAGGTTGAAGCAGCGGCGGCAGCCGTGGCAGATGTCGAAGATGCGGCGCATTTCCGCGTCCAGCTTCTCGGCATCGTAGAAATCCGGGTCGGTCCATTCCAGCGGATGCCGGAACGGCGCGTCGAGACTGCCCTCGCGCATGGTCACTCCCTCTCTTATCGACAAGACATGGCTGTGGCCGGCCGGAGCCGAAGCCCCGGCCAGACCAAGCGGAACCGGACGGTCTTACGAGCCCAGCGTGTCCAGAGCCTTCTGGAAGCGGCCGGCGTGGGAGCGCTCGGCCTTCGCGAGGGTCTCGAACCAGTCGGCGATCTCGTCGAAGCCTTCCTCGCGAGCGGTGCGGGCCATGCCCGGATACATGTCGGTGTACTCGTGGGTCTCGCCCGCGATGGCCGCCTTCAGATTGGCGGAGGTTTCACCGATCGGCTCGCCCGTCGCGGGGTCGCCCACCTCCTCGAGGAACTCGAGATGGCCGTGGGCATGGCCGGTCTCGCCTTCGGCGGTCGACCGGAACACGGCGGCCACGTCGTTGTAGCCTTCCACGTCGGCCTTCTGCGCGAAATAGAGGTAGCGGCGGTTGGCCTGGCTTTCGCCCGCGAAGGCTTCCTTCAGGTTGTCCATGGTCTTGGAACCGGCGAGTGGCATGATCATCTCCTGAGCTATGGTTCTTTAATCCCCAGCCTTGCAACAAGGCTATCCACGCGACTCGAAGAGTCAGCGTGAGCGTAATATTACATTGGAGACAAGGAGGGTCAAGCGTTTTTTAGAATTATTCTAAAAAACGGACCCACTGCGGGCGGGTTATTCGTCCGCCAGCCGGATGACGATGTCGACGCGGCTGATCCGGCGGCCGTCGGGCGCAGCCGGCATATCGGCCACGGTGACCAGATGGGCCGGGATGTCGATGAGCTGCCCCGACTTCTCGCACAGGAAATGGTAGTGGTCGCCCACATTCGTGTCGAAATAGGTCTTGCCGGAATCCACCATGATCTCGCGCAGCAGACCGGCGTCGGTGAACTGGTGGAGGGTGTTGTAGACCGTGGCGAGCGACACCCGCGCGCCGACCTTCTGGGCCTCCTCGTGCAGCGCTTCGGCCGTCACGTGGCGATCACAGCCCTGTTCGAACAGCAGCTTGGCCAGGGCCAGCCGCTGGCGGGTCGGACGGAGGTCCGCGTCGCGAAGGCGATTGATCGCTTGGGCAAAGGGGCGTTCGGTCATTTTATCGATCCACAGTGGCGATGCACGGTTGGCAAAACGATGCTGCGCATCACTACATTAGATTGACTCCAGAGAGCCAAAGTCAAGGGAACCCGGGCGTTTCAGCGCTCAATCACCCGTGAGGATGCGGTCGACGAGCTGCTTCACGGTGGGCACGAAGCCGTTCGAGTAGAAGGGGTCGCGGGCGAAACGGTAGGCGCTGTGGCCGGCGAACATCAGGTTCTCGTCCAGGTCGCCGCCATGGGCGATGTCCATCAGCGTCTTCTGGATGCAGAAGCTGCGCGGATCGGCCTTCTTGCCGTTGGAGAAATCGCCGTGGTCGGCCCAGTTGGAGAACCGGCAGGCGCTGAGGCAGCCCATGCAGGCGGCCTGATCCTGCTGGATCTCGCGCTGCTTGCCGGGCGCCACGAAGATGAAGGTCTGGTCCGGGGTCCGCATGGCCTCGGTGAAGCCCTGGCCCTGCCATGCCTCGACGCGGCGCGCGTCCCCGGCGGTGAGGAACACGCTGGTCTTGCGCGCGCCGGGCGAGAACGGCACCTGGTGCTCGCCGACCGGCTCGGCCGTGTAGGCGACCTGGCGGTCGTTGCGGTCGTCGAGCTCGCGCAGGAAGTCGTTGCGCACCGCCGACGAATAGAAGCCCGTGGGAGAATGGCGGTGAAGCTGCACGTCGCCTTCGTGCAGCGTCATCAGCCGCTGCTTCCACTGCTCGGGGATCGGGCTCTCCTTGGTCAGCAGCGGCCGGGTGCCGAACTGGAAGCAGATCGGGCCCACCTCCGGATTGTCGATCCAGTCCTCGAAGTCGCGCAGGAACCAGACGCCGCCGGCCATGATGATCGGCGTGTCGTGCAGGCCGAACTCGTTCATGGTCCGGCGCAACTCGACGATGCGCGGATAGGGCGCCTCGGGCGCCAGCGGATCCTCGGAGCTGGACAGGCCGTTGTGGCCGCCGGCCAGCCACGGGTCTTCGTAGACCACGCCGCCGAGCAGTTCGGAGAACTTGTGGTAGGCGCGCTTCCACAAGGCGCGGAAGGCGCGGCCCGACGAGATGATCGGATAGTAGTGCACGCCGTAGCGGGCGGCGATCTCGCCCAGCTTGTAGGGCATGCCGGCGCCGCAGGTAACGCCGTGGATCAGGTCGCGGGCACGCTCGAGCACGCCGTGCAGAACCCGCTGGGCGCCGCCCATCTCCCACAGCACGTTGATGTTGATCCAGCCATTGCCGCTGGACTGCTCATAGGCCTCGTGCACCTGGGCCAGGCCGCCCTTGATGCCGTAGTCGATGAGCTCCTCGTGGCGCTCCTGCCGGGTCCGGCCGTGATAGACCTGCGGTACCCGGCGGCCCTGCGCGTCGAAGTAGTCGGCGTTGACGCAGGAGACGGTGCCGATGCCGCCGGCGCCGGCCCAGGCGCCCGCGCTGGCGCCGTTGGAGATGGAGATGCCCTTGCCGCCTTCGATCAGCGGCAGGACATCCTTTCCACCCACTCTTATGGCGTTAAGCGCCTTCATGCGCCGGTCCGGCCTTCAGCTTTCGTGGCTGTAATACCCATACAGCAGCCACATAGGCTAAATGCGCCGGGAATCCAAGACCCATCAGTCGCGGCGCTGCTTCTTGGCCGGCCGGTCGTCCGGCAGTTCCTCGCCGGTTTCCTGGTTCACCAGCCGCATGGAAAGACGCACCTTGCCCCGGTCGTCGATGCCCAGCACCTTGACCTTGACGGGGTCGCCTTCCTTCACCACGTCGGCAACCTGGGCGACGCGGTCCTCGCGCAGCTCGGAGATGTGCACCAGGCCGTCCCGATTGCCGATGAAGTTCACGAAGGCGCCGAAATCCACGACCTTGACCACCTTGCCGTCGTAGATCACGCCCACCTCCGGCTCGGCGACGATGCCGGTGATCCAGTTGCGGGCCTTCTTGATGGCCTCGGGATCGCTGGAGGCGATCTTGATGGTGCCGTCGTCCTCGATGTCGATCTTGGCGCCGGTCTGCTCGACGATCTCGCGGATCACCTTGCCACCGGTGCCGATCACCTCGCGGATCTTGTCCTTCGGCACGGTCATGGTCTCGATGCGCGGCGCGTTGGAGTTGAGCTCCTCGCGGGAATGGTCGAGCGCCTTGGCCATCTCGCCCAGGATGTGCATGCGGCCGCCCTTCGCCTGATCGAGGGCCGTCTGCATGATGTCCTTGGTGATGCCGGTGATCTTGATGTCCATCTGCAGCGAGGTGATACCCTCGGCGGTGCCGGCGACCTTGAAGTCCATGTCGCCGAGATGGTCCTCGTCGCCCAGGATGTCGGAGAGCACCGCGTAGCTGCCGTCCTTCTCCAGGATCAGGCCCATGGCGATGCCGGAGACCGGCCGGGCGATCGGCACGCCGGCGTCCATCAGCGCCAGCGACGACGAGCAGACCGTCGCCATGGAGCTGGAGCCGTTCGATTCGGTGATCTCGGAGACGACCCGGATGGTGTAGGGGAACTCCTCCGCCGTCGGCAGGATCGCCTGCAGGGCACGCCACGCCAGCTTGCCGTGGCCGATCTCGCGGCGCCCGGTGAAGCCGAAGCGGCCGGTCTCGCCCACCGAATAGGGCGGGAAGTTGTAGTGCAGCATGAAGCGCGACCGCCAGTTGCCTTCCAGCGCGTCGATGATCTGCTCGTCGTCGCCGGTACCCAGCGTGACCACGCCCAGCGACTGGGTCTCGCCGCGGGTGAACAGGCACGAGCCGTGGGTGCGCGGCAGCACGGTCACTTCCGCCAGGATCTGGCGCACGTCGGACAGGCCGCGGCCGTCGATGCGGTTGCCGGTCTGGATGATGTTGCCGCGGACGATGGTCTTCTCGAGGCTCTTGAGGATGTTCTTGAGCGTCGACGGGTCGACTGCGGAATCCTCGGCGAAGGCCTCGAACACCTTGTCCTTGGCCTCACCGATCGCGAGCTGGCGCGCCTGCTTCTCGGTAATGCCGTAGGCCTTGCGCAGGCCGTCCTCGGCCAGGCCCTTGACCTTGTCCTGCAGCTCGCTGATGTCCTCGCCTTCCGGCAGGGACCACGGCTCCTTGGCGCATTCTTCGGCCATGTCGATGATCAGGTCGATCACCGCCTGCATCTGCTCGTGGCCGAACATGACGGCGCCGAGCATGATGTCCTCGCTCAGCTCCGAGGCCTGGGATTCCACCATCAGCACCGCTTCGCCGGTGCCGGCGACCACCAGGTCGAGGGCTGACTCGGGCAACTCGTCGATGGACGGATTGAGGATGTATTCGCCGTCCTTGTAACCCACGCGGGCGCCGCCGACCGGGCCCAGGAACGGGATGCCGGACAGGGTGAGCGCGGCCGACGCGCCGATCATGGCGACCACGTCCGGGTCGTTCTCCATGTCGTGGCTGAGCACGGTGCACAGCACCTGGGTCTCGTTGCGGAACGCCGACGGGAACAGCGGCCGGATCGGCCGGTCGATCAGGCGCGACGTCAGCGTCTCCTTCTCGGTCGGACGGCCCTCGCGCTTGAAGAAGCCGCCGGGGATCTTGCCGGCGGCGTAGTATTTCTCGGTGTAGTTCACGGTGAGCGGGAAGAAGTCCAGGCCGGGCTTTGGGGCCTTATCGGCCACCACGGTGCACAGCACGACGGTGTCGCCATAGGTTGCCAGCACAGCGCCATCCGCCTGGCGCGCGACGCGCCCGGTTTCGAGGACAAGCTTGCGCCCGCCCCACATGAGCTCCTTACGGGTGATGTTAAACATATTCAATTCCTAACGCTTTCACGGCGGGCCCTATTGCCTGCCGCCCTTTCTCGCTTCTTTCGATCAGAAGTCGGTTTCCCGCCGAAGGGGCGGGCCGCATGGCAAAGGCGCCGGACGATCCGGCGCCTTCTGTCTTACTTGCGCAGGCCAAGCCGCTGAATGAGCGAACCGTAGCGCGCCTCGTCCACCTTCTTGACATAGTCCAGCAGCCGGCGGCGCTGGTTCACCAGCTTGATGAGCCCGCGGCGGGAGTGGTTGTCCTTCATGTGGGTCTTGAAGTGTTCGGTGAGGTTGTTGATCCGTTCGGTCAGGATCGCCACCTGGACCTCGGGAGATCCGGTGTCGCCCTTCGCGACGGCGTATTCGTTGATGAGTTCTTCCTTGCGTGCAGGCGTAATCGACATCGGGAATCTCCTACAGATTGAAAAGCCGCTTTGGCTTGAGGTTTCCGTTTTCCAGCAGGCCAAGTCCGATGGCCCTGCCGGATGCCTTGATGACGACCTCGCCGCTCAGGGCGCGCGGCACGAAGACCGGCTGACCGTGGCGAAGGCGTTCGGCCTCGCTTTCCATGACGGCCACCGCCGGGATGTCGTCCAGCGGGGTCTCGATGGGCAGCAGCAGGCCGCAAGGCGGCGCACTATTGCTCAATTCGGCAATCTTATCCAGAGAAAATGAGTCGGCGGCGTCGAACGCGCCGACCCGGGTCCGGCGCAGGCCGGCCACGTGGCCGCAGGTGCCGAGCCGCAGCGCCAGATCCCGCGCCAGCGAGCGCACATAGGTGCCCTTACCGCACTCCACCTCGAAGTCCGCGCTGTCGGCGTGCGCTTCCAGCAGGTCGAGGCGATGGATCTCCACCGGCCGAGGCGGCAGGTCGGGCGGCTGGCCGTCCCGGGCCAGATCGTACGCCCGCTCGCCCGCCACCTTGATCGCCGAATAGGCCGGCGGCTTCTGCAGTACCGTGCCGGTGAAACCGGGCAGCGCCGCCTCGATCTCCCGGCGCGACGGCCGGGCGTCGCTGGTGGCGGTGACGGCGCCTTCCAGGTCGTCGGTATCGCGCGCCTCGCCCCAGGCGACGGTGAAACGGTAGGTCTTGCTGCCCTCCATGGCGTAGGACACCAGCTTGGTAGCCTCGCCCAGCGCCAGCGGCAGCACCCCGGTGGCCAGCGGATCGAGCGTGCCCGCATGGCCCACCTTGGCGGCGTCCAGCAGGCGGCGGACCTTGCCCACCACGTGGGCCGAACTCATGCCCTGGGGCTTGTCGACGACGATCCAGCCGGTGATGGGCCGGCCCTTCCGTGCCCGCGCCATGGCCGCCTACTCGTCGTCGGACGACCGGTCGAGGTCGCGCGCCACCGCCGGCGTACGCAGCAGCGCGTCGATGCGGTCGGCGGCCTCGAAGGATCGGTCCACGGCGAAGCGCAGTTCGGGCGTGTAGCGCAGGGTGACGGCGTGCCCGACCTGGCCGCGCAGGAAGCGGGCGCAGCGGTTGAGGCCGGCCGCCACCTTCTCGGCGTCATGGCCGCCCAGCGGCATGACGAACGCGGTGGCGTTCTTCAGGTCGGGGCCCACGTCCACCTCGGTCACGGTGACGGAGACGCCGTCCAGCGCCGGGTCGCGCAGCTCGCCGCGCGCCAGCACCTCGGCCAGCGCGTGGCGCAGCAGCTCGCCGACGCGGTTCTGTCGCTGGGTCCGGGGACCCCCACGGGATCTGGTCATCCTTCGTCCGCCTTGCCCGCCAGCGGCTAGAGCGTGCGGGCGCGCTCTTCGACCGAATACACCTCGATCCGGTCGCCGGCCTTCACGTCGTTGAAGTTGTCGAGGGTGATGCCGCACTCGGTGCCGGCCACCACCTCCTTGACCTCGTCGCGGAAGCGGCGCACCGAGCCCACCTTGCCGTCGTGGACCACCACGTCGTCGCGCAGCACCCGGGCGCGGGCATCGGCCCGCACCGCACCGTCGACCACGATGCAGCCCGCCGCCTTGCCCTTGCCGGCGTTGAACACTTCCTTGACCTCGGCAACGCCCAGGATGGTCTCGCGGATCTCCGGCGCCAGCATGCCCGACAGGGCCGACTTGATGTCGTCGATCAGGTCGTAGATCACCGAATAGGGCCGGATCTCGACGCCCTGCTTCTCCGCCAGGGTGCGGGCCTTGCCGGTGGCGCGTACGTTGAAGGCGAGGATCGGGGCGTTGGACGCCTCGGCCAGCATGACGTCGGATTCCGAGATGCCGCCGACGCCGCTGAGCAGCACCTTCACGGCCACCTCGTCGGTGTTCAGGGCCTGCAGCGCGCTCGACACCGCCTCGGCGGAGCCGTGCACGTCGGCCTTGATCACCACCGGCAGCTCCTGCACCTCCTGGGCCTTCAGCTTGCCCATCATGGCCTCGAGGGAGGCGGCTCGGGTCGTCGGCGCGGCCTGCTTCTCCTTGAGCTGGCGCTGGCGATAGGCGGCGATCTCGCGGGCGCGGCCCTCGCTCTCGACCACCAGGAAGTCGTCGCCCGCCACCGGCGTGCCGCTGGCGCCCAGCACCGCTACGGGCCGGGCCGGGCCGGCCTCCTGCAGGTTGTTGCCCTTGTCGTCGACGAGCGCGCGCACCCGGCCGGATTCCGCGCCGGAAACGAACACGTCGCCCACCCTGAGGGTGCCTCGGGTCACCAGCACGGTGGCCACGGCGCCGCGGCCCTTGTCGAGCTGGGATTCGATCACGACGCCCTCGCCGGCCCGGTCGGGGTTGGCCTTGAGCTCGAGCACCTCTGCCTGGAGGATGATCGCCTCCTCCAGCTTGTCCAGGTTGATGCGCTCCTTGGCCGAGACCTCGACGTCCAGCACGTCGCCGCCCAGGCTCTCCACGATGACCTCGTGCTGCAGCAGCGCGTTGCGGATCTTGTCGGGATCCGCGTCGTGCTTGTCGATCTTGTTGATCGCCACGATGAGCGGCACGCCGGCGGCGCGGGCATGCTGGATGGCCTCGACGGTCTGCGGCATGATGCCGTCGTCGGCGGCCACCACGAGCACCACGATGTCGGTCACCTGGGCGCCGCGGGCGCGCATGGCGGTGAACGCCGCATGGCCGGGCGTGTCGAGGAAGGTGATCTTCTCGCCGCCGGGCATGGTGACCTGATAGGCGCCGATGTGCTGGGTGATGCCGCCCGCCTCGCCCGACACCACGTCGGTGGCCCGCAGTGCGTCGAGCAGCGAGGTCTTGCCGTGGTCGACATGGCCCATGACCGTAACCACCGGCGGCCGCGATACCATGTCCTCGGGCTGGTCCGCCTCGCCGACCAGTCCCGCTTCCACGTCCGCCTCCGCGACGCGGCGCATGGTGTGGCCCATCTCGGTCACCACCAGCTCGGCCGTGTCGGCATCGATCGTGTCGTTTACGTTCACCATTACCCCGATCTTCATCAGTTCGCGCACCACGTCGTGGCCGCGCTCGGTCATCCGGTTGGCGAGTTCGGCGACGGTGATGTGCTCGGGCACGATCACCTCGCGGAACAGCTTCTGCGGCGCTTCCGAACCGCGGCGGCTGGCCTTCTGCTTCTCGCGGGCCCGGCGCATGGCCGCCAGCGACCGCTGCCGCTCCTCGGCGCCGTCGTCCAGCGCGCGCTGCACGGTGAGCTTGGAATTGGTGCGGCGGGAATCCGTCTTCGGCGAGGGCCGGGAATGGGGCTTGTTGGCCGCTCGCGCCTTCTTGCGGCGCTCGTCTTCCTCTTCCTCGTCGATCAGCGCTGCCGTGCGCACCCGGTCGTCCGTCCGGGGACGACGCGTCTCGTCGCTGGCGGGGCGCTCGGTGCGCGCCTGCGCCGGCTCGACCGCGGCCCGCGGCTTGGGCTTCGACACCGTGACATTGGAATCGGGCGCCGGCTCCTGGCGCGCCGCGGGGGCCTCGGCAGGCGCCGCGGCCTCGTCCTGGACCTTGGCGGCCTCTTCCTTGACGCGGCGGCGCTCTTCTTCTTCCTCGGCCTTGCGGCGGGCTTCTTCCTCGGCCTTGCGCTGGGCCTCTTCCTCGGCCTTGCGCTTGGCTTCCTCTTCCTGCCTCTTGCGTTCGGCCTCGGCCTGCTTGCGCGCCTCCTCGAGGGCGCGGGCGCGCTGCGCCTTCTCGCCCTGGGTGAGATGGCCGTCGCCGGCGTCGTGATGCTCGGCGCCGCCCTGGTCGTTGTCGCGGGTGATGACGCGGCGACGCTTGCGCTCGACGACCACGGACTTGCCGCGCCCGTGCGACAAGCTCTGCCTGACCTGTCCGGATCCCGCGTCGACGCTCTTCTTCAGCTGAAGCGTCTTGCCGGCCGACAGGGTGAGCTTCGTGTCACCGCTTTCCTTGGTTTCGCTCATTCACCCTTCCTCGTTCGCGTCTCAGACGGCCCTTCCGGGCCTTCGCATCGCCGGTATGCGGCGAGCAAATTCACATCGGCCAGGAAACGCCTGGCCAAACCGCCCTCGCGCAGGGCAGCATGTACCACATTCCCGCGGCCCAACGCCAAACTCAATTGCTCGGCGGAAAACGCATCCACCTCGGGCACGCCGGCCGCCAGACCGTGGAGTTTGCGCCGGCCGTCCTCGGCGGCATCGGAGGCGGTGACCAGCGCCACGGCCGCCCCCTGCTGCAGCCACGCCTTCACCTTCTCGAAGCCCGCCACCAGCTCACCGGCCTTGCGGGCCAGGCCCAGCAGGGCGAGGCAGCCGGCCGCCAGCTGGCTCTCGATCAGCTCGGGCAGGCCCTCGGGCACGCTGACGCGCTGACGCGCGGCACGGGCGAAGGCGTTCTTCGCGCAGGCCGCCTCGACCATGTCGCGCCGCGCCGAGACCCAAAGGCCCCGACCGGGCAGCTTACCCTTGATATCCGGAACGATGACGTCGTCGGGGCCCACGACAAAACGCACGAGCCCCGCCTGCGGCGAAGTCTCGCCGCTTACGATGCATCGTCGTTCCGCCACATGTCCCTTACCTGTCATCCGTTCTCCGGTCAGTCCTCTGCGCCCTCCGCGCCGCTCTCATCGGCGCCGGTCTCGTCGTCCTCGTACCAGTGGGCACGCGCGGCCATGATGATCTCGTTGGCCTCATCCTCGCTCAGGTCGAAGCCCTGCAGCGGCCCCTCACCGGACTCGATCAGCTCGAAGCCGGCGAACTCGCCGAGGTCGTCCAACGTCTTGACGCCCGCCTCGCCCAGCGCCACCAGCATCTGGGGCGTCAGCTGCTCGATGGAGGCGACCTCGTCCTTGACCCCCAGCTCGGTGCGCCGGGCGTCGGCTTCCTCATCGCGCTTGCGAAGGGCCGCCCGGGCTCGATTCTGCAGCTCCTGGGCGATGTCCTCGTCGAATCCCTCGATCGAGGCGAGTTCGTCGAGTTCTACATAGGCCACTTCCTCCAGATCGGCGAATCCTTCGGCGACCAGCAGCTGGGCGATGGTCTCCTCCACGTCGAGGGACTCCATGAACAGCTGCGAGCGGGACTGGAATTCCTGCTGCCGGCGCTCCGACTCCTCGGCCTCGGTGAGGATGTCGATGGTCCAGCCGGTGAGCTGCGACGCCAGCCGCACGTTCTGGCCGCGCCGGCCGATGGCGAGGCTGAGCTGGTCGTCGGGCACGACCACCTCGATGCGCTCGTTGTCGTCGTCCAGCACCACCTTCTGCACCTCGGCGGGGGCCAGCGCGTTGACCACGAAGGTGGCGACGTCGGGCGACCACTGGATGATGTCGATCTTCTCGCCCTGCAGCTCGTTCACCACCGCCTGGACGCGGCTGCCGCGCATGCCGACGCAGGCGCCCACCGGGTCGATGCCCGGGTCGTTCGACATGACGGCGATCTTGGCACGGCTGCCCGGATCGCGGGCCACCGACTTGATCTCGATGATGCCGTCGTAGATCTCCGGCACTTCCTGGGCGAACAGCTCGGCCATGAACTCGGGCCGGGCGCGGGACAGGAAGATCTGCGGGCCACGCGGCTCCTGGCGGACGTCGTAGATGTAGGCGCGCACCCGGTCGCCGTTGCGCAGGTTCTCGCGCGGCAGCCCCTCGTCGCGGCGGATCACTGCCTCGGCCCGTCCCAGGTCGACGACCACGTTGCCGTATTCCACCCGCTTGACGATGCCGTTGATGATGTCGCCCATCCGGTCCTTGTACTCGTTGTACTGGCGGGCGCGCTCGGCCTCGCGGACCTTCTGGGTGATCACCTGCTTGGCGGTCTGGGCCGCGATGCGGCCGAAATCCATGGGCGGAAGCTCCTCGGAGATTTCCGAGCCGATCTCCAGCTCGTGGCCGGGATAGCGCCGCTTGGCGTCCTCCAGGGTCATCTCCGCCGCTTCGTTCTCGACCTCCTCGACGACGGTGACCACCCGCCGCAGGGTGATCTCGCCGGTGTTCCGGTCGATGTGGGCGCGCAGGTCGTGCTCGGCGCCGTAGCGGGAGCGGGCCGCCTTCTGGAAGGCTTCCTCCATCGCTTCGAGCACCAGCTCGCGGTCGATCACCTTGTCGCGGGCGACGGCGTCGGCCACCTGGAGCAGTTCCAGCCGGTTTGCGCTAATGGCGGTAGACATCTCTCAGCTCCCTGTTACTCGCCGGGCTGGCTCTCGCCCGCGCCGCGGGCGTCCTGATGGGCGTTGATCAACGCATCCGTCAGCACCAGCTTCGCCTGTTCGATCCCGTCGAACGGCAGTTGCACCTGCCCCTGGGGTGCGTCGAGCACCACAAGGCCCTGTTCCAGACCCTCGATCACGCCGCGGAACCGCCGCTGGCCCGCGATCGGGGTCGCCATCTCGATCTTCGCCTCGAAGCCGGCGTAACGCCTGAAGTCCTGCTCGCGCACCAGCGGACGGTCGATGCCGGGCGAACTGACCTCGAGATTGTATTCGCCGCGGATCGGATCCTCCACGTCGAGGATCGCCGAGACGGCGCGGCTCAGCTCCGCGCAGTCCTCGACGGTCATGGTGCCGTCCGCGCGCTCGGCCATCACCTGCAGGGTGCGCCGGCTGGTCGGGATGTAGCGCACCCGCACCAAGTCGAAGCCCATGGCTTCGACCGATGGTCCGATGAGCTCGCGCACCTTTGCGGCTATGCCTGTTTCCGCCAGCAATCCAAATCCGTTCAGACGTTCCGCCCAAAAACAAAAAAGTGGGCTCTCGCCCACTCTTCGTAACGTCCCGGCCGCCCGTCAGGGTAACCGGTCTATGTCAAGAGCATGCGAAACGTAGCGTGGACCGGCCGAATATTCAAGATGGTTGTCCTGCCGCGAAAACACGATTCGCGGGCCCCCTCGCCGGACCCGGATCAATCCCCGCCGGCCGGTCCTGCCCCGCGCGCACCACGACGGTACCGCAGGTAGAGCGGCTTCGCCCCGCGCGCGAGCGCCTTCGCCTCGTAGCGGGTCTGCGGCCAGTCGGTGGTGCGCCCGCGCCAGTCGCCGGGCCGCTCCGCCAGCCATTCAAAGTCGTCGCGGTCGGCCATGTGGCGCAGGATCCACTCGCCGTAGTCCTCGTGGTCCGTCGCCGCCCGGAACTCGGCGCCGTCCGCCAGGGCGCGGGAGAGGATGTCGAGCCGGTCGGGGCTGACGAAGCGGCGCTTGTGATGGCGCGCCTTGGGCCAGGGGTCGGGGAACAGCAGGAAGGCGCGGGAGATGCTGCCGGGACGCAGCGCCGCGAGCAGCAGCGCCGCGTCGTCCGTCCAGATCCGGACGTTCTGCAGGTTGCGGGCCGACACCTCCGACAGCAGGCCGGCGACACCGGTCTCGTAGGGCTCGCAGCCGATGATGCCCACGTCCGGATGGTTCTGCGCCTGCCACGCCAGGTGCTCGCCCTTGCCGAAGCCGATCTCGAACCAGACCTGGCGCACCCCGGGCCCGAACCACATGCGCGGGTCGAGATTGGCGTCCCCCTCTTCCACCGGCAGCAGCAGCCGCGGCAGCAGGCGGTCCATCAGCTGCTGGCGGGCGGCGTTGAGCGGCTTGCCGCGTCGCCGGCCGTAGACCCGGCGCAAGACAGGCCCGATATCCTCGTTCATCGACGGATCAGGACAGGGCCGACTTCAGGGTGTCCGCCAGATCGGTCCGTTCCCAGCTGAAGCCGCCGTCCGCCTCGGGCTCGCGGCCGAAATGACCGTAGGCCGCGGTGCGCTTGTAGATCGGGCGGTTGAGGCCGAGATGCTCGCGGATGCCCCGCGGGCTGAGGTCGATCACCTCGAACAGCACGTCCGACAGCCTGGTCTCGTCGACATGGCCGGTGCCGTGCAGGTCGACGTAGATGGACAGCGGCTTGGAGACGCCGATCGCGTAGGAAAGCTGGATGGTGCAGCGGTCGCCCAGGCCGGCCGCGACCACGTTCTTGGCCAGGTAGCGGGCCGCGTAGGCGGCCGAGCGGTCCACCTTGGTCGGGTCCTTGCCCGAGAACGCCCCCCCGCCGTGGGGCGCGGCGCCGCCATAGGTGTCGACGATGATCTTCCGGCCGGTGAGGCCGGCGTCGCCGTCGGGGCCGCCGATGACGAAGCGGCCGGTGGGATTGATGTAGAAGGCGGTCTCGTCGGTCAGCCAGCCGTCGGGCAGCGCGTCCTTGATGAACGGACGGACGATCTGGGTCACCTCGTCGGTGGACAGCGCCTCGTCGTGCTGGGTCGACACCACGACCGAGGTGGCGCGCGCCGGCTTGCCGTTCTCGTAGAACAGGCTGACCTGGCTCTTGGCGTCGGGCCCCAGGCCCTTGACCGCCCCGGAATGGCGCGCCTCGGCCATGGCCTTCAGGATCCGGTGGGAATAGGTGATCGGCGCCGGCATCAGCACGTCGGTCTCGCGGCAGGCATAGCCGAACATGATGCCCTGGTCGCCGGCGCCCTCGTCCTTGTTGTCGCGGGAATCGACGCCGATGGCGATGTCGGCGGACTGGCTGTGCAGCAGCACCTCCACGTCGGCCGTCTTCCAGTGGAAGCCGTCCTGCTCGTAGCCGATCTCGCGCACCGTGTCGCGCGCCACCTGCTCGATGATCTCCGGCGTGATCGAGGAGGGCCCGCGAACTTCGCCGGCCAGGACGATCTTCTGGGTGGTGACCAGGGTTTCGCACGCCACGCGGGCCTGCGGCTCGGCGGCCAGGAAGGTGTCGAGCACGGCATCGGAGATCAGGTCGCAGACCTTGTCGGGATGACCCTCGGAGACGGATTCACTGGCGAAAAGGTATGATCTGGTGGCCACGAGACCCCTCGAACATGGAGTGGAGAAATGGCGCGCGGGCAGGCTTCCGCCGCGACGGCCGGCACGTTCGCTGTATACCAGCGGCCGCGCGCAGGGAACAAGTATAAAGATGTCTTTATATCTTTATATTGTGGTTCCGGCAGCCGTCGGCGCCGGGCTCACTCGGCCCGCGCCAGGGCCCTCGCCAGGTCCACGAGCCGCTGCCTCACGGCGTCACTCGCGATCTGGCGGAAGGCCCTGACCATCTCCATGGTTTCGCGGTCGAGGCCTTCCTCGTCGGCGGCGAAGCCCGCGGCGCCCGAACTGCCGTCGGCGCCCGCCATGCCCTGGAAGAAATATTGCGGCGACACGTCGAGCACCTGACAGATGTCGAACAGGCGGCTGGCGCCGATCCGGTTGGCGCCGCGCTCGTACTTCTGAACCTGCTGGAAGGTGATGCCCAGTGCAGCGCCCAGTTGCTCCTGGGTCATGCCGACGAAGGTACGCCGCTGACGCAGCCGTTTGCCGACATGAATGTCGACGGGATTGGGATCCGATAGCACGCGTCGGCCTCCTCGAGTTTCTCCCCTCCCGGAAACGCGCGCATTCCAGGCGGATGACAGCTAAACGCCCCCGTTGGTGCCTAGCACCTTCAACTGCTGCTCGCCGACCCTGTAGTACCTGTTAAAAGTAGCAATAGGCAGGCCCTCACGGCCGGTCAAGTGACTTCTATGGCCGCCGCCGGGCACGGGTACCCAATGCGAGCGCCGCCGCGAGGGCCATCATCACCCAGAATATGTGATCGCCGAACCGGGCGTACAACGTCGGCGGCAGCGGCGCCGGCAGCGGGCCGTCGACCACGCCGCGCTGCCCCAGGCCGAGCCGCTGGAGCACCCGTCCGTGGGCGTCGATGATCGCCGACACGCCGGTGCCCGCCGCCCGCACCATGGGCAGCCCCTCCTCGATGGCGCGGAAGCGGGCGATGGCGAAGTGCTGGTGCGGACCGGCCCATTCGCCGTACCAGGCGTCGTTGGTGATGTTGAGCAGCCAGGCCGGGCGCTCGCCGGGCGGCGTCACCGCGCCCGGAAAGATCACCTCGTAGCACACCAGCGGGCTGACCGGGGGAAGGTTCGGCAGGTGGATGACGCGCGGGCCCACGCCCGGCACGAAGTCGCCGCCGCCTTCCACCACCTTCTGGAAGCGCAGCCCTAGCCCCAGCGCCTCGAACACCGAATCCAGGGCGCGGAACACCCCCTTGAGCGGTACGTACTCGCCGAACGGCACCAGATGGAACTTGTCGAACAGCGCCAGGGTGCGACCATCCGACCCGATGAAGATCATGCTGTTGTAGTAGTGGACCCGGCCGTCCGCATCCTCCGCGACCCGGGGAAACCCGGTGACGACCACGCCGCCCGGCTTGACGAGCGCCGCGATCTGCGCGCGCCGCGCCGCGTCCTGGTCCAGCTGGTACGGCACCGCCGCCTCGGACCAGGCGAACAGGTCGATCCGGTCGGCGCCGGGACGCCGGGACAGGGCGAGATGCTCCGTGAAGTTGCGATCGTAGTTCTGCGGCAGCCATTTCTCGTCCTGGGCGATGTCGGGCTGCACCAGCCGGACCATGGGCTGCCCGGGCGGCTCGGCCGGCGCCGTCGCCAGGCGGACCGCGCCGAACGCGAAAATGCCGGCGATCGCCGCCACCGCCACGCCGGCCGGCCACCAGTCGGCGGGCCGGCGCAGCGGCCGGTCCAGCAGGGCGACCGGCGTCGCGGCGAGGGCCGCGGTGATCAGCGTCAGGCCATAGGCGCCGCAGACCGAGGCGAACTGGCTCATGCTGTCCGAGAACGCCCACGCATAGGCGGCGAGGTTCCAGGGGAACCCGGTGATGACGTGGCCGCGCAGCCATTCTCCCAGCCCCCAGCACACGGCGAACAGCAGGACCCGCGAGGGCACCCGGCGGCGCACCAGCTTGTAGAGCACCGCGGCGACACCGGGATAGAGCGCCATGCCGAGGGGCAGCGCCAGCGCGGCCGCCGGCGGCGCGCCGGCGATCTCCAGCGCGTTGCCCACCCAGTAGAAGCCGGTGAGGAAATGGCCGAAGCCGAACATCCAGCCGATGGCGAAGGCGCCCCACAGCCCGCCGGACGCCTCGGTCAGCAGGATGAAGGCGGGAAAGGCGACGAGCAGAACGGGGACGAGATAGAGCGGCGCGAACGCCGCCGTCGCCAGCGCCCCGAACAGAAAGGCGAGGAGCATGCGCTGCCACGGCCGTCGCGCGGCGAACCAGGCGGCCACGTTCCGGCTCACGGCAACGCGTCGCCGGAAAGGCTGCGCCTGGTCTTGCGCACCCGTACCCGCTTGATCTGGCGGGCGTCGGCATCGACCACCTCGAACTCCACGCCCGCCGGGTGCTCGATCACCTCGCCGCGGACCGGGACCCGGCCGGCCAGCGAGAACAGCAGGCCGCCCAGCGTATCGATGTAGTCCTCCTGGTCGTCCGGCAGCAGGTCGAGGTCGAGATGGGCCTCCAGGTCCTCGATCGGGCAGCGGGCGTCGACGTCGATCGCGCCCGACGGCCGCGGCATGATCAGCGGCGTGATCTGCGCGTCGTGCTCGTCGTCGATGTCGCCGACGATGGTCTCGATCAGGTCCTCGATGGTGACCAGGCCGTCGGTGCCGCCGTATTCGTCGATCACCATCGCCATGTGGATGCGGCTGAGGCGCATCTTGAGCAGCAGGTCGATCACCGGCATGGACGGCGGCACGAACAGCACGCGGCGCTTGATGTCGTTGATGGTCGGCTGCTTGTCGCCGTCCTGCGCGTCGTCGAGCGCCGACAGCAGGTCCTTGACATGGACCATGCCCGCCACGTCGTCGAGGGTTTCGCGGTAGACCGGCAGGCGGGAATGGGCCGCCTCCTTGAAGGTCTTGACCAGCTGGGTCAGCGGCGTGTTCATGTCGACGGCGACGATGTCGGCGCGGGGCACCATCACGTCGGCGATCTCCAGCTCCCGCAGCGACACGATGTTCATCAGCATCAGGCGCTCTTCGGCGGTCAGGTCCGACGGATCGTCCCGGTGCTCCTCGATGACGTCCTCCAGGCTTTCGCGCAGGGACGGCTCGCGGCCGCGGATGCGGGCCATCAGCTCGTTCATCCAGCCTTTCAGGCTGGCGCTGTCGGCGTCTGTGGTGGGCTCGTTCATGCCTCGATCTGGGTGTTGTTCCGGTTGTCTGCGTAGGGGTCCGGGATCCGCAGCAGGGCGAGGATCTCGGTCTCGCGGCGCTCCATTTCCTCCGCCTCGTCGTCGGCCTGGTGGTCGAACCCCAGCAGGTGCAGGAAGCCGTGCACCAGCAGATGCGCGGCGTGATGGGCGAACGGCGTGCCGGCGGCACGGGATTCGCGCTCGACGGTCTCGAAGGCCAGGACGATGTCGCCCAGCGATGCCGCTCCGGGCGCGGCCGTCGGCGCGGCGGGGAAGGAGAGCACGTTGGTGGGGGCGTCCTTGCCGCGGTAGCGGGCATTCAGGCTGCGGACCAGTGCATCGTCCGCGAACAGCACGCTGACGTCGGCGACGTCGGGCAGCGCGACCCGGCGTGCGGCGGCGGCGATGACGTCACGGGCGAACGCTTCGGGATCGGGCACCGGCCCGAACCAACTGTCGCACTCCGTTGAGGACTCGATGGTGAGCATCGCGGGGAGCGGCCTCAGCCGCCTTCGTCTCCATTCTTCGGGCGCTTCGCCACCTGCGCCACCTGACGCTGCCGGTCGTTCTCATTATAGGCTTGCACGATCCGGGTGACGAGATGATGACGGACCACGTCTTCCTCGCCGAAGTGGACGAAGCCCACCTCGGGGATCTTGCCCAGCACGTCGATGGCGTCGCGCATGCCGGAGCGGCTGCCCAGCGGCAGGTCGATCTGGCTGGGATCGCCGGCCACCACCATGCGCGAGTTCTCGCCCAGGCGGGTGAGGAACATCTTCATCTGCATCGGCGTGGTGTTCTGCGCCTCGTCGAGGATGATGAACGAGTTGGCGAGGGTGCGGCCGCGCATGAACGCCAGCGGCGCCACCTCGATGTCGCCGCTCTCCATCGCCTTGGCGACCTGCTCGCCGGGCAGCATGTCGTGCAGCGCGTCGTAGAGCGGGCGCAGGTAGGGGTCGATCTTCTCGCGCAGGTCTCCGGGCAGGAAGCCGATGCGCTCGCCCGCCTCCACCGCCGGCCGCGACAGGATCAGCCGGTCCACCCGGCCCTGCAGCAGCATCTCGACGGCGACCGCCACCGACAGGTAGGTCTTGCCCGTCCCGGCCGGGCCGATGCCGAACACCACCTCCGATTCGCGGATGCGCTGGACGTATTCCGCCTGCTTGGGCGAGCGCGGCGTGATCAGCCGCTTGCGGGTCCGCACCACCGCCTGCTGCGCCACGTCGTCGACGCTCGCGCCCCCCGGAGAGCGGCCTTCCGCCAGCCGGATGGCGCCCTCGACGTCGCCCGGCGCCACCTCCTGGCCGCGCTTGAGCCGGGCGTAGAGCGCCTGCAGCACCGACTTGGCCGCGTCGGCCGAGACCGCCGGCCCCATGATCGAGACCCGGTTGCCGCGGGTCGACACGGTCACCACGAGGCGCTTCTCGATCAGCGCCAGGTTGCTGTCGTGCTTGCCGAAGAGTTCGGGGAGCAATGAGTTGTCGCTGAAATCGGTGACGACCTTCTCGGCCGTCGACGCGGCGCCGCCCGGCATGCCCGTCTCTTTATCTGCCACTGTCCCTCGCAATCACTGGGCCGCCACCATGGTCTCCCGACCGATCAGCCGGCCGCGCAGACTGTTGGACAGCACGGCCTCGATTTCCACGTCGCAGATGCTACCCCGGAGATCGGCCTCGTTGGAACCCATGTCGACGCTGACGGCCTGCATATAGGGGCTGCGCCCCACCAGCTGGCGGGCGTGCCGGCCGCCGCGTTCCAGCAGCACCGGCAGGGTCCGGCCGACGCAGGAGCGGTTGAATTCCTCCTGCTGCCGGTTGAGTTCGTCCTGCAGCGCCGCCAGCCGGGCCGACTTCACCGCCTCGGGCACCTGATCCTCGAGGTCGGCCGCTGGCGTGCCCGGCCGCGGGCTGTACTTGAACGAATAGGCCATGGCGAAGCGCACCTCGCGGACCAGCGCCATGGTGGCCTCGAAATCCGCGTCGGTCTCGCCCGGATAGCCGACGATGAAGTCGCTGGACAGGGCGAGATCGGGCCGCGCCGTCCGCAGCGAGGCGACGATCTCGCGGTAGCGGTCGGCGGTGTGGCGGCGGTTCATGGCCTTCAGGATGCGGTCCGAGCCGCTCTGCACCGGCAGGTGCAGGAACGGCATGATCTGGGGCACGTCGCGGTGCGCATCGATCAGGTCGTCGTCCACGTCGCGGGGATGGGAGGTGGTGTAGCGGATGCGCTCCAGGCCGCCGATCCCGGCGAGACGCCGCATCAGGCCGCCCAGGCCGAGCGTGCCGCCGTCGCCGTCGGCGCCGTGATAGGCGTTGACGTTCTGGCCCAGCAGGGTGATCTCCGCCGCGCCGGCCGCGACCATCCGGCGGGCCTCGGCCAGCACGGCGGCGACGGGACGGGAGAACTCGGCGCCGCGCGTGTACGGCACGACGCAGAACGAGCAGAACTTGTCGCAGCCTTCCTGGATGGTGAGGAACGCGCTGGCGCCCTGCGGCGCCGCCTCCTCGGGCAGCCGGTCGAACTTCTCGTCGGTGGCGAGGTCGATCGCGACGACGCGGGAGCGGCCGGTGGCCATCAGGTCGCGGGTCGCGCGCCCCAGCAGGTCGGGGAGCTCGTGGTAGGTCTGCGGCCCGAACACCAGGTCAATGGCGGGCGCCCGCCGCATCATCTCCTCGCCCTGGGCCTGGGCGACGCAGCCGCCGACGGCCAGCAGCATGCGGCCGCCCTGCCGCGCCTTCTCGTCCTTGAGGTGGCGTAGGCGTCCGACCTCCGAATAGACCTTCTCGGCCGCCTTCTCGCGGATGTGGCAGGTGTTGAGGATCACCAGGTCGGCGTCCTCGGGGCCTGCGGCGGACTCGTAGCCCATCGGCGCCAGCACGTCGGCCATGCGCGCCGAATCGTAGACGTTCATCTGGCAGCCATAGGTCTTGATGTAGAGCCGCTTCTTCGCCACCGCCCTATCCTCGTTCCGGTTGGCGGCGGACCCTAGCAGCGGCCCGTCCCGAGTCAAGGCGCCGCGCGCCGGGAGGCAGGGCGCGCGCCGTCACGCTACGCCGCCTCCGCGGCATCGTAGCCTGCATTGAGGTATTCGAGTCGGCGCGCGATCTCGGCCTGGCAGTGGGCCGACATGGCCTTGCGGCTGCGGATGGTCTCCAGGGTCACCGGCTCGTGGAAGGTGATCACCGCCGTGACCCGGCCGATGGTCATCAGTTCCCAGAGGTGCGGCCCCAGTTCCATGTCGCCGTACCAGCCCACATAGGGCCGGTAGTGACGGCACAGCGGCATGGAATTGATGCGGGTGTAGGCGATCGACACCGGCTGCACCGTCAGCGGCGTCGGGCCCTGCCACCGCTCCGCCACGGCGAACAGGCTGCTCTTGAACGGCAACACCCTGAGACCGTCGGAACTGGTGCCCTCGGGAAACAGCACCAGGCTGTCGCCGGCGTTGAGCCGGGCGATCATCTGTTCCAGATGGGCGCCGGAACGGGCCCGGTTCTCGCGGTCGATGAAGATGGTGCGGCGCAGCCGCGCGAGCAAGCCGAACAGCACCCAGTACTCCAGGTCGGCGCGCGCCACGAAGGACGACGTCAAGATGCTGCCGATGGCGAAGATGTCGAGCCACGAGACGTGGTTGGCCACGTAAAGCACCGGCCGCTCGCAGGCGCGGCGGCCGTGGACCTCCACGCCGATTCCCATGATGAGGCATGCCACCTGGAAGAACCACTGCGGCAGCGCCTCCTTGGCCCGCCCGGGAAGCCGGAGCAGGATGGGCTGAAGCAGCAGCGGGACGAGCATCAGCACGGCCACGGCCAGGAGGCACCAGAATGCCCGTATCTGGCTGAGCGGCAGCTTGCGCCGGGAGCGGGGGCGATCCGCCATGGGCCGCTCAGCTGCTTTCCTTGGCTAGCGGCACCCCGTAAAGCTCCAGGCGGTGGTCGACGAGCCGGTAGCCGAGTTCCCGGGCGATCAGCTCCTGAAGGCGCTCGATGTCCTCGTTGCGGAACTCCACCACCTGGCCCGACTGGACGTCGATCAGATGATCGTGATGACGCTCGGGCACCTCTTCGTAGCGAGACCGGCCGTCCCGGAAGTCGTGCCGTTCGAGGATGCCGGCCTCCTCGAACAGGCGAACCGTCCGATAGACCGTGGCGATGCTGATATGCTCGTCGATCTTCGACGCGCGAGCGTACAGTTCCTCGACATCGGGATGGTCGGTGGCCTCGGACAGCACGCGGGCGATCACCCGGCGCTGCTCGGTCATCCGCATACCCTTTTCAACACAAAGCTTCTCGAGACGATCCGGCATAGTTCACCCTGTACCGAAGGGCGCCAGTCGCTCGCGCGCCGGCTGCCCGTTACTTCCTGCGCCCGCGCTTCGTGCCCAGGCCGATCTTCTTTGCCAGAGTCCGGCGCTGAGCCGCGTAGTTGGGGGCCACCATGGGGTAATCGGCGGGAAGATTCCACTTCTCCCGATATTCCTCAGGCGACATGTTGTAAGCGGTCCGAAGGTGCCGCTTCAACATCTTCAGCTTTTTACCATCTTCCAGGCAGATGATGTAGTCCGGCATGACCGACCGACGCACGGGGACGGCGGGCTTGGCCTTCTCCACCGGCTCTTCCGCGGGCTCGGCGCCGAGCTTGGTGAGGGTGTAATACACCTGCTCGATCAAGTGCGGAACATCGGCCATCGCCACGCTATTATTCGCGACATGCGCCGAAACGATGTCAGAGGTGAGCGCCAGCAGGTCTCCGCGTTCCACGTTCTCTTTGGTTTCATTTGCCATGAGGGGGCGTGCTTTCTCTTTACTGGATGGAAATCTTCCGTGTTATAGGACGCCGACGAAGCCGGCGCAAGAACGATAGACAATGGTGGAGACGGAAAAGAAAATGACAGAACAGCCGACCCATCGTCTCGACATTTCCGGTGAAGTCTGTCCCATGACGTTTGTCCGAACACGCCTGCTTCTCGAAAGGATGCAGCCCGGAGAAATCGCCGAGATCATTCTCCGCGAAGGCGAACCGCTCGAAAACGTGCCCCGCGCGGTGCAAGACTTGGGCTTCCGCGTCCTGCTGATCGCACCGGCCGATCGGGCCGGCCTGCACCGCCTGTTGGTGCAGGTCTAGCGCCGGACTCCGCCGGCTCAGGCCGCCGACAGATCGAGTCGCATGGTGAGTGCGTCCACCTTGCGGTCGTTGAGGCGGATGTAGTAGCCGCGCCGCCGCCCAACCTGCTGGAAACCGAACGAGCGGTAGAGCTGCTGGGCGCGCGGGTTGTCCTCGGCCACCTCCAGGAACATCTCGGTCGCCCCCGAACGGCGGCACCGCTCGATGCTCTGCGCGATCATGCGCCGGGCCGTGCCGCGGCGGCGCTGGTCCGGCACCACGCCGATGGACAGCAGTTCGCTGACCGGGCCGGTCACGCGGCAGGCGCAGAAGCCGATGGGCTCGGGCCCTTCCGGCGCCGGCACCTGGGCGAGCAGGCAGAACGACCCCGGCATCTTGAGCACGTCGGCGAAGGCCTGGAGCGACCAGGTCTCGTCGCCGGGACGCGAGAAGCTGGCGGCGTGCAACCGGGCCAGCAGGCCGGCGGCAGCGCCCTTGACGGCGACGATGTCGAGCAGCGCGGTCATCCCGCCGCCGCCCCGCCGGGCAGCTTGGCGTCAGGCGCCCGCAGGTAGAGGGGCCGGGGCGGCGCCGCCGGAACGGGGCGCGACGCGGCGCAGCGGGCGACGACCTCCGCGTCGACCGCCTCGCTGGCGGGAACCGGATGCAGTCCGGCGGGCGCCGTCCGGGCGGCGACGCCGGCCCCCGAACCGACGATGCGCCCCGGACCGGAGGGGAGACCGCGCCCGGCTTCAGCCACCTCCACGGCGGCGGGCTCCTCGAGCGCGGCAAGCGCGCCGCCGCGCT
>WGNW01000108.1 GCA_016124315.1 Alphaproteobacteria bacterium
GAGATCATGGCGACGGGGGTGTGCCACACCGACGCCTACACGCTGGAGGGCAAGGACTCCGAGGGCATCTTCCCGTCGATCCTGGGGCATGAGGGCGCCGGCGTGGTGCGCGAGGTGGGGCCGGGGGTGACCTCGGTGAAGCCGGGCGACCACGTGATCCCGCTCTATACGCCCGAGTGCCGCGAGTGCAAGACCTGCCGCAGCCACAAGTCGAACCTGTGCACGGCGATCCGCGGCACCCAGGGCAAGGGGGTGATGCCCGACGGCACGTCCCGGTTCTCGCGGGGCGGCGAGACGATCTACCACTACATGGGCTGCTCGACCTTCTCCAACTTCACGGTGATGCCGGAGATCGCCGTGGCGAAGGTCCGCGAGGACGCGCCGTTCGACAAGATCTGCTACGTCGGCTGCGGCGTGACCACCGGCATCGGCGCGGTGATCTACACCGCCAGGGTGGAGCCGGGCGCCAACGTGGCGGTGTTCGGGCTGGGCGGCATCGGCCTCAACGTGATCCAGGGGGCGCGGCTGGTGGGGGCCGACAAGATCATCGGCATCGACGTCAACCCGGCCAAGCGGCCGATGGCCGAGGCGTTCGGCATGACCGATTTCATCAACCCGGACGAGGTCGGCGCCGACAAGGTGGTGCAGGCGGTCCAGGACCTGACCGACGGCGGCGTCGACTATTCGTTCGACTGCACCGGCAACGTCAAGGTGATGCGCCAGGCGCTGGAGTGCTGCCACCGGGGCTGGGGCCAGTCGATCATCATCGGCGTTGCCGAGGCCGGCCAGGAGATCGCCACGCGGCCGTTCCAGCTGGTCACCGGCCGGGTCTGGAAGGGCACCGCGTTCGGCGGCGCGCGCGGCCGCACCGACGTGCCGAAGATCGTCGACTGGTACATGAACGGCAAGATCAACATCGACGACCTGATCACCCACACCATGCCGCTGGAGCGCATCAACGACGCCTTCGACCTGATGCACGAGGGCAAGTCCATCCGCTCCGTGGTCCTCTACTGATGGCGCTGGAGGCGACCGAGAGCCACCGCTGCTTCGGCGGCACGCTCACCTGGTACCGGCACAATGCGGCCACCACCGGCTGCCCGATGCGCTTCACCGCCTTCGTGCCGCCCCAGGCGGCGGCGGAGGCGCGGCCGGTGCTGTGGTGGCTCTCGGGGCTGACCTGCACCGCCGATAATTTCACCTCCAAGGCGGGCGCCTATCGCAAGGCCGCCGAACTGGGGCTGGTGATCGTGGCGCCGGACACCTCGCCGCGCGGCGAGACCGTGCCGGACGACCCGGAAGGCGCCTACGACTTCGGGCTGGGCGCCGGGTTCTATCTGGATGCGAAGCGGGAGCCGTGGGCGCTGCACTACCGCATGGCCAGCTACGTCACCAGCGAGCTGCCCCAGGCGGTCTTTGCGGAATTGCCGGCTGACCGGTCGCGGCAGGGCCTGTTCGGTCATTCCATGGGCGGCCACGGCGCGCTGACCCTCGGGCTGAAGAACCCTGGCACCTATCGCAGCCTGTCCGCCTTCGCGCCGATCTGCGCGCCCAGCCAGGTTCCGTGGGGAGAAAAGGCGTTCGCCGGCTACCTGGGGGACGACCGCGGAGAATGGTCGCGGCACGACGCCACGGCGCTGATGCGGGCCGCCGGGGACCGCTCAGGGTTTCCGCCGATCCTGATCGATCAGGGAACGGCGGACGGGTTCCTCGACGAGCAACTCAGGCCGCACCTGTTCGACGCGGCATGCGGCGACGCGGGCCAGGCGCTGACGCTGCGCCTGCAGGAAGGCTACGATCACAGCTATTTCTTCATATCCAGCTTCATCGACGACCACCTGGAGCACCACGCGGCGATCCTGCGGCAGGCCTGAGCTGCAGTCTCGGCGGCGGTACGCGGAGCGGGCCCCTCGACCCCGCCCCGCGCCGGCGCCGCTAGCGGTCAGCGGCGGCCGTCCACGAGATCGTTGAGGATCTCGTGGAAACGCTGGACGCGCTTCTCCTGGATCGGCAGCAGACCGCCCGTGTAGCCCCGCGAATGCAGGCCCTCCTGCTGGCCGACGGCCACGCTGAGGTCCTGGTCGGCGACCTCGCCGAGGGTGGCGGTGCCGTAGGGGATGAACTCGCGGTCCACCTGCTCGAACTTCGTCGGGCCGTTGGGACCGATCACCATCTCCTCGCCCTCGACCGGATGGGCCATGAACCAGTGGTCGAAGATGCAGCGTTCCGGATCCGTCGGATGCGGCTCCGACCGCAGCAGCTGGGCGCCGTCGGGCCACATGGTCAGGGTGACGTTGGGAAACAGGGTGTAGTGGTGATAGTCGGTGAGCTGGCTGTCGTTCAGCGTCTCGTAATGGGGATAGCCCTTCTCGCGGTAGAGCGCGCGCTTCTGCACCTGGATCGCCCGGCGCGCCTTCGACGCCTTGCCCTCGAACTCTTCCGGATCGAGCCCCCAACAGGCCAGCGCCTCGGCGAGCGGCGCCTCGACGATGTCGACGGTAGGATAGCGGCCCGACGGCTGCAGGCCCTTCATCACCATCCGGTTGTGGCCGTCCGGGAACATCTCGAACACCGTGTCGGTGTAGTCGTCGTCGATGGAACTGGCGATCTGCGGGTGCAGGGTCGGGATGTGGTACGACTCGTTGAAGTTGTCGCGGATGATCTTCCAGTTGCACGGCACGTCCGAGGTGACGGCCATCACCCGCGTCATCCTGTCCATCTGCCAGGCCTCGAGCTGCTCGGCGACGATGCCCAGCCAGTCGCGTAGCGGCTTGGCGTCGGGGTCCATGTTGTACCAGACGAGGCCGCCCCACACCTCGCAGCGCACCTCCTCCAGCCTGGTCTTGCCGCAGGGATTGCCGCCGGCGAAGTCCTCGGGGTCCTGCACCTCGATCAGCGTGCCGTCCGGCGCCCACTTCCAGCCGTGGTAGCCGCAGGTGAGCGCGTCGCCGCCGCCGACCTCGTTCCACGCCAGCCGGTAGCCGCGGTGCTTGCAGGCGTTGAAGAACGCGCGCACCGAGCCGTCCCGCTGCTTCAGCATCACCACGGATTCGCGCACCAGGTTGTGGGTGATGTAGTCACCCGGCTGCTCCAGGTCGGCCGCCATGCCGCCGATGTGCCAGACCCGGGTCCAGACCTTGTCCCACTCCTTCTGGGCCCATTCCCTGGTGTAGTAGCGGTCGCCGGTGATGGGGTCGCCGCGGACGGGCGGGTCGAACGCCTCGATCTTCGCGCCCAGGAAAGTCTCGATGGTCATGTCGTCTCTCCGAAGATGATCGCTCGCCGGTCGGGCGATGGGGTTAGAGGGTCGGTTCGGTGCGGGTGGCGGGGTCGGCCAGGTAGTAGGCCAGCCACTTGTGGAAGTACTGGTTGCCGCGCTCGTTGCGGCCGAAGGTCACGTGCTCCATGGCGCCGGACTCGAGGCCGTTCTGGACCTTGAGGCCCAGGTCGTAGTCCTCCTCGAGCACCACGTCGTAGAAGAAGTCGCACATCCGGTCGAAGGCCTTGAGGTCGGCCTCGCTCTCCGGCTTCCTCGGCGCGATGTAGTTGAGGACGGTAGTGTTCTCGTCGGGGTTCGGACCGGGGAACAGCTGGGCGAACTGGGTCATCTCGGGCGCGACGAACAGGCTGAAATTGGGGAACAGCAGCCGGATGAAATCGTAGCCGCGGTTCTCCTGCCGACCCCATTCCTCGCGCGGCAGGTCGCGCAGCCGCGCGATGGAAGTCTGGGGAAAGGCGATCCGGATGTGCGGGCCGAGGCCGGTGTAGTGCGCCCGGTTGGACGGGCTGCGCGGCGTCACCGTGTTGGGATGGGCGCCGGCGAAGTGGTAGCCCTCCAGGTAGCCGTCATAGGCCACCTTCCAGTTGGCGCCCTTCATGGGCCTGGCCTTGTGGTAGTACCAGGTTTCCAGCTTCAGCGCGGCCAGGTCGTCGAGCATGGGGCCGAGGAAGGCCGGCACGTCGATGGGCTCGCCAGGCGTCAGCACTGCGAAGATCATGCCGGCCACTTCCTGGCAGGGCAGTTCGGTCAGCGCCAGCGCCGCCTTGTCCACGTCGCCGAAGGTGTGACCCTCGGCGATGCCGACGAGGCGGCCGTCATTGGCGTAGGTCCAGCCGTGGTACTGGCAGGCGAAGCGGGAGCACGTGCCCTTGCCCTCCTTGGCGATGTGCATGCCGCGGTGCTTGCAGACGTTGAGGAAGGCGCGGGCCTGTCCGTCCCTGGCGCGGGCGATCAGCACGGGCTGGCCCATGATGTCCATCGCCTTGTAGTCGCCGGCCTTGGGAAGTTCCGCGGTGAGCGCCAGCATCAGCGGCAGCTTCCTGAAGACCAGGTCGATCTCCCTCTGCCACTGGTTCCGGTCCAGGTAGCTGGCGACGGGCACCTCGAGCGGGGCGTCGGCCTGGTCGGTGGTGCGGTGCTCGACGAAATCGAGCAGCGTCTCGGCGATGTCGCCATAGTCCTTGTAGATGTCCACGTCCACGACCGCCTCCGCTCAGCGCGCCAGGTACTTGTCCAGGGTCTGGTGGAACTGGCGGATGCGGACTTCCTGGTAGTCGCCCAGCTCCACGAGGCCGTTCTTTGAGACCTTCAGGCCGTCCTGCACGTAGGCCATGTTCTCCATGTCCTGCTCGAACACGGCGCCCAGCACGCCGAGCTCGGGCGCGGCGGTCCACTTCTCGTCCTCCGCCAGCATGTGCATGGGCACGGAGCGCGGCATCGGCTCGCCCGGCCTGGTCCGCATCAGCACGCGGACCTCCATCAGGCAGTGGTCCTGGTCCGGCCAGGGCCGCCAGCGATAGACGATGTTGGGCATGAAGCCGCCCCACGGGGCGAAGTTCGGGAATACGTTGTAGACCAGCGCATCCAGCACCTCGACGTCGGAGACCTCGGCGTAGTCGCGGCCGAAGGCGCGCTTCGAGCTCTCGCGCAGCGACTTGCCGAGCTCCGCCCGCGCGGTCCGGTCGGCCGGCACCTGGACGTTGAAGTTGTCCTTCTCCGGGTCGTAGTTGTCGGCGGAGCGGCCGTTGTACTGGACGAACTCGTCGACGATCCACTGCTGCGTCTTGCCGGTCGGGTCGACGTGCGGCGACATCACGCCGAACGGCACGAAGTTGGCGTTCACGTTGTCGCCCCAATTGTTGTAGGCCGAGTTGGCGTCGCCCGTGAACGGCATGAGCTGCGGGTGGGTGACCAGGGCGTGGTAGGATTCCATGAAGGCTTCCATCGCCACCTTCCAGTTGGCGTGGACGACCTTGGCCACCCAGGCCGCGGTGTAGCATTCCTCGTGCTTCCAGCGCGTGAAGTGCTCGGGGATGGGCGCGAGATACTCTTCCAGGCTGGGTCCGCCCGGATTGTCGCGGACGAAGACGTAGCCGCCCCACTGGCCGACCTCGGCCTCCGGCAGCTTCATCTTCTCGTCGGTCAGGTGCCGGAAGTCCCACCGGCAGGGGATGTTCTTCAGGGTGCCGTCCCAGTTCCACGAGAAGCCGTGGAAGGGGCACTGGAACTCGCTGGCGAAGCCGCTTTCCAGGCGCAGCTTGCGGCCGCGGTGCAGGCAGACGTTGTGGAAGGCGCGGACCGAGCCGTCCTCCTGGCGCACCAGGAGATAGGAGCGGCCGGCATTCTCGTAGACCACGTGCTCGCCCGGCTCGGGGAACTCTTCCTCGCGGGCGGCGAACTGCCACACGTTCGGCCACATCTTCTCGACCTCTTCGGCGTGGAACGCCGGGTCGGTGTAGCGCGAGGCGGGGATCGGCTCGGAGCCCAGATAGGTGTAGTGGTCCTCCCTCAGGAAGTCCGGCGGCGCGTTGCTGTCCGCCTCCAGAAGGTCGTCCCACGACGTGCCGGGGCAGCGCGCGGCCTCGTGGGCCAGTACCGTGTCTTGTCCGTCCATGCCAAGCCTCCTTCTGTCGCTACGTCCGCCGGCCCGGAGCCGGGCGGTCCAATCTTCAACGCTCGTTGAATTGGCGTCAGGGTACGAAAACGGGAGGACGCGGCATTGATCGGGATCAAAGCCGCCGGTGCCCCGCCGCCCGGCCGCGAACCGGGCCGGTCGCGCGGCGCTGCGCCGGCGGGAACATGGGCTGACGCCCGGGGTTAGAGCCGGGGTGCGGCCCAGCGCGCCGCAGGCTTTTCAACCCGGAGGTGAAGATGACGATGAGGGCTCTGCGAATCCACGAGTTCGGCGGTCCGGAGGTGATGCGCTTCGACGACGTCCCCGTGCCCCAGCCGGCGGACGACGAACTCCTCCTCCGTGTCCATGCCGCCAGCGTCAACCCGGTCGACTACAAGACGCGCGAGGGCAAGTTCGGTCCGGTCGGCGAGGACCAGCTGCCGCTGACGCTGGGACGGGACGTCTCGGGGACGGTCGAAGCCTGTGGCCGGCGGGTGGAGGGCTTCCGCCCCGGCGACGAGGCCTATGCCATGCTCGCCCACGACCGCGGCGCCTTCGCCGAATACGTGATCCTGAAGGAGGACGAGGCGTCGCCGAAGCCCGGCGGTCTCGGCCACGTGGAGGCGGCCTCGGTTCCGCTCGCGGCGCTGACCGCGTGGCAGGGCCTCTTCGACCATGGCGGGCTGCAGGCCGGCCAGCGGGTGCTGATCCACGGCGCCGCCGGCGGCGTCGGCCATTTCGCGGTCCAGTTCGCCCGGGAGAAGGGCGCACGGGTCCATGTGACCGTGTCGGAACGGGATGTCGAGTTCGCCCGCCGGCTCGGCGCGGACGAAGTGATCGACTATCGGTCGGAGCGGTTCGAGGACCGGGCGCGGGACATGGATCTGGTGTTCGACCTGATCGCCGGCGACACCCAGCAGCGGTCGTGGTCGGTGCTCAAGCCGGGCGGCACCATGGTCTCGACGCTGGGGCCGCCATCGGAGGACGAGGCCAGGGCCCACCACGCCCGGGGTGTAGGCTACATGGCCGAACCCAACGGCGGCCAGCTCGCCGCGATCGGCCGGATGATCGAGGCCGGCAGCGTGGTCCCCGAGATCGACGCCACCTTCCCGTTCGACGATGCCCGGGCGGCCGAAACCCACAAGCAGGAAGACCACGTCCGGGGGAAGGTGGTGCTCCGGCTGGCGTAAGTCCGCGCGCGGGGAACGCGGGACGATGCGGGCGCGGTCCGATGCGGGATGAGGGTTGGTGTCGGCGCCGTCCTTCCTCTAGCATGGCTGGGTAAGCCGCCCGTCGTGAGCAAGAACGCAGGAGCCGGATGGCAGAGCCGACGAACCCCAGCCCGCCTCCCGAAAGGCGACCCGTCGAGGGTCCGGCCGTTCCCACGGCGGGACGGGACGAAGGCTCGTCCGGCGGCGGCGCCGACGACGACATACGCCGGATCGGCCTGTCCTCGCTGTCGGCGCTGGCGGTGCTGGTGGGGGTCGTCACCGGTTTCGGCGCCGTCGCCTTCCGCGACCTCATCGGCCTGATCCACAACCTGCTGTTCCTCGGCACCTTCTCGTTCAGCTACAACGCCAACATGTTCACGCCCGGCAGTCCCTGGGGGGCGCTGGTGATCCTGGTGCCGGTGGTCGGCGCGGTCGCCGTCACCTTCCTGGTGACCAAGTTCGCGCCCGAGGCGCAGGGCCACGGCGTGCCAGAGGTGATGGACGCCATCTACTACAAGGGCGGCATCATCCGCCCGGTGGTGGCGGTGGTGAAGTCGTTCGCCTCGGCGATCGCCATCGGCAGCGGGGCGGCGGTCGGCCGTGAGGGACCGATCATCCAGATCGGCTCGGCGCTGGGCTCCACGCTGGGCCAGGTGATCCGGATGCCGCCCGGCCAGCGCATCATCCTCGTGGCGGCGGGTGCCGGCGCCGGCATCGCGGCGACGTTCAACACGCCGATCGGCGGCGTGATGTTCGCCATCGAGCTGATGATGCCGGAGGTCAGCGTGCGCACCTTCCTGCCGGTGGCGCTGGCGACCGGCACGGCCACCTTCATCGGGCGCTTCTTCTTCGGCCAGGAGCCGGCCTTCATGGTGCCGGCGCTGGAGCCCACCAGCGTCGAGGCGGTGTCGAGCCTGCTTCTCTGCCTCTACGCCCTGCTCGGCGCGATCACCGGCGTTGCCGCCGCCGCCTTCGTGCGCGGCCTTCACCTCGCCGAGGACATCTTCGAGAGGATCGGCAATCGCTACCTCCGCCACATGCTCGGCATGTTCATCGTCGGCCTGCTGATCTACGCCCTCTACGCCCAGTACGGCCACTACTACGTCGAGGGCGTCGGCTACGCCGCGGTGCAGGCGATCCTGCTGGGCCAGCTGGCGAGCGTCGGGCTGCTGCTGTTGCTGTTCGTCTGCAAGGTGATGGCCACGTCGCTCAGCCTGGGATCGGGATCCTCGGGCGGCATCTTCTCGCCGTCGCTGTTCATGGGCGCGACCATCGGCGGCGCCTTCGCAGCGGCGCTGTCGCTGCTGCCGCTGCCGTTCCACATCGACATCCCGTCCTTCGCCATGGTCGGCATGGGCGCCATGGTGGGCGGCGGCACGGGCGCGGCGATGACCGCCGTGACCATGGTCTTCGAGATGACCCGCGACTACAACATCGTGCTGCCGATGATCCTGGCGGTCGCGTTCAGCCTGGGCGTGCGCCGCGTGCTGTCGCGGGAAAACATCTACACCCTAAAGCTGTTCCGCCGCGGCCGGGTGATCCCCAAGGCGCTGCACGCAAACATGTTCCTGGTGCGCCGCGCCCGCGAGGTGATGGACACGGACGTGGTGCTGGCGCCGGGCGACATGAGTTTCGACGCCTTCCTGTCCCAGCCGGATCACGAGGGGCGGATGCGGCACGTGGTGGTCACCGAGGGCGACCGCATCGCCGGCGTGCTGCGCGTCAACACGGCGCTCCGGCAGGCCTCCGAATCCGCGGCGTCGCCCGCGCTGCTGCGCGACATCGCCAGCGCCCGGTACACCCTGGTCCGGGAGAACGACATCGTGTTCGACGTGATCCGGCGCATGTGGAGCCGGCAGGCGGTCATGGCGGTGGTGCTGAACGGGCCGGGGGCGAGAGCCGACAACGTGGTGGGCGTCGTGACCAAGGAGCATGTCGCCGATTCGGTGGCCAACAGCGTGAAGGTTTATCCCACCTGACCGTTGCGCCCGGGGATGACCGCGCGCAACGGAGGCCTACCTAATCTCCAGAAGACCGTCCGGCCGGTGCCGGCTTGGAGCAAGGAAGGCAGGCGATGAAGGTAGGCGTTCCGAGGGAGATCAAGGCCGAGGAGTACCGCGTGGGGCTGACCCCCGGCGCGGTCCGCGAATATGTCCGGGCGGGCCACGAGGTTCTTGTGGAGACGGGGGCGGGCGAGGGCATCGGCTGCGACGACAATGCGTACCGCACCGCCGGCGCCCGCGTCGGTGGCTCGGCGGCGGAGGTCTACGCCGAGGCGGAGATGATCGTGAAGGTCAAGGAACCGCAGCCGGAGGAATGGCGCCGGCTCCGCGAGGGCCAGATCCTGTTCGCCTTCCTGCACCTGGCGCCCGACCGCGCCCAGACCGAGGGCCTGCTGGCCTCGGGATGCACGGCCATCGCCTACGAGACCGTGACCGGACCGGCCGGCGGCCTGCCGCTGCTGACGCCCATGAGCGAGGTCGCCGGCCGTCTCTCTGTCGAAGCCGCGGGCGCGGCCCTCAAGCGCCACACCGGCGGGCCCGGCCTGCTGCTCGGCGGCGTGCCGGGCGTGCCGGCGGCGCGGGTGACGGTGCTGGGCGGCGGCATCGTCGGCTCCCAGGCGGCGCGCATGGCGGTGGGCCTGGGCGCCGACGTGACCATCATCGATCGCTCGATGCCCAGGTTGCGCGCCCTCGACGACATGTTCGGCGGACGGGTGCGCACCCGCATGTCCACCATCGACGACATCGAGGGCGAGATCGACGCGGCGGACGTGGTGATCGGCGCCGTGCTGGTGCCGGGCGCCGAGGCGCCGAGGCTGATCACCCGCGACATGCTGGGCCGGATGAAGCGCAAGGCGGTGCTGGTCGACGTTTCCATCGACCAGGGCGGCTGCTTCGAGACGTCGCACCCGACCACCCACCACGATCCCACCTTCGAGGTCGACGGCGTCATCCATTACTGCGTCACCAATATGCCGGGCGCGGTGCCGGTGACGTCGAGCGCGGCGCTCAACAACGCGACGCTGCCCTACGGCCTCGCGCTCGCGGCACGGGGGCTGGAGGCGCTGGGCGACGACCCGGGCCTCATGGCCGGCCTCAACGTCCACCGCGGCAAGCTGACCAACCGCCAGGTGGCGGAGAGCCAGCAGGCGACATGGACGGATCCGTCGGCACTGCTCTCGGCGCGGCTGCCTTAGGCCTTCGGGAACATCGTCCCGCGCACCGGGTTTATGGGCTTGACGAGGCGGCCGGGCGCCGTTGTCCGGCCGACGTTCCCATTGCCACGGAGTGAATCATGCCGGCAAAGTCCAAGGCGCAGCAGAAGGCGGCGGGCGCGGCCCTCTCCGCCAAGCGGGGCGACACCAAGGTGAGCGAGCTCAAGGGCGCCTCCAAGTCCATGTACAAGTCCATGAGCGAGAAGGAACTGGACGACATGGCTTCGACCGAGCGCAAGGGCAAGCCCCAGCACAAGTCCAAGTCCTAACCCTCCAGCGGGATCAGCAGCCGGACCGCCGTCGCGCCGACCCGGTCGAACGAAAGCTCGAGGGCGCGGCCCGGGCCGTCGGCCCGCACGGCGAAGCTGAGCGAGGTGGAAACGGCATCGGGCACTTCGCCGCCGCGGGCGTCGAGGCCGGCGCGGAACAGCACCTCCTCCAGCACGGAACGGCCCCATGCGGCGAGGTCGGCGTTGCCGTCGTGATGCGTGCTTGCTGCGGCCATGGCCACTCCTCCTTCAGTCGAAGCTGTCGAGCGCGTCGTGGTCGTCGATGGCGGCGCAGATGCGGTGGATCATCATCCGCGACATGCTTTCCGGCTGCATGTCGGGGAGCGTCGGCGGCGGGCACAGGGTCGGCGTCCACATCAGCAGGGCGGCGAAGGTCTGCTGGCGGTAGCCCCGTAGCGCCTCGTCCCATGGAATGGAAACGCCGAATCCTGCGGCAAGGCGGTCCAGGTAGCGCTCGATCAGCCCGGTCTCCCAGGCCCGGCGGTTGTCGACCGACAGGCAGGCGGTGATCGCGTAGGCCACGTCGCGGGCCCACAGGCCGCGGCAGACCCGCGCCCAGTCGCTCAGCCCCATGCGACCCTCCGCCGTCACGTACCAGTTGCCCAGGTGCACGTCGGAATGGATCACCGTGCGCGGACCGGCGCCGTGGGCGGCCGCCGCCCGCCGGGCCGCCGGCCAGATCTCGTCGCGCCGCGCCAGCAGCCGCTGAGGGATCACGTCGGCAGCCTTGGTCAGCGCCTCCTCGTGGGCCTGCCCGATGCCGCTGCGGGTCCCGGCCTCGAAGAACGCTTCGTAGGTGGCGAGCCACGCCAGGTCGTCGGTGTTCGCCCGGTCGCGGCAGGAGCCGTGCAGGATCGCCAGCGTCTCGACGATATCCTCGGCCTGCTTGCGATCGATGGCGGTATCCAGCCGGCAGAAGCTCGCGCCCTTCGTGACCGTCAGGTCGTCGAACAGGTGGAGCGAACGGCCGGACGCCGGGTCGCGGCCCGAATAGCGGCAGACCGGCGCCTCGATGGGCAGGTCGGGCCTCACCTCCAGCAGGAAGCGGCCTTCCGCGGGCGCGGCCATGCCGGCGGACAGCCGGGTCGCCAGCGTCGGCGTGGACTTGGCGAACAGGCACGTCGGCAGCGCGGCC
>WGNW01000035.1 GCA_016124315.1 Alphaproteobacteria bacterium
CCAGCGGTCGCGGCGGCCTGTCGGTCCAAACCGCATCCACCGGGTTGCTCTCGACGGCGACCAGTTCGGCGCCGGCGCGCTCGCAGGCCTCGCGCAGGGAGGCGACGCCCGTCTCCGTGTGCAGCCACGGATCGTAGGCCAGCTTCTGGCCGGACTGCAGGCTGTCGGCGATCCAGTTGGACACGTCGGCGACGGACTTGGTCTCAAAGACGTTCAGGTCGACCTGTTCGCGCACCTGCAGGGTGTAGCGCCCGTCGACGAACACCGCCGCCTTGTCACCCAGCACCACGACGGTGCCGGCCGAGCCCATGAAGCCGCTGAGCCACGCGAGGCGGCGGGCATGCTGCGGCACGAATTCGTTCTGGTACTCGTCGGCCATGGGCACCACGAAGCCGTCGAGGCCGCGCGCGGCCAGTTCGGCCCTGAGCGCGGCGACGCGCTCGGCGCCGTTCTCCGTCTCGATCTCCTCGGCATAGGCCTGGGCAGCCTGGTGCACGAGGTCGACGACGGCATCGCGGCCACCGCTCTCGGCCCCGATGAGCGCGAGATCGACGCCGGAGACCAGGCTGACGGGCGCGGCGGCGACGGCGCGCGCCCGTTCGGCGACGTCCTCGGGAAGACCGGCCTCGGCAAGCGGGCCGCTATCGACGTGAAGATCCATGAGCAGCGTTCCGTTCGATCCCAGTTATATTGGTTCGCGACCCCAACAGAAAAGGGTAATCGCGGCCCCGCGCTCAGCCGCGGCCCGCAAGCACCCGAACCACCGTTCCGGTCAGTCGCCGCAGGTCTTCCTCGGCGATGACGAAGGGCGGCGTCAGGTAGACCACGTCACCCAGCGGCCGCAGCCACACCCCTTCCTCCATGAACCGTGCCTTCAGGGCTTCCTTGTCGTCCATGGCGTCGAGCTGGACGGCGGCGACGGCGCCCTTCACCCGCACGTCGCGCACGCCCGGCAAGCTCCGGCATGGCGCCAGCTCGTCGCGCATCTGCCGTTCGATCGCCGCCACCCGCTCGGCCCAGGGCTCGCGCTCGAAAAGGTCGAGGGAAGCGTTGGCCGCGGCGCAGGCCAGCGGGTTCGCCATGAAGGTCGGCCCGTGCATCAGCGCCGCGCCGGGATCGTCGGACAGGAATGCCTCGAAGACGTGATCGCGGGCGATGGCCGCCGAGATCGGCGTGACGCCGCCGCTCAGCGCCTTGCCGACGCAGAGGATGTCGGGCACCACGTCCGCCTCCTCGGCGGCGAACATGCGGCCGGTCCGGCCGAAGCCGGTGAAGATCTCGTCGAAGATCAGCAGCACGCCGTGCCGGTCGCAGGCGGCGCGAAGCCCCCGCAGCACCTCGGCGTCGTGGAAGCGCATGCCGCCTGCGCCCTGGATCAGCGGCTCGACGATGACGCCCGCCACATGCGCCGCCTTCTCCTCCAGGAACGCCGCGAACTCGCTCATCTGCTGCGGAGTCTCGGGCAGCGGCAGCACGTGGTTGGCGGCGAGGTTGCCCTGGAACAGGGCGTGCATCCCGTCCTCCGGGTCGCACACCGACATGGCCCCGAAGGTGTCGCCGTGATAGCCGCCCAGGAAGCTGACGAAGCGGCAGCGCTCCCGCTGACCGCGGTTGATGAAGTACTGCAGCGCCATCTTCATGGCGACCTCGACGGCCACCGAGCCGCCCTCGGCGAAGAACACCCGGTTGAGGTCGCCCGGCGCCAGCGCCGCCAGCCGCGTCGCCAGCCGGAACGCCGGCTCGTGGGCGACGCCGCCGAACATCACGTGCGGCATCTCCGCCAGCTGGCGCTGCATGGCCTCGGCGATGTGGGGATGGTTGTAGCCGTGGCAGGCCGTCCACCACGAGGCCGTGCCGTCGATCAGCTCGCGGCCGTCGGCCAGGGTGATGCGCACCCCGTCGGTGCGGACCACCGGCACGGGCGGCGGCGTGGTCTGCATCTGGGTGTAGGGCATCCAGACATGGTCGTAGCCGTCACGCTGCCATTCGGGCGCCGCGTTGGGCAGTCGGGGAAGCGTCGGGGTCATTCCGCCGCGGGACGCGCCGCCAGATCCTCGCTCGCCAGCGGGGCGATGCCCAGCCGGTCGAACAGCCGGGCATCCCGGTCGCTCTCCGGGTTGGGGGTGGTCAGCAGGCGCTCGCCGTAGAAGATGGAGTTGGCGCCCGCCAGGAAGCACAGCGCCTGGATGCCTTCCGGCATGGCCTCGCGGCCGGCCGACAGGCGCACGAAGCTCGCCGGCATCAGGATGCGCGCCACGGCGATGGTGCGCACGAACTCGAAATGGTCGAGCGGGTCGACGCCGAAGAACGGCGTGCCCTCGACCTGCACCAGCATGTTGATCGGCACGCTCTCCGGGTGGCGCGGCATGTTGGCCAGGGTCAGCAGCATGCCCGCCCGGTCGTCGCGGCCCTCGCCCATGCCGACGATGCCGCCGCAGCAGACATTGAGCCCGGCGTCGCGCACGTGTTCCAGCGTATCAAGCCGGTCCTGGTAGGTGCGGGTGGTGATGACCTCGCCGTAATATTCCTCGGAGGTGTCGATGTTGTGGTTGTAGTAGTCGAGGCCGGCGTCCTTGAGGCGCTTCGCCTGCTCGGCCTTCAGCATGCCCAGGGTGACGCAGGTTTCCATGCCCAGCGCCCGCACGCCGCGCACCATCTCGATGACCTTGTCCAGATCCTTGTCCTTGGGCGTCCGCCAGGCGGCGCCCATGCAGTAGCGCGACGCGCCGGCGTCGCGCGCCCGGCGAGCGTCGGCCAGCACCGTCTCCAGCGGCATCAGCTTCTCCGCGTGGACGCCGGTGTCGTACTGGGCGGCCTGCGGACAGTACTTGCAGTCCTCGGCGCAGCCGCCGGTCTTGATCGACAGCAGGGTGCTGAGCTGCACCTTGTTGGGATCGAAATGCTCCCGGTGCACGGTCTGGGCGCGGAAGACCAGGTCGCTGAACGGCAGGTCGAACAGCGCGTTGATCTCGGCCAGCGTCCAGTCGTGGCGTGTGGCGGCTTGGGTCATGGCGATCCTCCGGAATTCGGGGCTAACCTTCACGGCGCGGCGGGTTCTGTCAAGCGCGCGGCACCTATGCTACATGAGCCGCCATGAACTCGCTCGACGACTTTGCGCAAGCCAGGCTCGACGCGCTAGAGGCCAGGGGCCTGCGGCGCCGGATGATCATTACCGATCGCTTCAGCGAGACCGGCGCGCGGCGCGGCGGGCAGGACCTGGTGTCGTTCTGCTGCAACGACTATCTCAGCCTGTCGCACCATCCCGAGGTGATCGAGGCGGCCCGCGAGGCCACGGCGCGCTACGGCACCGGGTCGGGCGGCTCTCGGCTGATCTCCGGCAACACGCCGCTCTACGACGAACTGGAAGGCGCGCTCGCCCGCTGGAAGCAGACCGAGGACTGCATGGTGTTCGGCAGCGGCTACCTGACCAATCTGGGGGTGATCCCGTGCCTCGCCGGCAAGGGCGACCTCGTGCTGCAGGACGAGCTGAACCATGCCTGCCTGTTCGCCGGCGGGCGCATCGGCGGCGCGGCGGTCAAGGTGTTCCGCCACAACGACCTTGACCACGCCCGCGCGCTGCTCGCCGAGCACCGGGCCGCCCACGGCACCTGCCTGATCGCCGTCGACGGCGTGTTCAGCATGGACGGCGACCTCGCGCCCATCGACGGGCTGGCGGCGCTCGCCCGCGAGTACGACGCCTGGCTGATGACCGACGACGCCCACGGCCTGGGCGTGGTGGGCGGCGGACGGGGCAGCAGCTTCCTGAGCCCGGCGAAGTCGGACGTGCCGCTGCAGATGGGCACGCTGTCCAAGGCGATCGGCGCCTATGGCGGCTATCTCTGCGCCAGCAGGCCGGTGGTCGACCTGATCCGCAACCGGGGCCGCAGCTTCGTCTATTCCACCGGCCTGCCGCCGGGCACGGTCGCCGCCGCCATCAAGGCGCTGGAGATCATCGAACGGGATCCCGATCTCTGCGCCCGGCCAGTCGCCAACGCCGCCCGCTTCTGCGCTGCCCTCAACCTGCCCGCCCCGGCCAGCCCCATCGTGCCGGTGATCCTGGGCGAGGCGCACCGGGTGATGGAGGCCTCGGCCGAACTGCAGGCGCGCGGCTTCCTGGTCACCGGCATCCGCCCGCCCACCGTGCCCGAAGGCACCGCAAGGCTGCGGGTCACCTTCTCAGCCGCCCACACCGAAGCCGAGATCGACGCGCTGGTGGCGGCGTTCCGCGCCCTCGGCCTCGCGGGATGACGAGGCTGTTCGTCACCGCGACCGGCACCGGCATCGGCAAGACGCTGGCGACGAGCCTGCTGGTCCGCCAGCTCCGCGCGCAGGGCGAGACCGTCGCCGCCCTGAAGCCGGTGATCAGCGGCTTCACCGACGAAACTGCCGCGGAGAGCGACACCGCGGAGCTGCTGCGCGCCCTGGATCGCCCGATGACGCACGAGGCGGTCGCGCAAATCTCGCCCTGGCGCTTCGCCGCGCCCCTGTCGCCGGACATGGCCGCCGCCCGCGAAGGCCGCGCCGTACCCTTCGGCGATCTGATCTCCTTCTGCTGCGAGCCACGCGACGCCGACCACGTGCTGATCGAGGGCGTCGGCGGCGCCTTCGTGCCGCTGGACGGCCGGCATCTGGTGGCCGACTGGATCGCCGCGCTGGGCATTCCGGCCCTGCTGGTCTGCGGTTCCTATCTCGGTACGTTGAGCCACACCATTTCCACGCTTGAGGCGCTCCGCAACCGCCACGTCTTCCTCGCCGGCATCCTGATCTCCGAGTCCGAGACGAGCCCGGTGCCGCCGGAAGAGATCCGGGACAGCTTGCAGCGATTCTGCGGCCCCGTTCCCATCCTCAACCTGCCGCGCCTCCGGCACTGGAGCGAGGCGCCCGACCTCACGGGCCTTGTCGCCCCGGCAGGCCGCGCCTAGAGTGTGCGCACAAGGAGTGCGCACATAAACCGAATGGGCCAACCCGCCAAGCCTCCCCGCAAGGCCGTCAACCTGCGTGCCGACGCCGAACTGGTGGAGCTTGCCAAGTCGCTGGGGATCAACCTGTCGCAGCTCTTCGAGCAGGGCCTCAGGCAGGCCGTGGCCGCCGAACGCAAGCGCCGCTGGGAAGAAGAGAACCGCGAGGCCATCGACAACTACAACCGGCGGGTAGAGCGCGACGGCACCTTCGCCGAAAGATACTGGGGTCGCTGATCGTGTCCCAGTTCGACGTCTACCGGAACCGGACGGGCATCGACAGCGACGCCGTTCCCTTCCTCGTCGGTCTCCAGAACGACCTGCTTTCCCGCCTGCGGACGCGCGTGGTGGCGCCACTGAGGCGTGAGTCTGCGGACGAAGATTTCATCCCGCGTCTCAATCCACGCTTCAACGTAGAGGGCATCGACGTCCACCTTATGATGCAGGAACTGCTGTACCTGCCCAGGTCGGTCCTGGGCGACCGGGTTGCAACCCTGGCCGACCATCGGGACACCATCGTTCACGCGCTCGACTTTCTCGGCGTGGGCTTCTGACGCTATTCTTCCCTGTACCACTCCGGCGCCAGTTCCTTGGTGACCGGGCTGTCATAGGCCCAGGAGTGGCAGCCGCCGATGGCGAAGGGCTTGCGCTTCGGCTTGTCGGGGTCCTTCGGCTTGTCGGCGTCGCGGATGCGGCTGTAGCTGGGAATCGACTGGAACGCCACCGTCGCCATCGGTCCGAACAGCTCGACCACATGGGTGCAGCCGTGCTTGCCGCCGACGCGCTCGCGGACGTTCTTCATCCAGCCCGAGCCGACCCTGAGGCCGATCAGGTCCTTGAAGTTGGGTTCCACCTCGTTGCAGATGGAGAATGGGAACACGTCCATGCGCACCTCCACGTCGACGACGGTGAAGTGGTCGTCGAGGGTCATGCGCACCAACATGTCGTGCACCCTGTCGCCTGCCTCGACGTCGCCCCGGACATGGCTGGCATAGGCGTAGTTCTTCACGTCGGTCACCCGGCCCTCGATGTCCCACAGGCCGTCGGCCTCCCGATAGAAGGCGTCCATCCTGATGGTTCGGGTGTGAAGGGGCTTGCGGCCCGGCTTGGGCTCGGAAAGCGGCATCGCGATCTACTCCTGCTTTTCCGGCAATATGCAAAGCCGTCGGGGGGCGCGCAACCGCCGCAAGCCTTGCACTCCCGTGCGAGTTCTGAAATCAATGGCACGATCTTCTCGAACCAGGCGGCACCGCATGCAGGATAACGACGGCATCGACCCGAAGGCGCTGAGGCGCGCATTCGCCTGCTTCGCGACGGGCGTCACGGTGGTCACCACCCTGGGCCGCGACGGCACGCCCATGGGCCTGACCATGAACTCGTTCACCTCGGTCTCGCTCGACCCGCCTCTCGTTCTGTTCAGCCTGGGCAAGAAGTCGGAGCAGTACGACGACTTCATGGAAGCCGAGGTGTTCGCGATCAATGTGCTGTGCGAGGAACAGGTCGGCCTTTCGGGCCGGTTCTCCGCGCCCGGCGACAAGAGCTTCGGCGACATCCCGTTCGACACCTGGGAGACCGGCGCACCCGTCGTCCAGGGGGCGCTGTCCGCCTTCGACTGCACCCTGGAGAAGCGGGTGGATGCCGGCGACCACATCCTCTTCCTCTGCCGGGTGGTCCGCGCGTCGGTCACGTCGGAGGCGCCGCCGCTGCTGTTCCACCGCAGCTCCTACGTCCGGCTGGAGCCGCCGGTCGACGCATGAAGGTGCTCGACGCCACCGGCCTGCTCTGCCCGCTGCCGGTGCTGCGGGCGCAGAAGGCGTTGCGGGAGATGGCGGCGGGCGACCTGCTCGACGTGCTGACCACCGACCGGGCCTCGCTGCAGGAAATCCCGGCGTTCTGCGCCCAGACCGGCACCGGTCTGGTGGAGTCCGAGGAGCGCGACGGCCGCTACCGTTTCAGGCTGCGCAAGGCCTGATCACGCCGCCGCCAGCCGCCTGATCCGCCGCAGGGCAAGCCAGTCGAAGAGCGTCGAGACGCCGCGCCACTCCAGCCGCACCCGCGCCAGTTCCCGCCGGTAGAGCGTCGCCACGTCGGGCGGGATGGCCGCCAGTCCCCGCTCGCGCATGGCGCCGAACAGCATGCGGTCCTGATAGCGCCTCAGGCTGTAGGCGACCAGGCGCCGACGATAGGTGTTCAGGTCGGCGGGCGAGAGCGGATCGAGCGAGCGGTAGCCGAACTCGGCCTCGACGCACTGGACGACGCGTTCGGGCCGCATGGGCCCTGCAGGGTCCGCATCCCACTGCGCCAGCGCGTCGACGAAGTCGTCGTCGCCGATCCAGCCCGCCGGCATGCGCACGCCCCGCTGCCGCAGCACCCCGACGAATCGGCCCGACAGGCCGTAGAGGTTGCCGGCGACGCCGTAGCGGTTGGCCCGCCAGCGCTCGGCGCTGCGGCCGGTATAGGGGTAGCCGGCGGCGGCGTTCGGACCGCCGGGCCCGGCCAGCGCCTCGGCAAGCCGCTCCGCCGCCCGCGGCCGCATCCAGCAGTCGCCGTCGTGGAACACGTAGGCCTCCGCCTCCCCGGCCAGTTCGTGGACGAACAGGTTCCAGGCATTGGCCTTGCCGCCCTGCACGATGTCATGGACGTGCAGCCCGTGCCGTCCGGCCGCGAAGGCGCGGGCGAGCGCGGCGGTCCGGTCGCTGCTGCCGTTGACCAGCACATGCACACTCGCGCCCTTGCCGACGGAGTCCAGCGGCAGGTGCTCCAGGCAGCGCACGATGTTCCGCTCTTCGTTGTGGGCGAAGACGGCGACGGCGATTCGGTCCAATGGCAGGCCTCGCATTCGGGCGGGATCGGGCCACATGATGTCAGGACGGACCCCATCCGGAAAGGCCGCGGAAATGACCTTGACGTTTACGTAAAGGTAAACTACGTTTCCCACCATCGGCCGAATCGAAACGGGATCGCCTTCGTGTCGCAGACCTGGACCATTTCCGACCTGTCACGGGAATTCGGGGTGACGCCCCGGACCATCCGCTTCTACGAGGACGAGAACCTGCTGACACCGGCCCGGGAAGGCCAGAACCGCATCTACAGCGCCCGCGACCGGGCGCGGCTCGCCTGGATCCTGCGTGGCCGGCGCGTCGGCTTCTCCCTCGCCGAGATCACCGAGATGCTCGATCTCTACGACCTGGACGACGGCCGCGAGACCCAGCGCCAGGTGACGCTGGAAAAATGCCGGGACCGGCTGGCGGCGCTGGAGAACCAGCGCGCCGACCTGGACGCCACCATCGACGAACTGGCCGGCTTCTGCCGGCTGCTGGAGGAGCTGAAGGCGGGCGTTCCGCTGGAGGAGATCCGGCGCAAGCACCACGCCAAGCTGAGGAGCGTCGCGGAATGACCACCTACACCGCCCCCATCGACGACTACAAGTTCGTCCTCAACGACGTCATCGGGCTCGACCGCTACGCCAACCTGCCCGGCTTCGAGGAAGTCACGCCCGACCTTGTGGACGCCATCCTGGAGGAGGCCGGCAAGGTGGCCGCGGAGGTGCTGCATCCCATCAACCAGAGCGGCGACCTGGAAGGCTGCCATTGGGACGACGGCGTCGTGACCACGCCGAAGGGCTTCAAGGAGGCGTACGACCTCTATGCCGAGAGCGGCTGGGGCAGCCTGACGGCGAAGGCCGACTACGGCGGCCAGGGCCTGCCGCAGACGCTCGCCATCATGGTCTCGGAGATGATGATCGCCGCCAACTGGGGCTTCACCATGTATCCGGGCCTGACCAAGAGCGCGGTCGAGGCGCTGGACGCCCACGCCTCCGACGCGCTGAAGCAGAAATACCTGCCCAACATGGTGTCCGGCAAATGGAGCGGCACCATGAACCTGACGGAGCCCCACTGCGGCACCGATCTGGGCCAGATTCGCACCAAGGCCGAGCCCCAGGGCGACGGCACCTACCGCATCAGCGGCACCAAGATCTTCATCTCGGCGGGCGAGCACGACCTCAGCGAGAACATCGTCCACCTGGTGCTGGCGAAGATTCCCGGCGGGCCGCCCGGCACCAAGGGCATCAGCCTGTTCCTGGTGCCCAAGTTCCTGGTCGGCGACGACGGCGGCCTGGGCGAGCGCAACGGTGTTTCCTGCGGCTCCATCGAGCACAAGATGGGCATCCACTCCAACGCCACCTGCGTCATGAACTACGACGGCGCCGTCGGCTGGCTGGTGGGCGAGGAGCACCGCGGCATGCCCGCCATGTTCACCATGATGAACGAGGCGCGGCTGTGGGTCGGCATCCAGGGGCTGGGCATCGCCGAGGTCGCCTACCAGAACGCCGCCGTCTACGCCCGCGAGCGCCTGCAGGGCCGCGCCATCAGCGGCCCGAAGAACGCCGACGGACCGGCCGATCCCATCATCGTCCACCCGGACGTGCGTCGCATGCTGATGACCGGGCGCGCCTTCATCGAGGGCGCCCGCGCGCTGGCGGCGCTGACCGGCATGCAGATCGACATGATCCACCGCCATCCGGACGAGACGGTGCGCCGGGACGCCGACGACTTCGTCGCGCTGATGACCCCGGTGGTGAAGTCCTACTTCACCGACATGGGGGTCGAGATCGCCAGCCTCGCCATGCAGTGCTTCGGCGGCCACGGCTACATCCAGGACAACGGCATGGAGCAGTTCCTGCGCGACGCCCGCATCGCCCCCATCTACGAGGGCACCAACGGCGTCCAGGCCATGGACCTGGTGGGCCGCAAGCTGGCCATGAACGGCGGCCGGGCCGTGCAGAAGTTCTTCGCCGAGGTCACCCGGTTCATCGCCGAGAACAAGGGGACCGCCGAACTGGCCCCCATGATGGAGGCGCTGGAAAAGGGCCTGGGCCGGCTGCAGCAGGCCACGCTGTGGTTGATGCAGAACGCCATGGCCAAGCCCGACAATGCCGGCGCCGCCTCCTCCGACTATTTGCGGCTGATGGCGCTGGTGGCCATGGGCTGGGCGTGGGCCCAGTGCGCCCGCGCGGCGGTGCAGAAGCTCGCCGCCTCGCCCGCCAACCCGGCGTTCTACGAGCACAAGCTGATCACCGCCCGCTTCTTCTTCGAGCGCATGCTGCCCGACACCGGCAGCCTGCTGAAGAAGATCGAATCGGGCGCCGACTCCCTGATGGCCCTCCCCGCCGAGGCCTTCTGAGACCCCAATTCGCTGGCAAGAGGACAGACCGATGGCAGACGCATACATCTACGACGCAGTGCGCACCCCCAGGGGGCGCGGCAAGAAGGACGGCAGCCTGCACGAGATCACGCCGATCTCGCTCACCACCCAGGTGCTGGAGGAGGTCCGCGATCGCAACGACCTCGACACCAACCTCGTGGACGACGTGGTCTGGGGCGTGGTCGACCCCGTCGCCGAGCAGGGTGCGGTGATCCCCCGCGTCGCCGCCCTCAACGCCGGCTTCTCCGACGAGGTGCCCGGCGTGCAGCTCAACCGGTTCTGCGCCTCCGGCCTGGTCGCCACCAATTTCGCCGCCACCAAGGTGATGGCCGGCCAGGCCGACCTGGTGGTCGGCGGCGGCACCGAGTGCATGTCCCGCGTGCCCATGGGCTCCTCGGGCGGCGCCTGGAGCATGGACCCGGCGGTGGCCGCCAAGGTCAACTTCGTGCCCCAGGGCATCAGCGCCGACCTGATCGCCACCAAATACGGCTTCAGCCGGGACGACGTGGACGCGTATGCGGTCGAGAGCCAGAAGCGGGCGGCCCATGCCTGGAAGAACGGTTACTTCAAGAAGTCCGTGATGACGGTGCGCGACCAGCTCGGGCTGGCCGTCCTCGACCATGACGAGCACATGCGGCCCGACACCACCATGCAGTCCCTCGCCTCCCTCAAGCCATCCTTCACGGATTTGGGCGGCCAGATCGGCTTCGACAGCGTCGCGTTGCTGCGCTACCCGGAGGTGGAGCGGATCGACCACGTCCACCACGGCGGCAACAGCTCGGGCATCGTCGACGGCTCGGCAGCGGTGCTGGTGGGCAGCCGTGAGATCGCCGACGCCATCGGCAGGAAGCCGCGCGCCCGAATCCGCGCCTTCGCCGACGTGGGATCGGAGCCGACCATCATGCTGACCGGCCCGTCCTTCTCGGCCGAGAAGGCGCTGAAGCGCGCCGGCATGACCAAGGACGACATCGACCTGTGGGAGCTCAACGAGGCCTTCGCCTCGGTGGTTCTGCGCTTCATGCAGGTGCTCGACATTCCCCACGACAAGATCAACGTCAACGGCGGCGCCATCGCCATGGGCCATCCGCTGGGCGCCACCGGCGCCATGATCCTGGGCACCGTGCTGGACGAGCTGGAGCGGCGCGACCTGAACACCGCCCTGGTCACCCTGTGCATCGGCGCGGGCATGGGCACCGCCACCATCATCGAGCGCGTGTAAGGGAGAGCCGACATGACGGAAACCATCAAGTTCGAGGTCGATTCCGACGGCATCGCCTTGCTCACCATCGACCTGCCCGGCCGTTCCATGAACGTGATCACCGAGGCCATGAGCCGCAACCTGGCCGAGCTGATCGAGAAGGTGGCCGGCGATCCCGCCATCAAGGGCGCGGTGCTCACCTCGGCCAAGCCGGCCTTCATGGCCGGCGCCGACCTGGGCATGCTGGGCGCGCAGGCGGGCAGCGCCACGGTGAAGGAGATGTACGAGCACGCCCACGCGCTCAACGGCCAGCTGCGCCGGCTGGAGACCTGCGGCAAGCCGTTCGCCGCCGCCATCAACGGCCTGGCCATGGGTGGCGGCCTCGAGTTCACCCTGGCCTGCCACTACCGGGTGTGCGCCGACGACCCGAAGATCCAGCTTGCCCTGCCCGAGGTGAAGGTCGGCCTGCTGCCCGGTGGCGGCGGCACCCAGCGCCTGCCCCGGCTGATGGGCGTGCAGGCCTCGCTGATGTACCTGCTGAAGGGCGATTCCATGAGCCCGCAGCAGGCGCACAAGTCGGGCGTGGTGCACGAGCTGGCGCCGGCCGGCGAGATCGTCGCCCGCGCCAAGGCGTGGATCAGGGACAAGGGCGACCCGGTCCAGCCCTGGGACCAGAAGAACTTCAAGGTGCCGGGCGGCCAGGGTGCGTTCAACCCGGGCATCGTCCAGACCTTCACCGGCGCCACCGCCATGGCGCAGAAGGAGACGCTGGGCAACTACCCGGCGGTGCAGGCGATCCTGTCCTGCGTCTACGAAGGCCACCAGGTTCCCATGGACGCGGCGCTGCGCATCGAGAGCCGCTACTTCACCCGGTTGATGATGGACCCCAGCTCGAAGGCGATGATCCGCTCGCTGTTCATCAACAAGCAGGCCGCCGACAAGCTGGCCCGCCGCCCGAAGGACGTGGCGAAGTTCCAGGTGAAGACCCTCGGCATCCTGGGCGCCGGCATGATGGGCGCGGGCATCGCCTACGTCTCGGCCCTGGCCGGCATGGAGGTGATCCTGCTGGACACCTCCATCGAGAACGCCAAGAAGGGCAAGGCCTACTCGGAAGGCCTGGTGCAGAAGGGCGTCCAGCGCGGCAAGACCACCGAGGAGAAGGGCAAGGCGCTGCTGGACCGCATCCGGCCGACCACCTCCTATGACGACCTGAAGGGCTGCGACCTGGTGATCGAGGCGGTGTTCGAGAGCCGCGACATCAAGGACGACGTGACCCGCAAGACCGAGGCGGCGGCGCCGGAGCTGCCGGTGTTCGCCTCCAACACCTCGACCCTGCCGATCTCGGGCCTGGCGAAGAGCTTCTCCCGGCCAAAGGACTTCATCGGCCTGCACTTCTTCTCGCCGGTGGACCGCATGCCGCTGGTCGAGATCATCATGGGCGCGGAGACGTCGCAGGAGACGCTGGCGCGGGCCATGGACTATGTGGGCCAGATCCGCAAGACGCCCATCGTGGTGAACGACAGCCGCGGCTTCTACACCTCCCGCTGCTTCGGCACCTACGTGATGGAAGGCCTCGCCATGCTGGCCGACGGCGTCACCCCGGCGCTGATCGAGAACGGCGGCCGGCAGTCGGGCATGCCTGTGGGCCCGCTCGACGTGGGCGACGCCGTCTCCATCGAGCTGAGCTACAAGGTGCGCGAGCAGACCAAGAAGGACCTGGGCGACGCCTGGAAGCCCCAGCCCGGCGACAAGATCGTCGACAAGCTGATCGAGTTGGGACGCCTCGGCAAGAAGGCCGGCAAGGGCTATTACGACTATCCGGAAGGCGGCAAGAAGCACCTCTGGCCGGGCCTGACCGAGAACTGGCCGCCCGCCGCCGAGCAGCCGTCGGTCGACGAGGTCAAGAAGCGCTTCCTCTACCGGCAGGCCGTCGAAGCCGCCCGCTGCATGGAGGAACACGTGCTGACCGACCCGGCGGACGGCGACATCGGCGCCATCTTCGGCTGGGGCTTCGCGCCGTTCACCGGCGGCCCGTTCAGTCTGATGGACGCCGTCGGCCTCGACGCCTTCGTCCGCGAATGCGACCGCCTCGCCCAGCAATACGGCGAGCGCTTCGCCCCGCCCAAGCTGCTGCGCGACATGGCCGCCAGGGGCGAGAGCTTCTATGGCTCGGCGGTGAAGGCGGCGGCAGAATAGCCCTCACCCTCACACGCCCTGCGGGCGCGGGTCCCTTCCCTCTCTCTGGGGGAGGGTCAGGGTGAGGGACCTTGGGCGCCACGAGACGAAAGAAGGGAAAGTCCATGACCGGCAAAGCCGTCAAGCTTGAGGTCGCCGACCAGATCGCCCACGTGATCCTGAACCGGCCCGACGCGTTCAACAGCCTGAACCCGGACTTCTGGGCGGAATTCCCCGCCGTGTTCGAGGAGATCGAGGCGCGGGACGACGTGCGCGTCGTCGTCCTGTCGTCCACGGGCAAGCACTTCTGCGCCGGGCTCGACCTCAATTCGTTCAAGAGCATCAACGCGCCCAGCGACCAGGACGAGGGCCGCAAGCGCGAGGCGTTCCGGCGCCACCTGCTCGACCTGCACGAGCGGCTGGGCGTAATCGAGCGGTGCCGCTATCCGGTGCTCGCGGCCATCCAGGGCGCCTGCGTCGGCGGCGGCCTCGACATGACGGTGTGCGCCGATATGCGCTACTGCACCCGGGATGCCTTCTTCGTGGTGCAGGAGGTCAATATCGGCATGGCGCCCGACCTGGGCACCCTGCAACGGCTGCCGCGGCTCGTCCCGCCGGGCATCGCCCGCGAGTTGGCGTTCACCGGGCGGCGCATGTATGGCGAGGAGGCGCGCGAGGTGGGCTACGTGAACCGGGTGTTCGAGACCCAGGCGGAGATGCTGGACGCGGTGATGGAGATCGCCCGCGGCATCGCCGCCAAGTCGCCGCTCGCCGTCCACGGTTGCAAGGAACTGATGAACTACGCCCGCGACCACTCGGTGGCCGACAGCCTGAACTACGTCGCCGTGTGGACAGCCGCCACGCTGGTGGGCGGCAAGGATCTGCGGGAAGGAGTCGGCGCGTTCCGCGAGAAGCGGGACGTGGTCTACGAGAACCTGGAGCCCATCCAGCCCGGCCGGCGTCCCCACGACGATTGAGGCGCGCACGGGCCGGTGATTCGCCCGCGCTGCGACGATCGCCGGACCCCGTCGTCGTATTCCGGCAGCGCGCGGCGCATTTTCCTCCCAGAATCCTTCGGACCGGACGCTGGCGCCCCGTTCGGCGCGTTTTCGGTTGATCCCGCTCGCACCTTCGGGTGACCATGACGGCGGTCAACACGGCAATTCACGGACGAGGGGGGTCACGGAATGCCATTCAAAGCCATTGGCTTCATCCTTCTGGCAGGTTTCCTGCTCGGCTTCTCGGCCGTGCCGGTCGCGCAGATGCTCAATCGCGAGCCTGCCGCCGACTACACGGTCTCTGCGAACCTTGCCGCCCGCTGACGGTCGCGCCCCACGGAAGTGCCTGGAAACAGGCTGAGGCGCGAATCGCGGTCGGACGCCGCCGCAAACGCTGAGGCGGGTCGACGTGGGCGCGCGTGCAGGGCTGCAACGCGCCCCGAGGGCACAAAAGAGCGCACCGCGACACCGGGCCGCCCCATCTTCGCCTAATTTTTTGCCGCTTTTCAGGATGACTCCTCTTGCGATGCGACCCAATTCGCGGCATGTTTTAGGCGGGTGGGAGCCGTGTTCTGAATGTTTCACTCTGACAGAGCCGGATCTTGGTACGTTTGCCTGAGGGCGGTTATCGGGATCCTGTCTGGTGCCGAGCGCCGACTGTAGGAGTAGACGGTTCGTCAGGCTTCCATGGGCAAGAGTTTGGTCAGCCCCTGTACCCGCACCGCTGTTTTGCCGGCCCAAGCACTATTGCGGTGAGGACCCGGAGAGCTATCGGCCCATAGCCGGGTCCAGTACTGGGGTTGCGGGGCGGCACAGTTTATATTCCGACTGTGCCGCCCCATTTCATTTCCGGGCCGGCACATCCTTCCGACGCTGCACTCGCAATGACGAGCCCCGGATGAACCGGCCGCGACGACGCGGGAGTCGGCGGCCTACTCGTTGGCGAGGATGGTGTTCTTGACCAAAGGATAGATCTGGTTCTGCCACCGGCGGCCGCTGAACACGCCGTAATGGCCGACGCCGGCCTGCATGTGGTGGCGTTTGCGATAGGGCCGCAGGCCGGAGCAGAGCTCCTGGGCGGCCATGGTCTGGCCGACGGCGCAGATGTCGTCGCGTTCGCCCTCGACCGTGAGCAGGGCGGTGCGCCGGATCGCTCCGGGATCGACCCGCTGCCCGTGCCACTCGAGCAGTCCCTGGGGCAGCAGGGCGTCCTGGAAGACCAGCTTGACCGTCTCCAGGTAGAACTCGGCGGGAAGGTCGAGGACGGCGAAATACTCGTCGTAGAACGTGCGGGTCGCCAGCGCCTTCTCGTCCTCGCCGCTGACCATGTGGCCGAACAGATCCACATGCGCCTTGATGTGGCGGTCCATGTTCATGCTCATGAAGGCGGTGAGCTGGACGAAGCCGGGATAGACGCGCCGGCCCGCGCCCGGAAATCCCATCGGCACCCTGGAGATGAGGTTCTTCTCGAACCACTCGATGGGCCGGGTGGTCGCCAGTTCGTTGACCTTGGTGGGGCTGATCCTGGTATCGATGGGACCGGCCATCAGGGTCATGCTGTGGGGCTGGGCGGGGTTGTCGGCCTGCGCCATGACCGCGGCCGCCAACAGCACCTGGACGCAGGGCTGGCAGACCGCCACCACGTGGGCGCCCGGACCCATCTCCTCGAGGAAGCGGATGATGTGGTCCACATAGTCGTCGAACCCGAAGCGGCCGGCTTCCGGAGGGATGTTGCGGGCGTTGTGCCAGTCGGTGATGTAGACGTCGTGCTCGGGCAGCATGGTCTCGACCGTGTTGCGCAGCAGCGTCGCGAAGTGGCCGGACAGCGGCGCCACCACCAGCACCCTGGGCTGCGGTGTCTCGACATCCTTGCGGAAGCGCAGCAGGGTGCCGAAGGGCGTGCTGAAGACCGCCTCCTCGATCACCGGAACCTCGCGGTTTCCCACCTTCACGGTGCCGATGCCGTAATCGGGCCGGCCATGGGTCAGCCGCGTCTGCGCCAGCAGGTCGAACGCCGCGCCCAGCGACCGGAAGAACTTGTTTCCCGCCATCCCATGGCCCGGATGGCTCAGGACTGCGCTGGCCGCCTGCGCCACCGCCCGGAACGGCTCGAGGAGGTCGGAGGCAGCCTGGTACGCGAAATAGATCATGGGGCGAGCGCCGATCCGAAGGACAAGTCGGGGTGCCGGCACCCTGTAGACAGCGCCGCGCAAAGACGAGGCTAGACCATTTTTTGCTGCGCCGCGAGAGACTTCTGCGCCGACGAAACAGTGCTTTCTTTGCCTGAATCTTGGGCATTTGCGCACAATATTTGGTCGTCGGTGCTGCGCATCTTTTCGCGCTTGCACAACGACCTCGAACTGCTCAGTATCGCATCAGAACACCATAGCGGATTGGGCGGCCCCGGCCGCCCCGGAGCAGGTTCATGGGCAAGGCGAAACTGACCATCAGCAGCAAGAACTATTCTTCCTGGTCGTTGCGTGGCTGGCTGATGACCAAGATGGCCGGCCTCCACTTCACCGAGGAAGTGCTGCCCACCGACGATCCGTCGACCCGCGCCGAACTGCTGCTGATGTCGCCCTCGTTCCAGGTACCGCGTCTCACCCACGAGGACGTTTCCGTGTGGGACACCCTGGCGATCGCCGAATACCTCAACGAGCTGAACCCCGAGGCCGGACTGTTTCCTAGCGACACGGTCGCGCGCGCCCATTGCCGCTCGGTCTGCGGCGAGATGCATTCGGGCTTCGCCAACCTGCGCTCGGCGCTGCCCATGAACCTGAAGGCCCGCTATCCCGGCTTCAAGGTATGGGCTGGCGCCCAGGCGGACATCGACCGGATCACCGCGATCTGGCACGAATGTTTCAACGCCTATGGCGGCCCCTACCTGTACGGCGACCTGACCGTCGCCGACGCCATGTACGCCCCGGTCTGCACCCGATTCAAGACCTACGACGTGAAGCTGGACAAGGAATGCATGGCCTACTGCCAGCGCATCCTGGCGTGGCCGCTGATGGTCGATTGGACCGAGGCCGCCAAGGCGGAGCCCGAGGAACTCGAAGAACTCGACGTCGAGTTCTAGACGCCGTCCACTCAGGCCATTGCCAGCCGGCCGCCGAACGGCTAGCGTCAGCCCGGGGGCTGATCATGACAATGAATACCAAGTTGCTGGTGATCGGGCTGGATTCCTTCGACTCGAGCCTCGCGCGGCAATGGACCGACGAAGGCCGGCTTCCCCATCTGACTGCGTTCGAGAGCCGAGCCGTGGCCGCGCCCGTCCACAATCCGCCTGGCTTCGAATCCGGCTCGGTCTGGGCCAGCTTCGCGTTCGGCGCGGACCCCGGCCGGCACGGATTCCACGACCATGTGCGCCGGTTCGACAGCGCTTCCTACGAAACCAGCGTCCACGATCCGGCAGACAACCCCGCTACGGCCATCTGGGACAGGCTGGAAGCGGCCGGGAAGCGCGCCATCGTCATCGATGCGGTCGTCCCGCCGAACCTTCGCACGCCGAACGGCATCCGCGTGATTGACTGGGCGGCGCACGCGCCGTCCGACGGGACGGCGACCCTGAAGCTGAAGACCTGGCCGCCGGCGCTCCGGGAAACCATCGAGCGCGACTACGGCGCCGATCCCCTCGGCGGCAAGATGTGCGATTCCCACCGGCCGCGCAGCAGCGAAGAGCAGGCCGGCTTTCGCGATGCGCTGGTCCGGCGCGTCGCCATGAAGACGTCGCTTTTGAAGGACCTGATTGCACGGGAGCCATGGGATTTCTGCTTCGCCAGTTATTCGGAGGCCCATTGCGCCGGCCACCATTGCTGGCACCTGAACGATCCCGGCCACGAGGAGCACTACCCGGCGGTGGCCGCCGCGGTCGGCAACCCGCTTCGCGACGTCTACGAGGCGCTCGACCGGGCCGTGGGAGACATCGTGGCGCACGCCGGCGACGACGTCGGCGTCATGATCTTCATGAGCCATGGAATCGAAACCGGCTACACCGGCGTCCGCCTGCTCGACCGTATCCTTGCGCGCCTCGACGGCGAACTCAACGAGACGCGCAACGCGAGCCTGTCGACGGCGCGGCAGGTGTGGCGCTCCCTGCCCCAGCCGATGCGCCGGCTGCTTTCGCCGGCCCGCGCCCGGTTCGCGCAGAGCGTCTACCGGGAAGGCTTCCTGCCCCACCGGGAACGCCGGCTGTGCTTCGAGGTCTTCTGCAACGAGCGGACATCGGGCATCCGGATCAACCTGGCGGGCCGCGAGGCGCACGGCATCGTGCAACCCGGCGCCGAATTCGACGCACTGTGCGCCCGCCTGAAGCGTCAGCTCCTCGACATTCACAACGAGGAGACGGGAGAGCCCCTGGTCCTCGACGTCGTGCGCACCAGCGACGCCTACGAAGGTGCGGGCATCGCGCAGCTGCCCGACCTGCTTGTCACCTGGAACAGAGCCGCGCCGATCCGCCGGGTATGGTCGGCGGAACTCGGCCGCATGCACCATCCCCACCCCAGCATCCGCACGGGCGACCACAGGCCCGACGGCCTGCTGCTCGCCAGCATGCCGAACGCCACGGCCCGGCGGCTTAACGCCCCCATCAACGTCATCGACCTCGCGCCGTCCATCGCCGCGCTGTTCAACGTCGAGACCGTCGGCTTCCAGGGGCGGACGCTCGACGCCCTGACCGGCGGCCCATGAGCGACGGCGAACAGCCCGGCGCCCCGGACCAGGCGGTCCTGTTCATGACCCATTTCGTCGACGCGCCGCTGCTCGAGGCCTTTGCAAAGGTGCAGCGCGAGCTGGCCGGCAGCGCCCACGTCATCCTGCTGTTCAACGCGGCGGACGGCACCGCACTCCCCGAAGCGGCGGCGCACCTGCCGCACCACCTCACCAACCGAGAGGCGCTGGCCCGCCTGCCTTTCCCGCGGGCTCGAGAGGGCTTCGGACCCGAGACCACCGACCTGCCGTTCCACCACTTCGCCATGACCCGTCCCGGTTACCGCCACTACTGGCTGATGGAGTACGACGTACGCTTTTCCGGCAACTGGCGGACCCTGTTCGATGCCTTCGCCGCCAGCCCCGCCGACCTGTTGTGCACCAACCTGTTCCGCCGGGCCGGCAATCCCGAGTGGCACCGCCGCTACCCGCCCTGTCCGCCCGAGGGCGTCACCGTGACGGAGGACGACCTAATCCGCGGATTCTTTCCGTTCTACCGGCTGTCGCGCCGGGGGGTGGACGTCCTGCAGGCTGCCTTCGCCGAAGGCTGGGAGGGCCATTACGAAGCCATCGTGCCGGTGATCCTCGCCCGGGCCGGCTGCATCATCGAGGATTTCGGCGGCGCCGGAGAGTTCGTCGCGCCCGGCAACCGCAACCGCTTCTACTTGAGCGCCCAGCGGACGCTGTCCATGTCGCCCGGAACCTTCGTCTACCGGCCGGTCTTTACCCGGCCCGGCAAGCGGGCGGATACGCTCTGGCACCCGGTGAAGCCGGGCCACCGATTCACGGGCGACAGCGTGCGCAGCCGGGTGCTCCGCCTCGTCTACCGGCTGCTGTTACCGTTGATGCTGCTGAAGAATCGGCGCTGAGCCGTGAGGGTCCCGAAACGCGAGAGGGGCACCCTTGGGTGCCCCTCTCAGTTCCGGATTTTTAACTGGCGGGCCCGGACCCGCGCCCCCATCTGCCGCTAGCAGGCCTGCCGGCGGCGTCGATAGTAACCCAGCGCCAGTGCGCCCAGCCCGAGGAACAGGCCGGCAGCCGCCGGTTCCGGCACGTCGTTGGCAAGGCCGTTGAGCGTGACCGAGATGTTGTCGATGGCGAAGCTCTCGTCCTCCGCCGTGCCCTGCCAGCCAGCGCCGTTGGCGAACCACTGGATGGTCAGCGTCGAGGCGGTGTGGGCAATGTTGTCGAACAGCGTGTCGAGGCCCATGTTGTAGGCGGAGTCGACGTAGTAGACGCCGGTGGTGAAGCCGAGATCCTGGTGATGCGCCAGTTCGACGCCCGCCGGCGGCACATAGGACGCGGTGGTCGCGAAGCCGCCGTTGGAGGAATTCTCGAAGGTCTCGGAGAAGATCGGCGTGCCGTCGATGGTGACGTTCATGAAGTCGGGCGCCACGCTGTTCACGCCGTCGCCGTTGCCGTCCCACGAATCGATGATCGCGAGGAAGAAGTCCAGCGAGATGCTGGTATGGGTCGGCAGGTTGGTCAGCGTCAGGGTGATCGGCTGGGACGTCGGCGAGACGTCGCGCAGGAAGGTGTTGCCGAAGCCGTAGGCCGAATAGCCCTGGGTCCCTTCGAGCGCGCCCGCGCCGGTGATCTCCGACGGCAGACCGCTCTCGAAGTCGGTCTGGAAGTAGGCGGCCGAGGCGGCGTGCGGTCCGGCGAACAGCCCAACCAGCACGGCGGCGGCAGTGACTTTGAGCGCCAGGCTCAGATTGGTACGGGCGAGGACGCGCATGAATCCCTCTTCGTGCGGCATTTCCTGTAAAATTTGAAGTAAACTACTCCAGTTCGGGAGCGAATCCAACTGGATTCAGGCAACCCCGCCATTACCTTCCATAATAGCGCCTTGAATTCGCCTCCCGGTCGCCTTGGAGCGGCGTGGTCCTGGAACCGGGCCGGTTACGTCCCGCGCGGATCCATCTCCACCGCTTCCGGCGTCATCCGCGGCACCACCTGATAGGGCGCCCGCTGATCCTCGGGCACGGGCGCCTTCTGACTGATCCGCCACCAGACGTAGAGGGCGACCAGGGTGCACACGGTCGCCTCCAGCACGAACATGGCAGAGGCGGAGAAGCTGTACATCACCGTCGCCGAGAACAGCGGACCGAGAAAGGCGCCGACGCTGTAGGCCAGCAACAGGCCACGGCCCGTGGCGACCACCTCAGTTGAATCGACATTGTCGTTGGCGTTGGCCACGCTGAGCGGATAGAGCGTGAAACTCAGGCCGCCGAACAGCGCCACCAGCAGCAGCAGAACGTAGAAGTGGCCGGCATGGAGCAGCGAGATGCAGACGGCGACGACCGCCACCGCCAGGTTGACGGCGACGATCACCCGGCGCCGGTCGAACCGGTCCGAAAGGCGTCCGATCGGCCACTGCATGATCAGCCCGCCGAAGACGGCCGCGCCCATGAACGCCGCCGTCTGCGACGAGCTGAGCCCGACGGCGATGGCGAAAAACGGTGCCAGGGCATAGAACGCGCCGACGACCAGGCCTGACATCAGGCTGCCAACGATCCCCGTCGGCGAGATGCCGTACAGCCGGGCAACGCTGAAATTGGGCGTCGACACGGCCACCGGCGCCTCGACCTTGGTGAGAGCCACGGGAACGGCGGCGATGGAGATCATCACCGAGGCGATGGCGAACAGGCCGAAGCCGTGCTGGTCCATGGCCAGCAGCAACTGGCCGAAGCCGTTGGCGGCATAGAACACGATCATGTAGAGCGCCAGCACTTGGCCGCGGCTCTCGCGGGTGGAGCGGACGTTCAGCCAGCTTTCGACGCAAAGCAGCAGGCCGGCCATGCAGAAGCCCTCGGCGAGGCGCAGCACCGCCCACAGCAGCGGGCTGAGGCCGAACGGATGCAGCAGCGAGGCGGCCGACAGGATGGCGGTGAAGGCGCTGTAGGTCCGGATGTAGCCCACCGACACGATCCAGCGCTGCATCACCATGGAGCCGGCGAAGAGACCGATGAAATAGGCCGACATCACCCAGCCCGCCGTGAGCGCGTTCGCGCCGGCCTGGGCGAGGCGCACGCTGAGCAGCGTGCCCAGCAGGCCGGCTCCGAGCGCCAGCAGGAACACCGCCAGAAGCAGTGCCGTGATGGAGGCCAGTACCGCTTTCATTCGTCCCTCGTTCGTCTTCCCCGACAGGGCGGGAACGGCATGGAGCCGGACCGGTTCCGGCCCGCCGATCGCGGAACGCCTAAAGCTTGAGCTTGTCGGGCGTGAAGGCGGCGAAGGTGCGCGCCGTCTCTTCCGGCGTCGCGCCGCCCAGGGGCGCGATGATGTGGGTGTGGATGCCGGTCTGCGCGCACCAGCGGAGACGCTCGCGGCACTCCTCCTCGGTCCCGATGATGGCGATCTCGTCGACCATCTCGTCGGAGATGGCGCCGGTGGTCTTGCCGCGGTCGCGTTCGGCCCAGCCTTCGCGGATCACCGCCGCCGCGTCCTCGTAGCCCGCCCACGACAGGAACTTGTTGTAGACGGGGGTGGCGTAATAGGGCGCGAACGCCGCCCGGAACCGGGCCCGGGCGGACTCCTTATCGTCGGTGACCAGCACCATGTGCCGGTTTACCACCTCGACGCCGGCCGGGTCCTTGCCGGCGCGCCGCGCGCCGACGGCGACGTGCTCGATCATCTTGGGCAGCGCCCGCTTCGGCCACAGGTTGAAGATCACGCCGTCGCTGAACTCGGCCGCCGTCTCGATCATGGTCGAGCGCAGCGCCGCCATGTAGACGGGCACGGGAGATTCCAGCGGCGCCTGGATGTAGCCATGGCTGCGCACCGTCTCCAGGTCGAAGTTGGACTTCTCTCCCGCCAGCATGGACTTGACCATGACGGTGGTTTCCCGGACCCGCGTCACCGGCTTGTCGAGCGGCACGCCGTGCCAGCCGTCCATCATCGTCTGGCTCGATGCGCCCAGGCCCATGACGAAGCGGCCGGGCAGTACCTGGCCCAGCACGTTGGCCGTGGCGGCCAGCACCGCGGGCGTCCTGGTGAACACCGGCGTCACCGCGACCCCGAGGCGCAGCCGCTCGGTGTGATGGGCGATGGCGGCTGCCGTGGTCAGCGAATCCGGCGCGCCGCCGTCGCCAAACCACGCGTCGTCATAGCCGTTCGCCTCGGCCCAGCGCACCCGGTCCACCGTATCCTGGACCTTCGGGCCGGCCGGCAAAGTCACCGCGATGCGTTGCCTGAGCGCCATGTCCCGCCTCCATCCTTGTCATGATCTTCCCGACGTGGGGCGGCAGGCTAGTGGCTTCACCGGCCCTTGGCCACGGGAAATCCGCGCGGCGCTTCAGTGAACCTTGCGCTTCGCGATCCCCCGGACGGCAACGGCCTGGGCGCCGTGCTCGCCCTGGACCTCCGAGAACATGACCTCCTGGCCGGGTTCCAGCGCGTCGAAGCCCTCGTCGGCGACGCTCTCGCGGTCGAAGTAGACGTCCCGCCCGCCGGGAGCGGCGATGATGCCGTAGCCCTCGTAGGGATAGATCTTGGCGATGATCCCGGGCGGCAGCTCCTCATGGTGCCTGACCCGCGACTGCCGCCGACGCATGGCACTCTGCAGCTGTCGCTTGGCCGCCGCGAAGGCGTCGTGGATGGCCGCGTAAACGTCCGAATGGGCGCGGCGGTTGCCCGGATCGCGGCTCACCACCACGTCGCCGCCGCCAGGCAGCGTGACGTGGATCCGGACATAGTAGGCATTGCCGCGCTGGTGGTGCTGATGGGGCTTGTCGATGACGACCCGGCACGAGGTGATGCGGTGGTAGAAATGCTCCAGCTTGGAGGCTTCCTGCCGCACTCGGGCCGCGACGGAGTCGGAGGGCTCGAGACCTTCGAATGCGATTTCCAGCGGTATCTCCATGACCTTCTCTCCTCTTCTTATCTCTTAACCCTACTCCCTTCCCAAGGCGCCAGAGTTGACTTTGCGCAACGGCAGATATGCCCGGAGGGGCGGCTATCCGCCCTTGCGCAGGTCCTCCACCAGGGCGCCCAGGAACCGGGCGGCCTCGCCGCCGGTGACAACCCGGTGATCGAAGGTGATCGACACCGGCAGTATAGTACGGACGACGGCCTCGCCGTCCCGCGGCACCACGGCCGGCGCCGCCCGGCCGATGCCGACGATCGCCACCTGCGGCGGCACCACGACCAGATGGGCGTGCCGACCGCCGAGGGTGCCGAAATTGGACAGGGTGATGGTCTGCCCGCGCAGATGCTCCAGCGGGATCTGGCGGGACCGCACCGCCGCCTTGAGCGCCTCCAGGCCGCGCTTCAGATCGTCTTCCGAACGGCCGGTAATGTCGTTGAGTACCGGCACGAACAGGCCGTCCTCGGCGTCGACGGCGATGCCGAGATGGACCTCGCTGTGAACCAGGATTCGATCGCCGGCCGCGTCGTACCAGGCGTTCAGTCCCGGGGACGCGGCGACTCCGGCGGCGATGGCGCGCACCAGCCGCATCATCACGTCGGCCTCTTCCGGCCAGTCGCCGATATCGGCGTCGTCCATGATGGTGGCGGGCACCACCGCCCGGCCCGAGGCGGTCATGTTGCGGGCCATCGCCCTGCGCACGCCGCGCACCGGCTCCCAGCCGGCGCCGTCGCGGCCGAGCAAACCCTGGGATGCCGCCTCCACGTCCTCGCGCGTGATCTGGCCCTGCGCGCCGGTGGGCGTCACGCCCGCCAGGTCGACGCCCAGGTCGCGCGCCAGCGCCCGCACGGCCGGCAGCGCCTTGGCCAGCGGCGAGCCCTGGCCCGGCGGCCTCGGCCGGGGCGGCGGCGGAGGCGGCGGCGCCGCGGCCGACACCTGGCCGACCACGGTGCCCGTGTCTTCGCCCGCCTCTTCCTCGATCTCCACCAGGTCGCCGCCCACGGCGACGGTGTCGCCCGTCGCGGCGAACACGCGGACGACGCGGCCCGACCAGGGCGAGGGCACCTCGACCACCGCCTTTTCGGTCTCCACCGACACCAGCGGCTGATCGGCGACCACGTGATCGCCCTCGCCGACGTGCCAGGTGACGATCTCCGCCTCCTGGAGCCCCTCGCCGAGATCTGGCAGCGTGAACGTCTTCATTGGAACCGCACCGTCTCCCTTCCCGCCGCGACGATCCGGTCGATGCCGGGCAGGTAGGCGTCCTCCAGCCGGGGCAGCGGCATCACCGTGTCGAAGCCGGCGACGCGGCGCACCGGCGCGGCCAGCGACAGCAGCGCCTTCTCGGCGAGCCGCGCCGCAATCTCGCCGCCGAAGCCGGCGGTCAGCGCCGCCTCGTGGACGATGACGCAGCGGCCGGTGCGGCCCACGGAGTCGAGGATCGTCTCCTCGTCGAGCGGCTTCAGGGTGGCGACGTCGATCACCTCGGCCTCGATCCCCTCCTCCGCCAGCGCGTCGGCCGCCGCCAGGGTCTCGCGGGTCATGGCACCCCAGGTGACCAGGGTGAGGTCGCTGCCCTCGCGCATCACGTAGCAGCAGTCCAGTTCGGCCGCCGCGCCGTCGTCCGCCACCTCTTCCCGGACGGCGCGGTAGAGGCGCGTGGGCTCGAGGAAGATCACCGGGTCAGGGTCACGGATCGCCGCCAGCAGCAGGCCGTAGGCGCGGGACGGCGTCGACGGGATCACCACGCGCAGGCCCGGAATGTGGGCGAACATGGACTCGACGCTTTCCGAATGGTGCTCCGGCGCCTTGATCCCCGTGCCCATGGGCATGCGCATGACCATCGGGCAGCTCAGCCGCCCGCGGGTGCGGTTCCGCAGGCGGGAGGCGTGGTTCACGATCTGGTCGAGGGCCGGGTAGACGAAGCCCATGAACTGGATCTCGGCCACCGGCCGGAAGCCCTGCGCGCCGAGGCCGACGCACATGCCGGCGATCAGGCCTTCGGCGAGCGGCGTGTCGCGCACGCGGGCCGGGCCGAACCGGTCGAGCAACCCTTCGGTGGCGCGGAACACGCCGCCGTCGCGCCCGACGTCCTCGCCCAGCACCAGCACCGTCGGGTCCTCGTCCATGGCCCGCCCGAGCGCCATCGCGACGGCTTCCACCAGGGTCACCTCAGCCATCGCCGTCCTCCAGCAGGGCGCGCTGCGCCGCCAGCGACGGCGGCAGCACCGCGTAGAGATGATCGAACATGGCGGCGGGCGGCTGGGGCGGCAAGGCGAGATAGGCCTCCACCGCGCCGTCCACGTCCTCGCGCACCTGGCGGATCAGCGCCTCCTCGTCGGCCTTCGACCACCAATCGCGGGCGACCAGGTAGTTGCGCAGGCGCAGCACCGGCTCCTCCTGCCAGCGCGCGCTCACCTCGGCGTCGTCCCGGTAACGCCGCGCATCGTCGGCCGTGGTGTGGTCGCCCAGCCGGTAGGTCAGCGCCTCGACGAGCTGGGGACGGCCGGACCGCGCCTCCTCCAGCGCCCGGCCCACCACATGGCGCACGGCGACGACATCGTTGCCGTCCACCCGCACGCCGGCGATCCCGGCGGCGACCGCCTTCTGCGCCAGGGTCTCGGCGGCGGTCTGCATGGCCACCGGCTCGGAGATCGCCCACCGGTTGTTGTTGATGACGAAAACGGCAGGCAGGTTCCAGACACCACAGGCGTTGATGGATTCGTAGAAGTCGCCCTTGGAGGTGGCGCCGTCGCCCAGGATGCACAGTGCCGCCCGCTTCTCGCCGCGGAGTTGGAAGGCCATCGCCACGCCCACCGCGTGGGGCGCCTGGCTGGCGACCGGAATGGCCACCGGGAAATCCTCGCGCGGACCGGCGTAGTCGCAGCCGCGCTCGTCGCCGCTCCAGTACTGCAGGATCTCGGTCATGGTGACGCCGCGCCACAGCATGGCGCCGTGGTCGCGGAAGGCGGGCAGCAGCACGTCGGCGGGGTCCATGGCGGCGCCGATGCCCACCGAGACCGCCTCCTGCCCCAGCGACGAGGCGTAGGTGCCGAGCCGGCCGGTCCGCTGCAGCGAGACGGCCTTCTGGTCGAAGGTGCGGGTGCGCACCATGGCGGCGTAGAGGGCGGCCAGTGTCTGCCGGTCGTCGAGGGCGGAAGGGATGTCCTGGAGGGCGCTGCCGCCCTTATCGAGATATCTCGTGACCGGCCACGACGGAGAGCCCTCCTCGAACCGGTCGACGGCGTTCATGCGGCCCGTCCCCGCCTCTCGGAGGCGACTCCGCCGGTCATCAACGCTCTCGTCTTCCCCATACTTTGATAATGGTCCGGCGACGGGGTGATTTCAATCCGCTCCGGAACGGTCAGAGGCCCGCCGAAGGACCGCAGCCCGTTGGCGCACAAGAAAGAATCACGCGCCGCCGAGCGGCGCGTGGCCGTGAAAGCGGGGTCGGCTCAGAAGCCCGGTGCGCTACGCGTAACGCCCCATGATCGCCACCGCCGAGACGTTGGCGTGGGGGGCGCCGCCCAGATTGTGGGTGAGGCCCAGGGTGGCGTTCTTGAGCTGGCGTTCGCCGGCGCGACCGAGGAGCTGGAGATAGACCTCGTAGACCATGCGCAGGCCCGACGCGCCGATCGGATGACCGAAGCACTTCAGGCCGCCGTCGATCTGGCAGGGCACGCCGCCGTCGGCGTCGTAGAAGCCGTCCATGACGTCCTTCACCGCGCCGCCCTCGGGCGAGATGTGCAGGTCCTCCATGGTCACCAGCTCGGTGACCGAGAAGCAGTCGTGCACCTCGATCATGCTGAGTTCTTCGCGCGGGTTCTTCACCCCCGCCTCGTCATAGGCCTTCTTGGCGGCGACGCGGGTAGTGGCGAAGTGGCTGCCGTCCCAGGTGTTGAAACCGCTCTCCACGCCGTCCGACAGGCAGAGCTGCAGCGCCTTGATGGTGACCATGTCGGTCTTGCCCAGGCTGCGGGCGATCTCCGGCGTGGTGACGATGGCGCAGGCCGACCCGTCGCTCACGCCGCAGCAGTCGAACAGGCCCAGCGGCTCGGCGATCATCGGCGCGTTGAGGATGGTCTCCATGGGCACCGCCTTGCGCAGGTGCGCCTTCTCGTTGCGCGCGCCGTTCTGGTGGCTCTTCCAAGAGACGTGGCCGATGGCCTCCTTGAGATCCTTGGCCGAGACGCCGTGCTTGGCGGAATAGGCGGTGGCGAGTTGGGCGAAGTTGCCCGGCGCCGAGCCGTTGGGCACCCAGAGGTCGGGCAGCGGCCCGCGCGAGCCGGCGGGCAGGCCGCCGTAGCCGGTGTCCTTGAGCTTCTCCACGCCCAGTGCCATGGCGATGTCGCAGGCACCGGAGGCCACCGCATAGGCGGCGCCGCGCAGCGCCTCGGTGCCGGTGGCGCACATGTTCTCGACCCGGCTGACGGGAATGTTGGAGAGCCGCAGGGTGGTCGACAGCGGCAGCGCCGAGGCGCCCACATGCACCCGATCGAAGGCGGTGCCGAACCAGGCCGCCTCGATCTGGCTCTTCTCGATGCCGGCATCGGCCAGCGCCTCGTTGAACGCCTCGACCATCAGGTCCTCGGCGCCGGCGTCCCAGCGTTCGCCGAACTTGCTGCATCCCATGCCGATGATGGCAACCTTGTCGCGAATTCCCCGTGCCATGGTCAGGCCTCCTTGCCTGGTGAAGCGGGTGCCGCCTTCCAGAAGTAGCGGCGGTAACCGCGGTCCCTGTCATAGTCCTTGATGCGGAACATCATCTTCAGCGGCGAGCCCACCTCGAGCTGTCCCGCCTCCGTATCCGTGAACCCCATCAGCACCCGGCCGCCGGTCTCGAACTGCACCTGGCCGTAATAGAAGGGCGGGCTGGGATTGTAGGACAGCCAGTCCGCGGTGAATGACATAACCCGCGCCGGCGAATCGGCAAACGAATAGGGTTCCTGGGTGTCGAGCGCCTGGCAGTTCGGGTTGACGCAGTAGTGGGTGCGCGGGAACTGCACCGTGCCGCAGACCGTGCAGCGGCCGCCGCTGAAGCCCGTCACCATGTCCTTCTTGCGGTACTCGGTGCTGAGCGCGGTCTTGTTGTCGGTCTCGCCGCGCATGCCCCAGTCGAGGCGGATGTTGTCCTGGAAAGACAGGAACTTCATGTAGTCGTCCTCGCGCCGTCCGGCGGCCAGGGCGCCGGCGACGCCGTGGCGCGCCGGCAGGTCGGCCAGCGCCTCGGTCGCCTCCAGCAGGATGGCGTCGGCGCCCTGTCCGAAGGCGACGACGAGGATGAGGTCGCCGGGTTTGGCCTTCTCGAGCGCCGCCGAGAGCATCAGCAGCGCATGCGCCGCGCCCGTGTCGCCGCAGCTTTCGGCCATGGTGTCGGCCACCGCCTCGGGCGCGACGCCGAACAGCTTCGCCGTGCGCTCGGGAATGCCCTTCAGGGAGCAGGGCATGACGAAATGGGCGACGTCGCCGCCGGCGACGCCCGCCTTGTCGAGCAGCGCCTTGATCGCCTGGGGCACGATCTTGCCGTAGCCCTCCTCGCGGACCCAGCGCTCCTCCCAGCCATAGTCGAACTCCTCGCCCTCGCCGCGGAAATGGTCGACGAAGTCGGTGGTGACGGTGTGATGGGCGCGCAGCACGGCGACCGGGCGGTCGCGCCCTACCGTGACCGCCGCGGCGCCGTGGCCGAACTGCATCTCGCTGGCGCTCGCCGGCCTCGCCTTGCGCGCGTCGGCGGCGGCCACCAGCGTCTCCCCGTCGCCGGCGCCGCGCAGCGCCGCGATCAGCGCCGAGGTGCCGGCCCGCTGGGAGCCGGCCACGTCGAGCGAGGCAATGCCATGCTCCAGGTTGAGGGCGGCGCCGATGACGCCGGCGTTCTGCCGGTCGAGGAAGGGCAGCGTCGTCGACGCGAAGAAGATGCCCTCCAGCGCACCGCGGTCGCGGCCCGTCAGGCAGTCGCGGGACGCTTCGACCGCCATGGTGATGGCGTCCTCGTCCCAGTTGCACATGGAGCGCTCGCCCTTGGCCATGCCACGCAAGTTGGGCATGGCCCATTTGTGGGCGGCGGCGATGCTCGCCCGGTTCAGCCGCAGCCGAGGGATATACGCGCCGAACGAAGTGATTCCCGCAGTGCCGCTCACCGACATCTCCTCCCCTGGATCGCCTGGAGCCACACCTTAGCGGCGTTGCCCGGCGGCCTCAAAGCAAAAGCTGGGACGCTACACGGCCGCCTGGTGGATGTTCTCCACCCGCGCGTCGAGCCGGGCGCGCACCTGGCGCGACAGCTCGGCCTTGCCGAACGGCTTGCGCAGCAGGGCGAAGGGCTTGTCGAGCTGCTTGTTACGCTCCATGGCGTCCTCGGTGTAGCCGGACATCAGCAGGATGGCGCACTGGGGGAACGCCTCGTGCACTTCCTGGGCGAACTGGATGCCGTCCTTGCCGTGGGGCTGGAGGACGTCGGTCAGCAGCAGGTGCGGCCGCAACCCGTCGTCGAGCAGGTGCTGCGCCTCGCCGGCGCTGGGCGCCTGGCGCACCACGTAGCCCAGCGACTTGAGCGCCGCGACGATGATGCTGCGGACCTCCTCGTCGTCCTCCACCACCAGGATGGTCTCGCCCTCGCCCTGGATGACGGCGGTGGCGTCCTCGTCCTCGAGCGCGTCCGAGGGCGCGCGCGACGCATGGGGCAGGTGCAGCAGGACCGACGTGCCGTGCCCGACCTCGCTCTGGATCTCGATGTGGCCGCCCGACTGCTTGACGAAGCCGTAGACCATGCTGAGGCCGAGGCCGCTGCCGCGGGTCGAATCCTTGGTGCTGAAGAACGGCTCGAACGCCCGGTCGAGCACTTCCTGGGTCATCCCCGTGCCGGTGTCGCGCACAGCGATGACCACGTACTGGCCCGGCGACAGGGTCGGGTGGCGGGCGGCAGCGACGTCGTTGAGGGTCTCGTTGGAGGTGGCAATGGTCAGGGTGCCGCCGTCCTTCATGGCGTCCCGGGCGTTGATCGCCAGGTTGAGCAGCGCGTTCTCCAGCTGGGCCGGATCGACCAGCGCGTCCCACGTGTCCGCCGCCACCTCGGTGCTGATCCGGATATGGGGCCCGAGGGTGCGGGCGAGCAGCTCGGTCATGTCGCCCACCAGGCGGTTGATGGAGGTCGGCTCGGGCCGCAGGAGCTGCTTGCGCGAGAACGCCAGCAGCCGCTGGGTGAGCTCCGCGCCGCGGCCCACCGCCTTCAGCGCCGCGGCGGTGTAGCGTTCGACCGACGGGTCGTCCGGCACCACGTCGCGCAGGAACTCGATGTTGCCCTGCACCGCCATGAGCAGGTTGTTGAAGTCGTGGGCGAGACCGCCGGTCAACTCGCCCACCGCCTGCATCTTCTGGGCCTGCAGCAGCTGCCGCTCGATCTCGCGCTGCTCGGTCAGGTCCTCGCCCGAGCCGAGCACGCTCACCACATAGCCCGTCTGGTCGCGGATGCGCGCCAGGTTCCAGCCGATCACGCGGCGCTGGCCGCCCTTGGCGCGGATCTGGTTCTCCAGGTAGGGCAGTTCCTCGCCGTCGCCGGCGACGATCTCGGCGAAGGCGCGCTTGGCCTCCTGGCGCTCGGCGGGGTCGACCAGCAGGTCGAACCAGTTCTGCCCCGCCAGTTCCTCCTCCGTGTAGCCGGTGACCTCGGTGCCCTTGCGGTTGAACCGCGTCACCCGGCCCTGGCGGTCGAGGGCGAGGATGATGGAAGCGGCCACGTCCAGGTACTGCTCGGCCCGCGCCTTCTCGCGGTGCAGGTCCTCCGTCGCGACGACCCGGTCGGTGATGTCGATGACGACGCCCTCCAGCGCCTGCACCTCGGACTTGCCGGCGAACTGGGGCGTGCCCTGCTGCATCAGCCACTTGACGTCGCCCTTGCGGGTGATCACCCGGAAGCTGACCTGGAACGGACGGGCCAGGTTGATCGCCTCGAGGATTTCCCGGCGCACACGCTTGTCGTCCTCGGGATGGATCAGGGTGGCGAACGCCACGAGCCGGTTATCGATCAGCGCCTCGGGCGAGTAGCCCAGCACGTCGAAGCAGCCCTTGGAGATGATCTCCATGGTCCAGAAGGAGTCGTTGCGGCAGCGGAAGGCGAAGCCGCCCGGCAGGTTGTCCATCAGGGTGACGAGCCGGCGCTGGCTCTCGCCCAGTGCCTTCTCGGTCTCCCGCTGCGCGGTGATGTCGACGCAGGACGCGATGGCGCCCACCGCCGCGCCGTCGCCGCCCCGGGCAAGGCTCACCGACACCTGTGCGACGCGCGCCGAGCCATCGGCCCGGATGGCGTTGGTCACGCCGATCCAGCGCCCCGTATCCAGCAGGCTCTGCCAGATGCGGGCCGCCTCTCCCGGCTGGCCCCAGAGCGCCTCGGTCCGCTGGCCGAGGAGGTCGGTGGGCCGGGCGTAGCCGAGCACCTCGGCGAACGCCGCATTGGCGTAGGTCACCGTCCCATCCAGGTCGAACATCGCCAGCGGGCTGAGCGCAGCCTCCATGGCGGCGTCGCGGATGCGCGCCTCGTGCTCGAGGCTGCGCTGGCGGGTGACGACCTCGGTGATCATCACAAGGCCGGTGACGCGCGCGCCGCGCATCAGCGGCCGCGCCTCCCAGCGCACCCGCTCCTCGCGCCCGTCTGCCCGCAGGAGCGAGTCCTCCGATGCCACCGTCTCACCCTTGAGGCAGCGGGCATGGGCCTCGCCCCACAGCGCCTCGGCGTCCGGCATCACCTCGTACAGGTGGTCGCCCTGCACGGCGCCGTCGCCCAGGCCGTACTGCGTGCGCCAGCGGTCGCTCAGTCCGATGAAGCGGAGGTGGGAATCAAGAACGGCGACCGCCACCGGCACGTGTTGCACCAGGGCCTGGCACAGCACGCGGTTGGTCGACGCCTCGTCGAGACGGCTGAGGGAGGGCAATGCCTTTTCGAACAAGCTTCGGCGCTTCATGGCACGTCATACCGCTCCCCGAATGCAGACGTCAGGAAAAGCGGCGCGTGACGTCCATTTCCGAAACCGTCGCGATCCGGCGCATAATGTCCGGAAGCGGCACGGGCCGGCTGAAATAGAACCCCTGGGCATAATCGCACCCCAGCATCATCAACGTGTTGGCCGATTGCTGGGTCTCCACGCCCTCGGCGCAGACCTTCATTCCCAGATTGTGGCCAAGATCGATGATCGACTTGACGATCGTGAAGGCTTCCTCGTTCTGGTCCATCTCGCTGACGAACGAGCGGTCGATCTTCAGTTCCGTGAACGGCATGCGGTAAATCTGGATCAGCGACGAGAACCCCGTGCCGAAATCGTCCAGCGACAGGCCGAAGCCCTTCAGCCGGAACCGGGTCAGCACGTCCATGAAGTGAGGATCCTCGGTGACCGCGGAGTTCTCGGTGATCTCGAGGACGATCTGCTCGGGACCGACGCCGACGGCGTTCGCCTTGTCGGCCAGCCGGTCGGGCATGTCCAGATCCGCCAGGGTGGAAGGCGAAATGTTGACCGCCACGTTGAGGACGATGCCGCGCGCCTTCCAATGCGACAATGCTTCGATCACCTGCCGGAAGACCAGCTGGGTGAGCGGCTCGATCATGCGGGAGTGCTCGGCCACAGGAATGAACTTCACCGGCGAGACCATGGCGCCGTGCGGATTGCGCCACCGCGCCAGCGCCTCGAAGCCGATGACCTCGAACGGCGCGTCGTCGACGGTCAGCGTCAGCGAGCCGCAGGAAGCCTCGCCGTTGCCGCTGCCCGACAGCCGCACCTTCGGCTGGTAGTGGACGAACAGATTGTCGTCGGTGATCGCCTGCTCGAGGTCGTGAACGGTGAAGTCGCCGGACTCGCGCAGGTGCTTGCGAAGCTCGTCCTTCAGGGTGGTGACGGAGACCGGCTTGTTGAGCGCGCCGACGATGGTCAGGCCGAGCGAGACGCCCAGGCGCTCCGCAGTCTGCACGACCTTGGGGTCGAACCCGCTGAGCAGCCAGATCTTCGATTTGCAGCCCCGGTCGGCGAGGAACCGCAGCACCTGGATGCCGTCGACGTTCGGCAGCACGAGGTCGAGAACCATGACGTCCGGCTCACCGACCTCCACCTGCTGCTTGAGCGCCTCGAAATCCTGGACCGCCGAGGCGGAAAATCCCACCTGATGCGCCGCCTCGACCACGAGTTGGCCCACCAAGTCGTCATCATCGATCACAACGAGCGTTTTGTCGCCCACTCGGACGCCCCCCTTGCCAATTGTTCTACCGGCCCCGACTTTCGTCAGATATTCTCGGCAAGCGTGTCTGTGCCGGCCATCGTAACCGCAGTCCGGGAAATTGCAAAACGTGAAATTCCGCGCGCGGCGGGCCGCATAGGCGCGTTACTTGACAGTGCGGCACGCAGATATTTCAAATCTTCGGTATTAGTTGCCGACCCCGAGTAGTCAGCCGCCGCTCGGACAAATTTTGATCAAATAAATTGATTTGTCATCAGTAAAGAATTCCCTACTCTCGCATGTCGTAAGGCCGTTCGTCTCCCTGTTTGGGGCGGCGCCGAGCGTGCTTCGGACCCACCCCCGCGATTGGGGGAACCGGCCGGAGGAACATTTTCGGGGGTCGCGATTTTCTGTCCGCGGAGCCCCGACGGCATCTTGGGGGTGTGCAACGACGGTTCTTGAAAAAGGGAACTATGGCGGCGACGCCGCCGGGGCCAGCCCCGGTGGTGCGCGACGGGCGGCTTTTTGGCGGCAGCCGGGAATGAAAGAGAATCAGGTGATCGAACTCGACCGTGGCAAGCTCGCGGATCTCTTGGCGATGATCGAGGACGCGGGTCAGGTGGGGTACTGGCAGTACCATCCGGCACTCGACGCCTTCACCTGGTCGGCCCAGGTGTTTCGCATCCACGGCCGGCGATCGCGGGCCGGCCTGCTCGTGCCGCGCGAAGAGGCCCTGGCCGCCCTTCATGCGGAAGATCGCGATGCCGTGGACGCCTGCCTCCTCGCCGCCGCGCGCGACGGCGACGACTTCCGGCTCGACGCGCGCATCGTGCGCAACGATGGCAGCGTCCGCTACGTCAAGATGGCCGGGCATCCTTACGACGACCGCGACGGCACGCCCGCCGTTCTCGGCATCATGGCCGACATCACCGAATTCAAGCGCACCGAGAACAAGTTGCGGCGGCTCGCCGAGACCGATCCCTTGACCGGCGCGGTCAACGTGCGCCGATTCGAGACCATCGCCATGGCCGAGTTGCGCCGAACCGCCCGGTTCGGCCACGAGGCCGCCCTTGCCATCATCGACATCGACGGCTTCAAGGGCATCAACGACACGTTCGGCCACCTCGTCGGCGACGATGTGCTGCGCACATTCGTCAAGACGATGATCAGGACCCTGCGTGAGGTCGACGTCGTGGCGCGCATCGGTGGCGACGAGTTCGCGATCCTGATGCCCGAGACGACCGCCGACGAGGCGATGAAGCCGCTGGAGCGGCTGGCGAGCCTCAGTCGAACCCTGCAGGTGGAGCGGGAGAATCTCACCATCTGCCTGACCTTCAGCGCCGGCGTCTCGACCATGGCCCCGGACACCAACCTGCGCGACATCCTGCGTTCGGCCGACACCCTGCTCTACCAGGCGAAGAGATCAGGACCCAGCCGCGTCGAACGATTCAGTCCCGAACCGCGACAGCGCCTGCGCTCCTGACCGGCGTTTCATGCCATCACCCTGATTTCGTCTGACGGCCGGCGCGCCATATCCTGCGCCCGTGCTTGTAGACTTGCGCGGAACGTGTCAAAAGCGGCATTCTCTTCGCTGAAATAAAGAACATCGGGGACGCCTGAGTGACTGCCACCTACGCTGATCTGATTGGCCTCATCGAACGCCTGCACCGCCGCTGCCTTGATGTCATCAAGGCCGAGATCGACCGGCACGAAATTCGCGACCTGAACGCTGCCCAGGCGATGATCCTGTTCAACATCGGCGACAGGGAACTGCCGATGGGCGAACTGATCGAGCGCGGCTACTACCTCGGCTCCAACGTGTCGTACAACATCAAGAAGATGGTCGAGAACGGCTACGTCATCCAGACCCGCTCCCCGTACGACCGCCGGTCCTTCCACGTGCGCAGCTCCGACCGGGGCCGCGAAATCTGCGACCGCCTCGGCAAGCTGTTCGAGTGGCACGCCTCCCAGCTGTACGAGAACATGCAGATGGAAGGGGAACTGGCCCAGACCCGCGAGACGCTGATGAAGCTGGAAGGCTTCTGGTCGTCGGCCCGGCACGCGATGCCCGCCCGCTGACAATCCGCCGCCATGATTCGCCATGATTCGCGCGAATCGCTTCGATTCGGCCACAAAGTAGCCCGATTCACCGCAGCCTCCTCCTGAGCCGCGCTCCGCGCAGCGTCGGCGGCGGCCTCGGCCACACGCCTCGCGCAGCAGCATCAGCGGGCGTCACCGGCCCCGGCACGGGCCGCCGGACCGCCGCAGAGCCGCGACTTGAAGCGGCGAAAAAACGCCGATATGGGGCGAAAGCGGCACAAAGCCTCAATATTTTGTGTTTCTGAACCCTCTCGAGGGCCGGCGCAGCACTGTCGAAAGCATTTATACTTTTAGGAATCCTCAAAGTAAATTTTGTTCAATTTTTATCTTTGTTTTTCTTAATAAAAATGTTTTGCGAAATACTTTGGGGTATGTGTTTCTTTACTTGTCTCGACGGGCACCACAGAAAACGACCGCTGAGACTGACGCAAACCAAGGTCTGGAGGACTACAAAATGATCAACTCTGTTCGCAAGTTCGTGAAGGACGCCAAGGGCGCCACCATGATCGAGTACGGCCTGATCGCCGCCCTCATCGCCGTCGCCCTCGTGGGCGGTCTCGGCCTGCTTCAAACCAACCTGAACACCCTGTTCACGACCACGATCGGTGACAGCCTGAAGCCCGCCGCGTAAGCCACAACGTCACCTATCCTGACATTCCAGTTCCCGGAGCTCAGGATCGGACGGCAGACCTGGTCAGGGACTACGCTTGCTGCTCATGCTCCCTTAAGCAGCTAGCAATCGGGTTCCTGTCCAGCTGCCGTCCGACGTGTCTTTAGCGCCTGCCATCGAAAGGCGATACCGATCATGTCAGGTCTTGCAACCTTGCAGATTTCGCTCCTCGCCGGGTTCTCCGGCCTGATGGTCTGGTGCGGGATCGGCGACGTACGCAGCCGGACGATTTCCCACACCACCATCGCCTGCGTCATCGTGCTGTTCGCCGCCTATGCCCTCGCGGGCTACGCGGACTGGCAAAGCGGCCTGATCAGTGCGATGGTGCTGCTGATAGTCGGCTTCATTCTGTTTCATTTGAAGATAATGGGCGGCGGCGATTCCAAGCTGATCGCGGCCGTTGGCCTGTGGACGGGGCTGAGCCAGTTGGGGGCATTCCTCTTCTATACCGCAGTCGCAGGCGGTTTCGTGGCGCTTGCCGTGCTCGTCGCCTACCGTCTCCGGCCGCAAGGTCCGGATTCCGTCGCGGAGACGGCGCCGTCAGTTCCCTACGGGGTGGCGATCGCTCTCGGCGGCACTATCGCCGCCTGGCGCGCGGCCCTGGAGGGATTGATCTGACATGCCGGAGGGGATGATCTGAGATGAAGGCACGGTTTCTCCTACTACTGGCGATCAATGTCGTCCTTCTCATCGCGGTGCTGTTCATCACCCAGTCCTGGATGTCGAACCGTCGCGAGGAGGCACCGGCCGCGAAGGTGGTCAAGGCACCGCCCCCGGTCGAACTGGTGCAGGTGCTGACGGCGTCGGACAACCTCACCGTCGGAACGCTCGTCAAGCAGAGCAACATCACCTGGACACCCTGGCCCAAAAAGGACCTTGCGGACGCCTTCATCAGCAAGACCGCCGACGACCCGCCCGAAAAGGTCACCGAGAAGGAGAACCAGGTCATCGGCGGCGTCGCGAGGTTTCCGCTGGCCAAGGGACAGCCCATCGTCACCGGCCTGATCGTCAAACCCGGAGACCGCGGCTTTCTTGCAGCCATTCTATCGCCCGATAAGCGCGCCATGGCGATCTCGGTCACCGCCTCGTCGGGGGGCGCCGGACTGTTCATGCCGGGTGATCGGGTCGACGTGATCATGACCCAGAAGATCAAGATCAAGCAGCCCGGGGCCGACGACGTCGAGCGCATGGCGAGCGAAATCCTCATTCCGGACGTCAAGCTGCTCGCCATCGACCAGAAGGTCTCCGGCGATCCGTCCGACCCGAAAGTCGGCCGCACCGCGATGATCGAAGTCTCTCCGCGCCAGGCGGAAACGCTGGCGCTGGGCGGTGAACTGGGCAGCCTTTCCCTCAGCCTGCGCAGCCTGCAGAGTACCGAAAACGATCTCCGCAGTCGCGGCGGCGCCATGTGGGACTATCAGGCATCGCTGGCTCTCGGCGCAGAAAACAACCAGGCAACCATACCCGAGATCATCCGCGGCGGCGGAAAAGGCGGCGAGGCGCCGGCCAAGAACTGACAATGAACGGACGGGGACACACTGCATGATCGCTAATTCGGGACGGAAGACGGACGGCCAGTCAAATATCGGCAGCCTGTTGGAGGCGGCGCTGACCGCAGCGCTGCTTGTCCTGCTTCTGATCGGATTGGCAGGCCACGCCCGTGCCGCGGAGCCGGGCGCCTTGCAGATCGACGTGCACAAGGGAACGATCCTGACTCTCAATGAACCGGCGGCGACGATCTTCGTCGCCGATCCTTCCATCGCGGATGTCGAGAGCCGATCGCAAAAGGCGGTGTTCGTCTATGGCAAGAAGGCCGGCGAGACGACCCTCTTCGTCCTCAACAGCGACGACAAGCCGATCGTCAACGTCACCGTGCGCGTGGAACACGACCTGACGCGCCTCGACAACATGATCAAGGAAGTGGCGCCGGACGCCTCGGTCTCGGTGGCATCCGTCGAAGGCGGCCTGATCGTCACGGGCAAGGTCGAATCGCCCCAGGAATCCGAAGAGATCCAGCGGGTGGCCGAACGCTTTCTCGGCGACAAGGAGACCGTGCTCAACCGCCTTTCGGTCACCGCCCCGACCCAGGTCAATCTGCGCGTGCGCATCGCCGAGGTGTCGCGCGAGGTGCTCCGCCTGCTGGGCGTGACGTGGAGCGCCTACGATGCGACTGGCAGGACCCAGTTCAATATCTACACGACGCGTCCCGACTTCACCCTGAACGCCGAATCCAACACGGCGGTGATCGGCCAGAGGATCGGCCCGGTCAACCTGGAAGCAACCATCGACGCGCTTGAGAAGGAGGGCATGGTTTCGCTGCTTGCGGAGCCCAACCTGACGGCGATCTCCGGCGAGACCGCCTCGTTCCTTGCGGGCGGCGAGTTCCCCATCCCGGTCGGCGTCGACCGCAACACGGTGAGCATCGAATTCAAGCAGTACGGCGTCAGCCTGGCGTTCACGCCTACGGTGCTGAACAGCGGCCGCATCAGCCTGAAGCTGAGGCCCGAGGTCAGCCAGCTCAGTGACCAGGGTGCCGTCATCCTGTCGAACATCCAGATTCCCGGACTGACCACGCGGCGCGCCGAGACCACCATCGAACTCGCCAGCGGCGAAAGCTTCGTCATCGGCGGTCTGCTGCAGAACCGCACGTCAAACGACATCAACAAGGTGCCGGGGCTCGGCAACCTGCCGGTGCTGGGCAAGCTGTTCCAGTCCAAGCGATACCAGTCCGAAGAGAGCGAACTGGTGATCATTGCCACGCCCTATCTGGTGAAGCCCATCGGATCGGGCAAGAAGCCTCTGGCACCATCGGACCGACCCGTCAGCAGTCACCAGTTCGAGCGTCAGTTGATCGGCAAGCTCAAGGGTGCCGAAGGCAGCAGCAGTACAGTCAACGGGCAGCAGCTGGCCGGTCCGGTCGGCTTCATGGTGGAGTGACGGATATGAAGCGCCTCGGCCTCCGCATTCTGCGCCCCGCCCTGCTACCGGCCATCGCCTGCGGCGTCGGCCTGGTACTCGCCGGCTGCTCCGGCAACGAGCGCTACTTCCCGCAGCGTACAGGCTACATCGACCAGCCGCAGCGCAACCAGGTATCGCTGCAGACCTACAGCCAACGGTTGAGGCTCGATCCCATGCAGACCCGGCTCACGCGCGAGCAGGTCGACGCGCTGAACACCTTCCTGGCGACCAACGGCCAGGCGGACGGCGACCACCTGGAGATCCGCACCGCCATGGCGACCCGGAATCAGCGTAACGCGGCGGTCGCCGCCGATCTGCGCCAGAGCTTCCTGGCCGGCGGCTACGCGCCGTCAAAAGTGGAACTGGTCGATGTCCCCCAGGATGCCGCCGAGATCGAAGTCGTGATCAACCGTTACTCCGTGGTCCTCCCCGACTGCACCAACGACGTCCGGAAGCCGTCCGGCATCCAGAACATGGGCAGCGAGCCCATTGGGCTGCGCGTGTTCGGCTGCAGCACAGAGCGGGACCTTGGACTGATGATCGCCGACCCCAGGGATCTCGCTGGCGGACAGCACACCGGTCCCAGTCCGGGATACCGCGAGGCGGATGCCGTGCTGAGATATCGCAAGGGCGAGGTCAAGGAACTCGCGAAGCCCTCGACAAGCAAGGAAAAGTAGCCATGCAGGTCACCCCCATCGGAACGGAAGACGCGTCCCAGCGGGATCCATTCCTGGCGTTCGTCCATGACGACCAGACTGCGGGCGTTGTTCGGGAGATCACGGAATCACTGCTGCTTCCAGACGACCTCGTCCGCAACGGATCCATGGACCATGCGCGCAGCTACCTTGAGCACGTGCGGTCGCCGCGGCTGCTCATCATCGACATCGACGGTTCCTCCGACCCGCTGGAGGACATCGTGAAGCTCGCGGACGTCTGCGAACTGGGCACGCGCCTGATCGCCATCGGGACCGACAACGACGTCACCCTGTTCCGCGACCTGCTCAGCATGGGCGCGGCGGACTATCTCGTGAAACCAGTCGAGCGCGAGACGTTGTTGCGGTCGATCAACGCGCTTGAGGACCCGAACGCGGGCGTCGGCGCCCTCGGCCGGACAGGCAAGGTCGTATCCTTCATCGGCGCCCGTGGCGGCAGCGGCGTGAGCACGTTGGTCGGCAATTGCGGCTGGACCATCTCGCGGAGTGGCAAGCGCAGGGTGGTCATGGTCGACATGGACCTGCACTTCGGCAACCTCGGCCTGATGATGGGGGCGGAAGCCCGCGAGGGCCTGGCCGACGCCCTGCAGCAGCCCGACCGCATCGATAGCCTGTTCCTGGAGCGCGTCATGAGCTCCTGTGCCGACAGATTGTTCGTCGTGGGCGGGGAAGAGAGCCTCAACCAGGGGATCGGCAACACCGACCGCTTCGCCATCGACGCGCTGATGGCGGAACTGCGGGCGAACTTCCATTTCGTGCTGATGGACCTGCCGCGATCCGCGTCGGACATCGTCTATCGAAGCCTGCAGCTTTCGAGCACGACTGTGCTCGTTTCCGACCTCTCGCTGGCCGGAATGCGGGATACCGTCCGGCTGCTGAAGTTCGTTCGGGAAAGCAATCCCGGCGGCCAGATCATTCTGGTGATCAATCGGATGGGCGAGAATGCCAAGGCGGAGATTCCCCTCGTCGAATTCGAAAAGGGGGTCGGGCGGAAGATCGATTTCAAGATCGGCTTCGAGCCCAACGCCGTCCTGCAGGCCGCCAATCTGGGCCAGCCGCTGATCGAGACCCGGTGCGCGACGGGCCGCTCCATCGAAGCCCTGGGCGAACGGCTCGCCGGCCCGGCGCCGAAGCTCGGCACTTCCAAGCGCAAGTCCCTGTTCGCCAAGCTGAGAAAGTAAGACAGTGTTCGGCCGCCGACAGTCACCCCCCGTAGACAGCAATGGCCGCGCCGCGCCGCCGGCACCGGTAGCGGTAGCGGAGCCCGTCTCCGCCCCCGCCCCCAATCCCATCGCTCTCGGCGATCCGACGGCCGAGCAACCCGGTGGCGGCGCAGTGACCAAGGTCCAGCCGCGCCGGCCCGGTGCCGACGCCAGCCGCGACGAAATCCTGGCAGAAGTTCTGGAGCGCATCGACGCCTCGGCCGCCATCCGGATGTCGCGCGAGGCGCTCCAGTCGGAACTGGGTGGCCTGGTTGCGGAGATTCTGCTGGAGCGCCGCATCGTGCTGGGGCAGCGCGAGCAGCAGGAACTCACCAAGAAGCTGGTCGACGAGATGGTGGGCTTCGGTCCGCTGGAGCCCTTGCTGTCCGACGACGCGGTGACCGACATTATGGTCAACGGCCCGGACAGGATCTACGTGGAGAAGGCCGGCAAGCTGTCGCTCACCGACATTCAGTTCCGCAACAACGCGCACGTGATGAACGTGGCGCAGCGGATCGTCAGCCGCGTCGGCCGCCGCATCGACGAATCGGTGCCGCTGGTCGACGCCCGGCTGCCGGACGGCAGCCGCGTCAACATCATCGCGCCGCCGCTCGCCCTCGACGGAACGTCCATATCGATCCGCAAGTTCTCCACCAAGAAGATCACGCTCGACGTGATGGTGCGCACCAAGAACATCTCGCCGGCGATGTGCACCGTCCTTAAGGTCGCGGCGGCGTCGCGGCTCAACATCCTGATTTCCGGCGGCACGGGTTCCGGCAAGACCACGCTGCTCAACGCGATGTCGCGGATGATCGACGTCGGCGAACGGATCGTCACCATCGAGGACGCGGCGGAACTCCAGCTCCAGCAGCCCCATGTGGTGCGCCTGGAAACCCGGCCGCCCAACATCGAGGGCCGCGGCGAGATCACCATGCGCGACCTGGTCAAGAACTCGCGGCGAATGCGCCCGGACCGCATCATCCTCGGCGAGATCCGCAGCGCCGAGGCCATCGACATGCTGCAGGCCATGAACACCGGCCATGACGGCTCGCTCTCCACCATCCACGCCAACTCGTCGCGCGAGGCGCTGATCCGTCTCGAGAACATGGTCGCGATGGGCGGTCACAGCCTCAGCGAACGCAGCATGCGCACCCAGATCGCCAACGCCATCGACATGATCGTCCAGGTGGAACGCATGCGCGACGGCATCCGCCGGATCGTGCAGATTTCAGAGGTAGTCGGCCTGGAGGGAGACGTCATCCTGATGCAGGACCTGTTCACCTACGAATATGGCGGTGCCGTGGTCGACGGCCGCCTGGTCGGCGAATTCCGATATTCCGGCCTGCGCCCGACCTTCCTGAAGGAAGCGGCATATTTCGGCCTGGACCGCGCCCTGCTTTCGGCATTGAACGAGGCTGCCGCATGAGCGACTTCCTGATCAGCAATCCGCTCGTCCCGATCATGGTCTGCGTGATCGCCATCGTCACGACCGTCTTTCTCATGGCCTACGGTTCCCCCAAGGAACGCCGGTTGCGCCGGCGTCTCGAGGAGATCATGGTCACCGCCGGGCATGGTCCCAAGTCGAAGAAGGACGAGATGGTCGCCGGAAAAAGCGTGCCTGAGCTGCGCAATCGGCGGCGCGGCGGCGCCACGGCCGCTGGCGACAACAGGCTCGGACGCATCCTCCCCAATTTCGGGCTGCTCAAGCTGAAGATCGAGCGGGCCGGCTTCAACGTCAGCGTCACCACCATGCTGCTGGTCGCCCTCGGCATCGCCATCTTCTCCATGATCATGCTGATGATCTTCGTCGATCTGCCCTTCGAACTCGCTCTCATGAGCGGGCTGGCGATCGGCGTCGCCGTCCCCAGCGTTGTCGTGTCCTCCCGCGGCAAGGCACGGGCCAAGGTGTTCCTGAAGGACCTTCCCGACGCCATCGATCTGATCGTCCGAAGCGTCAAATCGGGATTGCCCGTCTCCGAGGCCATCCACGCCATCGCCCGCGATCTTACCGGGCCGGCCGCGGCCGAGTTCACCCGGGTCAGCGACCAGATCCAGATCGGCATTCCGATGAACCAGGCGCTCATGAAGTCGGTGCAGCGTCTCGGCCTGACCGACTACGGGTTCCTCGCGGTGTCGCTGTCCATCACCCAGGAAACCGGCGGCAACCTGAGCGAAACCCTCTCCAATCTGTCACGGCTGCTTCGCTCGCGTCAGCAGATGCATCTCAAGATCCGGGCGCTTTCCTCGGAAGCGCGAGCGTCTGCGCTCATCATCGGTGTCCTTCCGTTCGTGGTAACGGGCGCGCTTCTGATCATCAATCCCGACTATATCGGCACCCTTTTCAACGATGAGGCGGGACACAAGGTCCTGTATTTCTCGGGTACCAGCATGGCACTCGGCTTCGCCGTGATGGCCAAAATGGTGAGGTTCGACTTTTGAGCGCGATCATCGACTTCTTCAGCACTGCGACCGTGGCCGACCTTGTCCCGATCGGGGCCAGCGTGGTCATTGTCGGCGTCGTCTTTCTCGTCTGGATTTCGGTGATCGAGGTCGATCCCATGCGTTCGCGGGTCAAGGCCATGACCACGCACCGCGACCAGATCCGCGCCCGGCAGCGCAAGCAGGCGCAGCAGGCTGGCAAGATGCGCCGCCCGTTCCAGAAGAAGAGCATGCTCAGCCGGCTGGCAAGCGACCTGCGCCGTGCGCGGGGCGAACAAGCCTCCAAGGCGCGCTTCACCCTCGCCCAGGCCGGTTGGCGCTCGAACGAAGCGCTGGGAACCTACATCGTCGCACGCTCGGTAGCACCTCTGATCGGCGTTGCCGCGGCGCTCACCGCCAAGTTCACGATCCCGGCGCTGGCCGATCAATCCGAGCTAATTACCCTGGCCTTGTTCGCGGGCGCCGCGCTTGTCGCCTTCCGTGCCCCCGACTTCTTCGTCAACCGGATCGCCAAATCGCGCCGCACCAAGATCGAGCGCGGCCTGCCTGACGCCCTGGATCTGCTGGTGGTCTGCACCGAAGCCGGCCTGGGGCTGGATTCGGCGTTCGACCGCGTGGCCGGCGAAATCGTCGAGAGCCATCCGGCGCTCGCCGACGAACTGTCGCTGACCTCTGTCGAACTGAACATCCTGCCGCATCGGCAGGAGGCGCTCACCAACCTGATTCATCGCACCGGCGTTCCGGTCATCGAATCCGTGGTCAGCACCTTGAGCCAGACCGAACGCTACGGAACGCCCCTTTCCCAGTCGTTCCGCGTACTCGCCAGCGATTTTCGCGACCAGCGCATGCTCAAGGCAGAGGAGAAGGCGGCCCGGTTGCCCGCGACGCTGACCATCCCGATGGTTGTGTTCATTCTGCCCTGCCTGTTCGGCGTGCTGCTGGGACCGGCCATCATCAACTCGATGGACGTCCTCTGAGCCCAGGCGATTGTCATCCGGCGGGTCGCGCCGCGCCCGCGGTGGGCTCCTGACCCTCGTCGGCGGGCCCAGCTGCCGCCGGCCGAGCCGCGCATGGCGCGGAGCCGCCGATGGTGCTGCATATCTGGCGCGCTGTCGCCTCGCCCCAGACCGGGCCTGCGATCAGCCGCCGCCCTTCACCATCGGGTTCCACATAGTGGACGAGTTCGCCCAGCTGGGCCTCGTCGAGGCGCTTGAGCCGCTGCCAGGCGTCCGCCGCTTCCTGCGCCGTGGAGAACACCCCGAGGTCGACGACCCAGGGCTGGGCGTTGGCATCGACGCGGCCGGCGGCGGGTGCCGGCGCCGCACTGCCGGCAGAACCGGAGGCCGCCGCCTCCGGCGCCGCTGACGTCTCGGATACCGCCTTCGGTGCCTTCGATGCTTCCGCCGACGCGGCCGGCTGCTCCTTGTCGTCGTACAGATGATGCATCGTCGCGTAGATGCTCAGGTTCTTTTCGACGTCCGACGGACTGAGATCCTGCCGGGCGAGCGCGGCGGCCTTCTCCGTCTGTCCGGTCAGGCCGTAAAGCAGTGCCAGGTTCTGGCGGTGCTGCTTGCTGGCGGTCCCGGTCGCCTGGATCCGCTCAAGAATGGAAATCCCTTTGTCGACCCGGCCCGACAGCGCGTAGGACAGGGCCAGGTTGTTCTCGACGGCCAGGTTTCCCGGAGCGGCGGCAAGCGCGGCCTTGTACTGCGCCTGGGCCTCCTCGTGCCGGTCCAGCCCGTCGAGCGCGACGCCGCGCCCGTTCATGGCCTTCACGTCTTCCGGACTTTGCGCGAGCGCCTTGTCGTATTGAGCCAATGCCTCCGCCGGCTGCCCCAGCCAGTTCAGCGCGCGCCCGTAGCCGCGATGAATTGCGGCAAGATCCACGCCCGCCTGGAGGGCCTGCCTGTAGCCCTCCGCCGCCGCCTCCGGTGCGCCCAGCTCCAACAGGAGCTCGCCACGGCTGACGTAGCAGTGGGGGTCGCACTTCCCGTCCGCGATCGCCTGGGAGTAGTATTGAGCCGCGGTGGCCTTGTCGCCCGACCGTTCGGCAGCTTCGGCCATCGTCCTGGCGATGAGCGCCGGGTCGGCCTTGGGCCCTTCGGGCTCGGATTGTCCATACCGGCCGGCGGACTGGCATGCCGTGACGGCCATGCCCAGCGCGGCGCATAGCGCTATCCTTGCGAGACGGTGCGGGGAGGTTGAAAGAAGGCGGTTGCGGACGAGGTTCACAGGCTATCCTTGGTGTGGACTCAGCGGCATACACTACTCCCCTGGCGGCCATCGAAAAAGCCATGTCAGAATCTGCAAATCACCTCGCGGGGCGAGCCCGACGGGCGGGCCACAAAACCATTTAAGTCACGGAAAACAAAAGAATCCTGTTGAATCGTGCAGGGCTTTTGTGGTGTAATGTGCGGATGGATTGGGTTCACTTGGGCACGGAACCGATGCAAACGACGGCACGTCTTTACATGCTGAGCCGGGAGGGAACGACGATGATCGAGTACGCTCTCATCGCCGCTCTCGTAAGCATTGTCGTCGCCGGAAGTTTCGGCACCGTAGCCAGCAGTCTGACCAGTCTTTTCCAGACGCTCACGCCGTATTGACGACGCCTGGACCTGGGCGTCTTCTCTCCCTGGACTTCATCGTCCCACGCTTTGTCCGCCGGTGTTTTCGCATCGTCGCCGACGAGGCCGCCTGGCGCGGTGACCCGACGCCGCGAGCGAGCCATTTAGCCCTTCAGTAGCAGGTGGGGGAACTGAGCGTGAGGTCGTTGCAGCGGAGCACGGTGCGCGACCGGCGCGGCTTGGCATAGTACGTGGATTTCATCGTCCTGCCGCCGATGAGAAAATCGGTGGGCGGCCCCGGATAGTCGTACTCGATCTCGGCCATGATGACGCTCTCGTTGGCCGCGAGAACGCCGTCCGGGACCGATTTGGAATAGCTCGACCCCGTCGAATAGGTCGACGTTCCGGCGGTCGCGGCGGACCATTGGACGGTCTTGTGGTTGGAGCTGTCCATGGTGATGCTGGTCACCCGGATGGACAATTTGCCGTCGGATGTCGGGTAGGGCTGCATGATCGACTCGGCCGCCGAAAACACCTCCGAGAGGCCGGCCGTGTCGATCTCCCTGACTCTCGCGACGAGATCGGCGGCCGAGCTCGTCACCATCGTCACCTTCCTGTCGACCGTCATCAGATCGACGGTTTCCGAGGTGCCGAGCAGCATGATGACCAGGACCGGGACGATCAGCGCGAACTCGAGCGCCGCGACGCCACGGCGGTCCCTGAGCCACCGGCCGAGGCAGCCGCTCGTCATCGCCCGCGCAAGATTCGTTCTGAGGGTCATGCCGCCCACTACCCCCCGCTTGAGACGAGATCGGGGAACGGCTCGTTGCGGAACACGACCGTGGACGACAGCACCACGTTGCCGTGGGAATCCGCCTTGTCGCGCAAGAGATACTTCATGAAGGGAATCAGCAGCGCCCACTTGTAATACGTGCGCACCATAATCACCTGGTCCCGGTTGCCGGGATCGAACTCGGTGATGACCATGCCCGTGTCCTGATCGGTGTCCGGCGGCGCCATGTCCACCTGATCGAAGTCCTGATAGTTGCGGACGTCGAAATAGACCCGGCTCGGGTCGTCGCAACTGATGAGTCCTTTCATGGACGAGCAGAGATTCTCCTTGAATAGTTCCTGCGCGGACGGCGGATCGCCAGAGGAACCGGAGGAATCGCCCGATACGCCTCCGCCGCCCTCGGTGTAGGAGCCGTTCAGCTCCGACGACGCCGCCGCTGCCTGTAGCTGACCAGTCCTGATCTTTCGGGCGGTTTCCTGGGTCGCCTGATCGAGAAGATCGCTCGCATAGTAGACGAGACCCATTTCGATCATGCCCAGGGTGATGAGCAGGAAGGGCCCGATCACCAACGCGAACTCAAGCGCCACCGACCCCCGCCGGTCACCCAGAAGGGAGCGGCGCCGTGACCGACAGGAGCGTCTTTTCACACGGAACATCGGCACAACTCGCCACTATTGCCGAGTCGAATATACTCCACATGGCCTTAATGCTTCAATATAGAATAACATTTATATTTTCTATAAAATTTTATTGAAATTATACTCTCAGTTTACCTTCATTTTATACTAAGTAAAGACACAATTATCTACCTTTATACTTGATATTTTGGTATGACTGTTTCGCTCGGAATGAGCGTGGCTTGTCCGTCACAAGCCTCGCCTCAATTCGGACACACGTCCCAGCGCGCCGCACTCCATGACAGCGCGCCGGACACTGGAGGAAGACAATGGCGGACCAAGAAGACCCGATGTCCTGGACGGGCCGCGCGTGGCGCGGCGTGCGCATGTGGATGGTCGACCGGAAGGGCGCCACGATGGTGGTCTGGGCGATCATGGCGATACCCGTGCTCAGCATGGTCGGCGCGTCCGTCGACTATGCGCGGTTCCATTCGGGCCAGGTCGAGATGCAAAACGCCGTCGACGCCGCGGCGCTCGCCGGGGGCCGCGCCTACGAGAACACTCTGGGCGGGTTCTCCGAACGCGACGCGGCGGCTCGCCAGGCGGCTCAGGATTTCTTCGACGCCAACTTTCCCGACCTGATTTAGCATATGAGCACGCCGAGCATCACGGTCACGCCGGATTCGAAGACGGTGATGGTCACGGCGACTTCCCAGATGCCGACCACGTTCATGAAGCTGCTCGGCGTCGACGCGATGACCGTCTCCGCCAGTTCCACGGTGATCCGGAATGGCCGCGGCGTGGAACTCGTGCTCGTCATGGACAACACCGGGTCCATGCGCAGTGCGGTGGGCGGATCCTCGACCAACAAGATCACCGCCATGAAGAACGCGGCGAAGAAGCTCGTGGACATCCTCTACAACGGACGCGAGACAATCGACAATTTCTACGTCGAGCTGGTGCCTTATGCCGCCATGGTCAACATCGGCAACAACAATACCGGTTGGGTGACACGCCCCGGCGGCGGCGACTGGGCGTGGTGGGCCAATTCCGTGTACTACTCGGGCACCATCTGGAAGGGCTGCGTCATGGCGCGGGCGGACCCCTACGACGAAACCGACGATCCGCCCAGCGTCGCCAAATGGGAAGTGATGGCCTGGTCGTCGACCAAGGACATCACCTTCAAGGACAAGTACGGCAATGACATCCGGGTCCGCAAGAACGGCAACTGGCAGAACGTGGCGGGCGACAACAACTGGCCGCCCATCGACGAGTCCAACAATGCCCAGAACAACGGCACCGGCCCCAACCTGGGCTGCCCGCCGGCGATCACGCCGCTGATCCAGGACAAGACCGACGTGGACACGGCCATCGACCAGATGCAGCCCTGGCACCGGGGCGGCACCATGTCCAACCTCGGCCTGGCCTGGGGCTGGCGGGTGATCTCGCCGCGCTGGCGCGGCCTGTGGAACGGCGTGCCCGAAGACCATCCGCTCGACTACAACACGCCCAACTGGGACAAGGTCGTCATCCTGCTGACCGACGGCACCAACGAGTGGTACGACTGGGACGGCGACGGCCACAAGGGCGACGACGGCAAGACGCCGCTCAACGGCCTGCCGGGCAAGGCGGGATTCTCCAGCAGCAGCAGCGCCAATGTGAAGTCGGGCGACGTCCCCGACGACACCGACTACGGCGCCTATGGCCGCATCAGCGCCAACCGGCTGGGCACCACCAGCAACGGCTCGGCCCACACGGTGCTGGACAACAAGATGAAGCGCATGTGCACCTTCCTGCGCCAGAACGGGGTGATCGTCTACACCCTCACCTTCGGCGCCACCAGCAGCTCGACGGAAGACACTTTCGAGCAGTGCGCGGGACGGCCGGACCGCTACTTCGCCTCGCCCACCAACGAGGATCTGGAATCCGCCTTCATCGCCATCGCCACCGAGATCAACAATCTGCGCATCTCCGAGTGACGCTCGCAACGACTGCGACCTTGGGGCGCTTCGGCGCCCCAATTCTTTTCAGTCCCGCAACCTCTGGTACACCGGCGCGTAGCGCGCCACGCTGTTCTGCCACGTCCTCACCTCGGTGGCGTAGCGGTAGGCCTCGTCCAGCAGCCGGCCCGCAGCGGCGGGATCGGCCGCCCAGGCGGTGACCGCATCGCTGATCGCCCCGGCCCGTCCGGCGGGAAACAGCACGCCGGTGCGGCCGTGTTCAATCAGTTCGCGGTGGCCGCCGATGTCCGAGGCGAGCACCGGCTTGCGCTGCGCCATGGCTTCGAGCGGCTTGAGCGGCGTCACCAGCTCGGTCAGCCGCATGGGGTGGCGCGGATAGAGGAAGGCGTCGACCAGGGCGTAGTAGCGGGCCACCGTGTCGTGGGGCACGCGCCCGGCGAAGACCACCCCTTCCCCCAGCGCCAGCCGCTCCGCCTGGCGCCGGAGCGCATCCTCCTGCGGGCCTCCGCCCACCAGCAGCAGCTTGATTTCCGGCCGCGACGCGCGGATCGCCGGCATGGCGTCGAGCAGCAGGTCGAGGCCTTCGTAGCCGTAGAAGGAGCCGATGAAGCCGAGGACGGTCGCGCCCTCCAGGCCGAGGCTGCGCCGCAGCGCCGGGTCGGCCGGTTCGGGATGGGCGAATTCCGCCGGATCGACGGCGTTGGGGATGACGGTCACGTTGGCCTCCGGCACGCCGCGCGCGACGATGTCCCGGCGCAAGCCCTCGCAGATGGTGGTCACCGCGTCGGCGCTGCGAACCGCCTCGGTTTCCAGGTGGCGCGCGAGCCGGTAGCGGAAGCCGTTGGCGCGGAAGGTCCCGTGGGCGGCGGCGGCGTCCTCCCAGAACGCGCGGATCTCGTAGACCACGGGAATGCCCAGCCGGCGCCCGACCGCCAGCGCCGCCCGGGCGTCGAGCACCGGCGAATGGGCGTGCAGGATGTCGGGCTTCACCTGACGGGCGACGGCCGCCAGCCGGCGCGCCAGCACCGACACGATGGCATGATCCTTGATCAGCGGAAGCCGCCGGGTCCAGGCGGCGGGCTGGGCCGTCCGGAAGAAGCGCAGGCCGTCGACCGTTTCCTCGCCGTCCGCTTCCGAGCCCTGCTTCGGGCCGGTGAGGTGTTCGGTCTCCCACCCCAGCGCCCGCTGCTGGCGCAGGATCGCCAGGCTGCGGAAGGTGTAGCCGCTGTGCAGCGGGATCGAGTGGTCGAAGACGTGCAGGATGCGCATGGAGAAGGGCCGTTCGGTGGGTCTCGCCGGTTCCGTTATAGCCTCCCGGAGCCCGCGCCGGAACGCTCGGCTACGGCTCCTCCACCCGTTCCCACGGCACGGTGATCCGTCGGCCTTCGTGACCGGCGTGGATGACGGTGACGTGATAGGCGGCGCGCACGTTCTCGTCGACCAGCACCTCCCCGGGCGCCCCGTCGGCCAGCAGCTTCCCCTGCCGCAGCAGCAGCAGCCGGTGACAGAAGCGTTCGGCCAGCATCAGGTCGTGCAGCACCGCCACCACGAGCGCGCCCGCTTCCGCATAGCCCCGCAACAGTTCCATGATCTCGATCTGGTGATAGGGGTCGAGGGCGGCGATGGGCTCGTCGACCAGCAGGATGGGCGCCTGCACGGCCAGCGCCCGCGCCAGCAGCACGCGAGCCCGTTCGCCACCCGACAGGGTGTCGACGGCGCGCTCGGCCAGGTCGGTCACCGCCGCCGCCGCCATCGCCTCGGCGACCGCCCGATGGTCCTCCGCCGAGAGGCCCTGGAACGGCGCGCGGTGCGGCAGGCGGCCCAGCGCGATCAGGTCGCGCACCGCGAACGGCCAGTGCACCGGCTGCGCCTGGGCGAGATAGGAGACCGTCCTGGCGAAGCGCCGCCGGCCGATCCGGTCGATCGGCTGCCCCTCCAGCTCGACCACGCCCTCGCAGGGAACAAGCCCGGCCAGCGCCCGCAGCAGGCTGGTCTTGCCGGCGCCGTTGGGGCCGATCAGGCCGACCAGCGCGCCCGCCCCGGCCGCGACGTCCACCCCGCTGACCGCGGCGAAATCGCCGAACCGTACCGACACGCCCCGGGCGCGGAGCAGGCTCATGCCGTCCCCCGCCGCGCCTTGAGGATCAGGTGCAGGAAGAACGGCGCGCCGATCAGCGCGGTCACCACGCCGAGTTTCAGTTCCGGCCCGCGCACCGGCAGCCGCACCAGGATGTCGGCGGCCAGCACGACAGCCGATCCGGCGAGCGCGCTGGGCAGCAGCAGGCGGCTCGGATGGTGCCCGACCCAGGGACGCAGCAGGTGGGGCACGACCAGACCGACGAAGCCGATCATCCCGGTGACCGACACCAGCGCGCCGACGGCCAGCCCGGTGCCGAGGATGACCCGGATGGTGGTGGCGCGCGGACTGAAGCCCAGGCTGCGCGCCGTGTCCTGGCCCAGGCTGAGGGCGTCGAGGGCACGTCCGGCGGTCAGGATGAGCAGGCCGCCGCCGACGGCGAAGGGTGCGGCGAACGCCACGTGGTCCATGCTGCGGTCGGCCAGCGATCCCAGCATCCAGAATACGATCTCCAGCGCCGCCCACGGGCTGGGCGCCAGGTTGAGCGCCAGCGAGGTGAGCGCGCCGGTAAAGGCGTTGATGGCGATGCCCGCCAGGATCAGCGACATCACGTCGGCCGACCGGCCGGCCATCAGGTAGAGGACCAGCAGCGCCAGCAGCGCGCCGACGAAGCCGCCGGCCGGCACCGCCATGGCGCCGCCGAACAGGCCGAAATAGAACACCACCACCGCGCCCAGCGCGGCGCCGCCCGAGGCTCCGATCAGGCCAGGCTCCGCCAGCGGGTTGCGCAGCAGCCCCTGCAGCGCCGCGCCCGACAGGCCCAGCACGGCGCCCGTCATCAGCCCGAGCAGGGCGCGCGGCAGCCTGACCTGGTAGAGGATGATGTCGGCGACTCCCTGGTTCAGGGTGCCGGCCGACGGCAGCCAGCTGCCGCCCCGCCCGACGAGGACCGACAGCGCGAACAGCGCCGCCACCAGAACGGCGAGCACGGCGCACACCGTGCCGACGCGGCGGACGGGGGTCACCGGTCGCTGCCCCGGGCCACCGCCCGGCCCACCCGCTCGACCAGCTCGGCCGCGGCCTGCGCCACGAACGGCGTCCCGCAGTTCCACAGATTGGTCGGCACCTGTACCACCGGGCGGGTCCGCCGCAGGCTCTGCAGCGCGGGATGCTCCAGCACCAGGTTCGCCTCCGACGGCGCGCCCGGCCGGTATTCGCCCAGGACCAGCAGGTCCGGCTGGGCGCGCAGCACGTCCTCCACCGACATGCTGACCCATCCGGCCATGCCCGGCCGGCCGGCGATGTTGGTCAGTCCGACATGTTCGAGCACGTCGTTGAACAGGCTCGGCACGCCGGCCGAGAACCCATTGGCGCCGTAGACCAGCGCCCGCATGTGAAGTCCCTTCAGGGCGTTCCTGGTCCGCGCCAGCGCCGCGTCGAACGACGCGACCGCCGCCTCGCCCTCCGCCTTGCGGCCCAGCGCCTTCGCCACCAGGCGGATGTTCCGGCGCACGCCGTCGAAGGTGTTGGCGACGGGCACGGTGACGACCCGGATGCCCTGGCGCTGCAGCATGGCGATGGCGAGTGGCGAATTGGTGGCCTCGGCGAAGACCAGCGACGGCCGCAGCTCCAGCACCTCCTCGGCGAGCCCGTGGTTGGCGACGTAGCGCGCCGCCCGGGACGCCATCGCGGAATCATCGGCGTCCTGGGTGACCCAGTGGACCGACACGATGTCGTCCGGGTCCGCAAGCAGCATCACCAGCTGGTCGGTGCACAGCCCCATGGAGACGATGCGCGCCGGCTCGGCGTGCACCGGCAGGGATACGAGCACGGCGAGCAGGCCGATCACCACCGCGCGTCCGCTCGCCGTCCCCATGCGTCAGTCTCCCAGCGTCACCCGCACGCCGCCGAACGCGCCGATGCCGGGCGAGCGGTAGGAGAACACTTCCTCGTACTTCTGGTCGAGCATGTTCTCGATGCGCCCGTAGATCTCCACCCGGTCGGTGATCTTGTAGCTTGCCGCCAGCGTCACCAGCACGTAGTCCCCGAGGGTCACCACGGTCTGCGGCGTGGCGTCGACGAACTCGTTGTCGAGCTGCTTGCCGTTGTAGGAGACATCCAGGTTGAGATTGCCGCGGCCCGCCGCGAACGCGTAGTTCAGGTTGAGGTTGCCGGTATGGTTGGGCCGGCGCACCTCCGGCTGTCCGTCGGGCTGGCGCGCCCGCGTGTAGGTGTAGCTGCCACCCAGGGTGAGCCCGTCGCCCAGATCGGCCGAAAGGGTCAGCTCGAGGCCCTTGCGGTGGCTCTTGCCCGACAGGTTGTCCACGGTGGTCAGGAAGGTGGCGGAATCGAACAGAGTGACGATCTCGTCGCGGAGGTCGGCATTGAAGTAAGTGACGTCGACGGTGAGCCCGCCATCCCAGAAGGCCTGCTCGATACCCGCATCATAGCTGTGCGACCGTTCCGGCTTGAGGTTGGGATTGCCGAGGAAATAGGCGGGATAATAGCCGAACAGCTCGAAGAACCCGGGGTTGGTGATGGCCGTGCCGTGGCTGGCGTGGAGCCGCGTGCCGGCGCCGGGAATGCGCCAGGCTGCGGCGAGGCGATAGGTCGTGGCGTTCTTGAAGAGCCTGTTGTCGTCGTACCGCACGCCCGCCGACAGGAACACCTGCTTGGCAAATCCCACCCGATACTCGCCGATGAAACTGTCCTGGCTTTCCGACCGGCGCTGGTTTTCCGCCGCGTCGGGCACGGCGCCGAAGTTGCGGAAGTGCTGCTGCTCGCGCTCGAAGGCGGCCGTCAGGTGGTGCTCGGCGCCGGCGAACGACGGCGTCTCGAAGTTGACCGTGGTCTGGTACTCGAACTTGAGCCGGGAGCCCGAATTGCCGGTAAGGTCTTCCATGGGGTTGATGTAGTGGCGCTTGGTGTCGGCGTAGAACACCGCGGCACGCTGCTCCCAGGCGCCGTCGAACAGCGACAGCCCCGCCTGAAGACGGCCGTAGAACTGCCGGTTCCGCTGTTTGTCGTTGGTGTCGATGACCAGGCCCTGGGTCGCGTCCGGCGGGTAGGAGAAGTCCTCGGAGTCCGTCCGGGTGTGGGAGTCCATGTAGCGGAACACGCCGTCGATGCGCAGATTGTCCGTCAGGTCGGCCTTGCCCTTGCCGGCCACGGTGAGAATCCGGCTGCCGTCCTTCTCGCTGCCGAAGTGCGACAGGTTGATACCGTCGGTGCCGAAATAGCCGGCCGACAGCGCGCCGTTGACCCGCTTGGAGCCGCCGGAAACCAGGGTCGTGACCTGACGGGTGCCGAACGAGCCGCCCTCGGCGGCACCTTCGGCGTGGAAGCCGGGCTGGCCGCCGCGGGTGATGATGTTGATGACGCCGCCGATGGCGTCCGATCCGTAGAGGGCGCTCTGGGCGCCGCGCAGCACCTCGATGCGCTCGATGCCGACGGCCAGCAGCGAGGCGTAGTCGAACTCGCCGTTGAAATTGAGTTCGTTGGCCTGGACGCCGTCGATCAGCACCAGGGTGTGGTTGCCCTCGGCGCCCCGCATGCGGATCTGGGTGAGCTGCCCTGGGCCGCCCGAACGGCTGACCGCCAGGCCGGGGACACTGCGCAGCAGGTCGGAGATCACCGGATTCTGCCGCTGCTCGATGTCCTGGAGCGTCAGCACCGAAATGGCGCTGCCGATGGTATAGGCCATCGCCGGCGTCCGTGTTCCGCTGACGAACACGGTGTCGCCCGGCAGCAGGCCGTCCGCCGCCAGGGCCGGCGCCCCGCCCAGGGCGACGGCGGCAAGAGCAAGGGAAAGGCATGTCCTGATTTTTTGTCCCGGCATCGATTTCCTCCACAGCCACGGGGATCCATGGGCTGCACGGACAGGGACGCCGCATGCGCCGACGCGCTTCTTTCTGCGTTGTGCGGGACGATCTGCGTCCATCTGCGGCTCCGGTGGCGTACAACCCGTTACAGGTGTCGCCACGGCGGAAGACCGCTCCACCCACTACCCCGGTAGCCGGAAGGACGACGTGATGGCAGGTCTCCTGGCTCGCGGGTCTTCGCTTCGATGCACCTTCCCGGGACTGAACGCCCCAGTGGTCATACGCATCGGAACTCGCCGCTCACAGTTGCGGGGACAGCCACGGCCGGGGCGGAAAGCCCTTCCGTGTTCCCTTTGAAGCCCCGAAGGGCACCATCGCGGCGGACCCTACGCCCGTTGCGAGCCGAACGCAATTGCGCAGAATGTCCGGGTGGGCGTGCGGAATTCCTCAGCGGCGGCGCGCCAGCGGCAGCGCCAGCAGCCCCAGCAGCATGAAGCCCGCGAGCAGCGCCCAGGCCTCGTTGACCGCGATCACCGTGCCGGCCTTTTCCACCAGCGGCCGGACGAAGTCCATGGCGGCCGCGTCGACGTTCTGCAGCGGCTTGTCGTGGAAGAACTTGAGCGGCAGGCCGACGAAGGCGGCGGTCTCGCGGCTGCCCTCCATCAGCTTGTGGCCGAGGGCAGCGGCGTGGCCGGCGGCGCGGCCGTAGATCACCGTGTCGGCGAGGGCGATGCCGATGGCCCCGCCCAGGTTGCGCATCAGGTTGAACAGCCCGCTCCCGTCGGCCACCTGCTCCGGCGGCAGCCGGCCGAGGGCGAGGCGGGTGGGCGGCAGCAGGCAGAGCATGATCGCCGAGCCGCGCACCACCTGGGGCCAGAACATCCCGGCGAAGTCGGTGCGCGGCGTCTCGAAGGCGCTCATGGCCAGCCCGACGCCGAACAGGGCGAAGCCGCAGGCCGACAGCAGCCGCGCGTCGAACCGTCGCTCCAGCGCCACGGCGACGGGCGCGGAGACCAGCTGGGCGACGCCCGTCACCAGCATGACGGTGCCGATCTCCAGCGGCCCGTGCCCGCGCACGAAGCCGAGGAAGACCGGCATGAGGTAGACCGACCCGTAAAGGCCGGCGCCCAGGGTGAAGCTCAGCCAGCAGGCGACCGCGAAGTCCCGGTCGGCGAACAGGGCGAGACGGACCAGGGGCCTGCCGCGCGACAGGGTACGCCGGACGAACCCCGCCGCGCAGGCTGCGCTCAGGGCCAGAAGGCCGAGCACGAGCCCGGAGGCCCAGCCCTCGTCCGGGGCCTGCTTCAGGGCGATCTCCAGCGACGCCAGCGCCACGGCCATGAGCGTCAGCGACAGCACGTCGATGGTCCTGGCATGGCCCGGGTCGGACGGATCCCGGGGCAGCAGCCACAGGGTCGCCGCGGCGACGACCACGGCCGGCGCGACGTTCACCAGGAACAGCCAGTGCCACGACCAGGTCTGGGTGATCCAGCCGCCCACCAGCGGCCCGACCGTGGGCGCCAGCACCGCCAGCACGCCGCCGATGGTGGTGGCGAGGCCCTGCAGCCGGTCGGGGAACAGCAGGAAGACGGCGGTGAAGACCAGCGGGATGAGCAGGCCGCCGGCGAAGCCCTGCACCACCCGCCAGGCGATCAGGGTGTCGAAGCCGGCGCTCAGCGCGCAGCCCAGGGAGGCTGCGCCGAACAGGGCGACGGACACGAAGAAGACGCCGCGCAGCGACAGCACCCGGGTCAGCACGCCGGTGAGCGGAATGGCGATCACCTCGGCGATCAGGTAGGCGGTCTGCA